>NZ_CVTS01000024.1:0-199335 GCF_900004755.1 Pseudomonas sp. 25 R 14 | reverse complement strand
CCGGCGTTTCGGCCGGCCAGCCGAGGAACTCACCCCGCAGGATTTCCCACTTGTGGCCGATGCCTGGCGTGCGTTTCATCTTGAACCCGGCACCATTGAGCAGGCGCCGCACCCAGCCGGTGCTGGTAAAGGTGCTGATGGTCGAGCCCGGGGCTGCCAGCCGCGCCAGTTCGGCGAACAGTTCGGCAGTCCACATGTCAGGGTTTTTCGCCGGTGCGAAACCATCAAGAAACCAGGCGTCGACCTGCGCGTCCAATTGCGGCAGTTGTTCCAGTGCATCTCCGACCAACAGCGTCAATGTGACGCGCCCGTGATCCAGCACAAGGCGCTGGAAACCTTGATGAATAGCGATGTACTGCGCGAGCAATTGATCGGCCAGTGGCTTGAGTTCCGGCCAGAGGGCGAGCGCGCGTTGCAGGTCGGCGTGGCTCAGCGGGTACTTTTCCACACTGACAAAATGCAGGCGCGCACCTGCTACCGCATGCTGTTCAAACAGCTGCCAGGCACACAGGAAATTGAGCCCGGTGCCAAACCCCGTTTCTCCGATGATAAGCCGCCCGCCCACGGGCAGCGCGGCAAAGCGCTCCTGCAGACGGTTCTGCTGGAGGAACACGTAGCGGGTTTCTTCCAGGCCCGACAGGTCGGAGAAATACACGTCGTCGAACACCCGCGAGCGCGGGCGTCCCTGGTCGTCCCAATCAAGCTGGGCATTTGGCAGTACGGGGTTCATGGGCAACTCGGCCAAGACAAGGCGGCCATTCTAGCCGATACCGGAGCATGCGATTGATCCACGGTTGCCCGTGTCGAAATAATGGCGGTAGCCCATTAGTTCTTACATGGAAAAAGCCACCGAAATACCACGTTGATTGATTAACTATCAGCGTTAATTCAACGCCTTGCACCGGGGTATCGTTAACGCTTGATTATTGGGCAATAAAGGATATTGCTGATGCAGGCACAGGATGATTTGACTAAGACATGTACTCAATTGACGCAGCAACAATTGCAAGCTGCCTTGTTGGAAATGACGGGCGATCTAGCCAAGGCCGATGTGCTGCAAAAGCGCCTGCCGGGCTGGATGATCAATGCCCCGAAAGGTTTGCTGGAAGCGCTGGAAAAGGATGCTGAGCGGGTTGAAGAAGCCAGGGTTGCGGTCGAAGGCCGTTTGAGGCGGTTACGGTCGCTGGATGAGTTTTGCAGTGGGCACTTGAAGGCGTACTGCCAGAAAAAGTGGCAGGCAACGGTGGACCCCAAAAAGGATCTTTTTGTCTATGCCACCTACGAATACCAAAAAGCAGTCCTTCCGTTGGAATATGAGAGAAGCCTCAAGCTGGAACGGCAGAGCTTGTTGCACATGGCGCTGCAGAATTTTTCCGAGGAAGAGGCGCGAGCGGGGCATTACTCAGAGGAGTCGGGGCTGCAAGCCGGATCAGCCCCCTATGCAGCTATCGCGGTCTCTGCGCATGAGTTTGCCAAGGGTTGCAGGGAGCTGGATCTTGGTCGGCTGTATCAGCAGCACATCGCTGAAGTATTTCACCTGGATATTGGCGAGACCGCTGATGGGCCCTACGTCAACGGGGCAGCGGTTGATATTGGTTGGATGAAAACCCTGGACGTAAGAATCGACGCGCATATCGCCTGCATGCGTGGCGATATCACCCAGGACTCCTACGCCATGCTATGCACGCTGCTTGATCGGAACATGACTCCCGCCCAGGCCAAAGACCTGTTGTTTCAGGGGCGCCCGGTCCTCTGGCAAGGCTTGAATGCACTCGACTGTTGCCTGTGGAGTGTCGTGGTGTTCTCGGGACGGCCGATCGGGGATTACCCGGAAGAACCCTGCGTGGTCTATATGCCCAATGAGCCCAAACGACCGTTCTTTGAGTATCCCTCGCTCAATGACTTCAAGGTCTATCTGGATCTGAAGCTGGAAGTCTCCACCTATCGCACATTCTTTACCGGTTACCTGGGGGAGGTTGACCGGCTGGTTTTTTTCAGTCGGTTTGGGGAGCACCGTACGCTGGGTGTGCTGGCGGCCAAGCCCATAACGACCAGCTTGGCGCTCCACTTTTTTGCCACTTACGTGGGCAAGTTGCAAATCGACGCGAGGACACTGGCGGTACCGGTGGTAGATGTCGATGAGGACGTCCGCAAGCAGCGCTTGCTGGAGTACCTTGATGCCGGTTTGACGCTGCTCAACCTCGCGGGCTTTGTCGTCCCAGCGTTGGGATTGCTGATGACGGGGGTGGCGGTGGGGCAGATGCTTGGCGAGGTGTATGAGGGCATTGAGGACTGGCGTCGCGGTGACAAGGTAGAGGCGCTCAAACAGTTGGGTGCTGTGGCGGAGAGCCTCACGTCGATGGTGTTGTTCGCGGCGGGGGCCAAGGTGGTTGGTAAGGTTTTGAAGCGCGCCCGACAGGGCATTGAGGGCTACTTCCAGGAACTGGAGGCCATACGTTTAGACGACGGTAACCTACGGCTATGGCGCCCCGACATACTGCCGTACGCCCATGATCAGCACCTCGTCGAGAATAGGGTTGCCGATGCGGAAGGCATTTATAAAGTAGGTGGTCATTCCTACGTAAAGGTCAATGGTTTCGTCCATCAGGTTTCGTTTGATCCAAAGCTGGGTCAGTGGCGGGCTAACCCCGCTGTGCGGCAGACGGCCTATCGTCCGGCAATGCTGCACAACGGTGAGGGCGCTTGGCGTTTTTCATTTGAGAGGCCTGAGACGTGGGAGGATGAAGGGTATCTCTTTTCACGCCTGGAACCCGCGAGTCGTCACCCGGTGCTGGATTCGCGCAAGTTGCAACTGGTCAAGTCCATCATGGACAAGCCCCACCGATGGGGTTACCACCTGGCTCAGGAATGCCTTCCCTTTCCCGCACGGTTTCGTGATTTATACGAGCGTTTCAGGCTGGAGCACTCCATTCGTGACCTGATCTGGCTGTTGGAGCGCAGTGTTTACCTCAATGCTGAAAGTGCGATCTTGCAGATGCACGCTTTGCCCTTGTTGTCGGGTTGGCCTAAGGGCCGTTATTTCGAAGTGCTTGACGCCCAGGGAGGCGTCAAGGCGCGTTACCCCTCCACCGGGTTTATTGACGATGTCAGGCAGCGATTGACCATCACCGAGAAAGCTGTGTCCGAGGGGAAGGTGTTTGATGTGTTGTTGTCCCGGTTGGATGAGCAGCAAAAAATCGGGCTGTTGGGGGAAGGTGTTGCTGCCAATCAGGAGCACGCTGTATTGGCGCGCCAATTGCTTGAGCACCTCAAGGCTGATCGTAAACCGCTGTTTGAGCAGTTGTATCAGTCCTATGACGGGCCGGTGCCACAGGAGTGGGAGTTGCTCAGGAAGACGTATCCGCAATTGCCCTATCGAGTCATGCGGGAGGTGATGGCTGAGGCGTCCTCGGTGGAGAGGGAATCTCTGCGTGACAAGCAGCGTGTTCCCATGGGGCTGGCCGAATCGGTGCGATATGCACTCGAAGAACAGCGCCTGGATCGCGCCCTTGCCGGTTTTGAACAGCCTGAGTTGGCTGGCCTCGACACGCAGTGTCTCGCGGTTCGCATGTTGCCGCGCGTAGACGGGTGGGATAAGTCGCTACGACTGGAGTTACGCCAGGATTCTCCACAGGGTGACTTATTGGCCCTTGGTGCGGTTGAGAGCGCCAGCGTGCGTCGGGTTGTGGTCAGGTCCACAGCAGGCTTTGAGCCGTTCGATGACAACGCTGTGAGTAGGGGGGCAGTTCAGTCAGGTCCGGATGGGCTTTTCGAGGCGATCCTGGGTACGCTGGAGGACAGGCAGCGGACGGCTTTGAAACTGCCTTTGGAAGGGACCGAAAGCGGCTGGAGGCTGCGACGTATGGTTGCCGACCGGGCTCAGAGTGAACGTGATGTGGCGGCCGAGGCTTTTTCCACTAAGGCCCACGAGCCCCAGACGGTGGAAATACCTTGCAAGCAGGCGGATCCAGCGACCGGTTCGGCGGCGCAATCCTCTGCGCTGGTGCGCAAAGTGAAGAAGATTTATCCGCTGTTCAGTGACGAGCAAGCATTTGATCTTCTCCAGTCGGTGTCAGGTGTCGATGAGCTTTCCCGGGCCAAGGCCGTTGCTCGTATGGAGGATGACCTGGGTCATCTGCGGGCAATCCTCAAGCACTGGAAGAGCAACGTTGGAGACCTGGAGAAACAACCGGGTTTCAGAGGCATTCGGCAGAGCCGCCAGCAAGTGGCGGAGCGCATTGAAGCATGCTGGCGGCGCCAGGGTTTTGTACTTGATGAAGTGCAGGTGCCCGTTTACGGTCTGACTCTGGACGGGATGCGGGTGGGCTCATTGCCGAAATTTCCCCACGAAATTCGTTTCGATCATGTCCGGCAGTTGTCCCTCAAAAATATGCGCTTGGACGATGACGCTGCCTACTTTCTGAGGCACTTCAAGGGGCTTAGGCGCCTGGATCTGGACCGTAACAGTCTGACCCGGCTACCGGAATATCTTTCCCGCATGCCTGAACTCGACAGTTTGTCGTTGCCTCACAACCAGCTTGCGCTGACCGAGTACACCCGAAAAAAACTGGCCGACATGACCACGTTGCGTCGGTTGGACATGAGCCACAACCCTGTTGAGGTGCACCTGGATGTCAGCAATATGCACGATTTGCATACATTGTTATTACAGGACACGAGGATTGTCGACCTGCCTATAGGGCTCGGGCGCCTGGCCCATTTGGAACAGGTGGATCTGCGCAATAACTGGATTACGGTGTTGCCCGACTGGGTATTCACCATAACGCGCGGTTTCAGCCAGGCGATCAACTTGGCTGGTAACCCATTGTCCGCCACAACGATGACTGCACTGGTCCGCTACCGAGACGAGATGGGTATTGGTATGGGCCTTGTGGATGACGATCAATCACGCTTTACCGAGTTGAGCGCCCGGGCGGCCTGGTTGCCGGACGAGGTGTCTGCTCAAGATGCCAACAAACGCACCCTTTGGGCGAACCTGCGCGATGACCCTGACTCGGCGCCGTTGTTTACATTACTGGCCAAACTATCCGATACCGCCGACAGCCGTTACGTCCGTGAGGATTTGAGCCGCAGGGTCTGGGACGTCCTGCAATCGACCCACGACAGCGTCGAGCTACGCGAGCAGGTCTTTCAACTGGCGGCTCAGCCGCCAAACAGTTCGGATCAGGCTGCAGAGACTTTCAGTCAGATAGAAGTCCTCAAGACGGTCAAGAATGCGACTCGTCAGGCCGGTCGCGGGCAAGGTAACACGGATGTGTTATTGACCTTGGGGCGTGGTTTGTTTCGCCTCGGTGAGCTGGAAAAAATTGCGGCACGCTACGCCGTCGAGCATTCCTCCGAGTATCCCTTGGAAGTCAGCCTGGCCTACCGAGTCGGGTTGGCCAAGACCCTTCAGTTGCCGGGACAACCCAAGCACATGCAGTATGCTTCATTGGCCGACTTGACCAGCAGCGCTTTGGAGAGGGCGCGCGAACAGGTCCTCACTGCCGAGTTATCCCCTGCGTTCTTGTGTTTTATTGCACAACTGTCTTTCTGGAAAGTCCATCTCAAACAGCAGTTTCCCCGTGAATTCGGATTGGTCACCGAACCGTTTGATGTGCAACAGCAGACGATCTTCGAGAACGGTCAAAACCTCACCGACGGGGAGTACCGCAGGCAAATAGAAGCCCTGCGTTCTCCTCGCCAGCAGGCGATAAGCGAGGTGCTGGAGCGCCTGACCCATCGGATGATGAAACACCAGGACCTGGGCATCTGTCATGTGTCTGAGGGCTGACCAACAAGCACGGCAATTGATCCACGGCAAGCCGTCTGGAATTCCTTGCCCGGCGTGCTGCCCAATCCGCTAGTCTTGATCCATCTTGGAAGGGAGTCGCCCATGTTTGAATCTGCCGAAATCGGTCATGCCGTCGATAAGGACACTTACGACGCTGAAGTCCCGGCCTTGCGTGAAGCCTTGCTGGAAGCGCAGTTCGAGTTGCACCAGCAGGGACGTTTCCCGGTGATCGTGCTGATCAACGGCATCGAAGGGGCCGGCAAGGGCGAGACCGTCAAGCTGCTCAATGAATGGATGGACCCACGGCTGATCGAGGTGCGCACCTTCGACCAGCAGACCGACGAAGAATTGGCCCGTCCGCCGGCCTGGCGCTATTGGCGGCAATTGCCGGGCAAGGGGCGCATGGGGGTGTTCTTCGGCAATTGGTACAGCCAGATGTTGCAGGCGCGCGTCCATGGCCAGATCAAGGACGCCCGCCTGGACCAGGCCATCGCCGGGGCCGAGCGCCTGGAGCAGATGCTCTGCGATGAAGGGGCGCTGATCTTCAAGTTCTGGTTCCACCTCTCCAAGAAGCAAATGAAGGCGCGGCTCAAGTCCTTGCAGGATGATCCGCTGCACAGTTGGCGCATCAGCCCGCTGGACTGGCAGCAGTCCGAGACCTACGACAAGTTTGTGCATTTCGGCGAACGGGTCTTGCGTCGCACCAGTCGCGACTACGCACCCTGGCACGTGATCGAAGGCGTGGATGCCCATTACCGTGGCCTGACGGTGGGCAAGATTCTTCTGGACGGTTTGCAAAATGCCCTGAAGCTGGCCAAGGTCAAGGCCAGCGGAATTCACCCTGCGCCGCTGCCGACTGCCGTCGATCAACGCAGCCTGCTCGATAGCCTGGACATGACCCAGCGCCTGGAGAAGGACGACTACGAGGAGCAGTTAATCACCGAACAGGCGCGGCTTTCCGGCTTGATGCGTGACAAGCGCATGCGTAAACACGCGCTGGTCACCGTCTTTGAAGGTAACGATGCGGCGGGCAAGGGCGGGGCGATCCGTCGGGTGGCGGCGGCGCTGGACCCGCGCCAGTACCGCATCGTACCGATTGCCGCCCCCACCGAAGACGAGCGCGCCCAGCCGTACTTGTGGCGGTTCTGGCGGCAGATTCCGGCACGGGGCATGTTCACCGTGTTTGACCGCTCCTGGTATGGCCGCGTACTGGTGGAACGGATCGAGGGCTTTTGCACCACGGCGGACTGGATGCGCGCTTACGCCGAAATCAACGATTTCGAGGAGCAACTGCGCGATGCCGGGGTGATCGTGGTCAAGTTCTGGCTGGCGATTGATAAGGACACCCAGTTGGAGCGTTTCCAGGCCCGGGAAGAGATCCCGTTCAAACGCTTCAAAATCACCGAAGACGACTGGCGCAACCGCGACAAGTGGGATGCCTACCGGGCGGCCGTGGGTGACATGGTGGACCGCACCAGCACCGAGATTGCGCCCTGGACGTTGGTTGAGGCCAACGACAAGCGCTGGGCGCGGGTCAAGGTGCTGCGCACCATCAACCTGGCGTTGGAAGAGGCCTTTGCCAAGTCCGACAAACACGACAAAAAGAAGAAGCACAAGTAGGAGCGAGCTTGCTCGTGAAAATCGTCAACGATAACGCGGGCATCCTGAATGAACGCGCAGCCCTTGCGTCTTTCGTCGGAACGCCGCCCGGAGCCAAGCTCGCTCCTACAGGGTTCGAGCCATTCTTTTGCATACGTCAGGTGAATGATCATCGCGATCACCCGGCGCTGGATCTATCCTCGATCTGTCTCCCAACAACGACAAGATTGAGGTAGTCCATGCGTGAAGTAGTGATCGTCGACAGTGTGCGAACCGGCCTGGCCAAGTCCTTTCGCGGCAAGTTCAACCAGACCCGTCCCGATGACATGGCGGCGCATTGCGTGAACGCGTTGCTGAGCCGCAATGGTCTCGACCCGGCCAGCGTCGAGGATTGCATTGTCGGCGCCGGCTCCAACGAAGGTGCCCAGGGTTACAACATCGGTCGCAACGTGGCAGTGCTGTCGCGCCTGGGCACCGGTACCGCGGGCATGACCCTCAACCGTTTCTGCTCCTCAGGGCTACAGGCGATTGCCATCGCGGCGAACCAGATCGCTTCCGGGTGCAGCGACATCATTGTTGCCGGCGGTGTCGAGTCCATCAGCCTGACCATGAAAAGCGTCAACACCGATAACCTGATCAACCCGCTGCTCAAGGAGCAGGTGCCGGGCATCTACTTCCCCATGGGCCAGACCGCCGAAATCGTCGCCCGCCGTTATAACGTCAGCCGCGAGGAGCAGGACCTGTACGCCCTGCAAAGCCAGCAGCGCACCGCCCAGGCCCAGGCCGACGGGCTGTTCGACGATGAAATCGTGGCCATGGCGGTCAAGTACAAGGTTGAGGACAAGAACTCCGGTGAGGTGCAGATCCTTGACGGTGTGGTCGACCGTGATGATTGCAACCGTCCGGACACTACCCTGGCCAGCCTGAGTGGGCTCAAACCGGTGTTTGCCGAGGACGGCTCAGTGACGGCGGGCAACTCGTCGCAATTGTCTGATGGCGCGTCGATGACCCTGGTGATGAGCCTGGAAAAAGCCCTGGAGCTGGGCCTCAAGCCAAAGGCGTTTTTCCGCGGCTTTACCGTCGCCGGCTGCGAGCCGGACGAGATGGGCATCGGCCCAGTGTTCTCGGTACCCAAATTGCTCAAGGCCCGTGGACTGCAAGTGGCCGATATCGACCTGTGGGAACTCAACGAGGCATTTGCGTCCCAGTGCCTGTATGCGCGCAATCGCCTGGAGATCGACAATGCCAGGTACAACGTCAACGGCGGGTCTATCTCGATTGGCCATCCGTTCGGCATGACCGGCTCGCGGCAGGTGGGGCATCTGGTGCGTGAGTTGCAGCGGCGTCATTTGCGCTATGGCATCGTCACCATGTGCGTGGGGGGTGGGATGGGGGCGACCGGCCTGTTCGAAGCCGTGCGCTGATCTATAAAACACCGCAGATCAAATGCGGGCTTGCTCGCGATAGCGGTATGTCAGTCGCTGGATGTGCTGGCTGACACACTGCTATCGCGAGCAAGCCCGCTCCCACATTTTGAACGGTGTTGTGTCCTTTAAATTACGCCCCTAAAACCTTTCATATCACCCTAGAATGCATCCCTCATTCCACTGGCTCCTGGGGCACTCATGCACATCTCTTCCGGCCGCTGGGTCTACGGTTTATCCCTGACCCTGCTGACCGCGCTGCTCTGGGGCATTCTGCCGATCAAGCTCAAACAGGTCCTGCAGGTGATGGACCCGATCACCGTGACCTGGTTTCGCCTGATGGTGTCCGGTACGTGCCTGTTTGTGTACCTGGCCGCCGTCAAACGCCTGCCCAGCCCGAAAGTCCTGGGCAAGCGCGGTGGCTGGCTGGTGGCAATGGCGGTGTGCGGCCTGGTGGGCAACTATGTGCTGTACCTGGTCGGGCTGAAGATGCTGAGCCCCGGCACGGCGCAACTGGTGGTGCAGATGGGGCCGATCTTCTTGATGATCGCCAGTGTGTTCCTGTTCAAGGAGCGTTTCAGCCTGGGGCAGGGCGTGGGCCTGCTGGTGCTGATCATCGGTTTTGCGCTGTTCTTCAACCAGCGCCTGGCAGAGTTGTTGACGTCCTTGGGCACCTACACCGCCGGGGTCCTGACCATTTTGCTGGCGACCACCATCTGGGTGTTCTACGCCCTGGGCCAGAAGCAATTGCTGACGGTGTGGAATTCATTGCAGGTGATGATGGTGATTTACCTGTGCTGCGCGTTTTTGCTGCTGCCCTGGGTGCATCCCATGGAGGCGCTGCAACTGAGCCCATTGCAAGGCTGGCTGTTGCTGGCGTGCTGTTTCAATACGCTGATTGCTTATGGCGCGTTTGCCGAGGCGCTGGCCCATTGGGAAGCATCGCGGGTCAGTGCGACCCTGGCGATTACGCCGCTGGTGACGTTCGTGGCGGTGGCGATTGCAGCCTGGCTGTGGCCCGACTATGTACACGCCGAACAGATCAACGGCCTGGGGTATGGTGGCGCGGTACTGGTGGTGCTGGGGTCGGCGTCGGTGGCGTTGGCGCCGTCCTTGATCGCCGGGCTCAAGGCCCGGCGCGCAAGGTCGGTACAACCCCTGTAGGAGCCGGCTTGCCGGCGAAAAGCCCGAGGGCAACGCGGGGCATCAGACATCCCGCGTTATCGTTGACGTTTTTCGCCGGCAAGCCGGCTCCTACAGGGGCGGGGATCAGTGCCCTGCTTCGAGCATATTCTCCGGGCGTACCCACTGGTCGAACTCGGCATCGGTGAGGTAGCCCAGGTCCAGCGCCGCTTCGCGCAGTGTCAGCCCCTCGGCATAGGCTTTCTTGGCAATCTCTGCTGACTTGTCATAGCCGATATGCGGGTTCAACGCCGTTACCAGCATCAGGCCCCGTTCCAGGTGCTCGGCCATTTGCTCGGCGTCGGGCTCAAGGCCGGCGATGCAATGTTCCTGGAAGTTGCGACAGCCGTCGGCGAGCAAGCGGATCGACTCCAGCAGGTTGTGGATAATCACCGGCTTGTACACGTTCAATTGCAAATGCCCTTGGCTGGCGGCAATGCCGATGGTCACGTCGTTGCCCAGGACCTGGCAGGCCAGCATCGACAGCGCCTCGCACTGGGTCGGGTTGACCTTGCCGGGCATGATCGAACTGCCCGGCTCGTTGGCCGGCAGGCGCACTTCAGCAAGCCCAGCGCGCGGGCCCGAGCCCAGCAGGCGCAGGTCGTTGGCGATTTTCATCAAGGCCACGGCCAGGGTTTTCAGGGCGCCGGACAGGGTGGTCAGCGGTTCATGGCCCGACAGCGCGGCGAATTTGTTCGGCGCGGTGACAAATGGCAACCCGGACAACGCGGCGATTTCTGCGGCAATCGCCTCGCCAAAACCATGGGGCGAGTTCAGGCCGGTGCCCACCGCCGTACCGCCCTGTGCCAATTCGTAGACGGCGGGCAGGGCACTGCGAATGGCGCGCTCGGCGTAGTCCAGTTGCGCGATAAACGCCGAGACCTCCTGGCCGAAGGTAATCGGCGTGGCATCCATCATATGGGTGCGGCCGGTCTTGACCAGCTTCATATGGCGCGCCGACAACTCTGCCAGGCCACCGGACAGTTCACGCAGCGCCGGTAGCAACTGCTCGTGCACCGCCTGCACGGTGGCAATGCTCATGGCGGTGGGGAAGCAGTCGTTGGAGCTCTGGGAGCGGTTGACGTGATCGTTGGGGTGTACCGGGCTTTTGCCGCCACGGGGCTGGCCCGACAGCTCGTTGGCGCGGCCGGCGATCACTTCGTTGGCGTTCATGTTGCTTTGGGTGCCGCTACCGGTCTGCCAGACCACCAGCGGGAATTGGTCGTCGTGCTGGCCATCAAGCACTTCATCGGCGGCCTGTTCGATCAGCCGGGCGATATCGGCGGGCAGGTCGCCATTGCGGTCGTTGACCCGCGCCGCGGCTTTCTTGATCAAGGCCAGGGCGTGCAATACCGCCAGTGGCATGCGTTGCTCGCCGATGGCGAAGTTGACCAGCGAACGTTGGGTCTGTGCGCCCCAGTAAGCGTCATCCGGGACCTGTACTTCGCCCAGGCTGTCGGTTTCGATACGGCTCATCGCGGGGACCCTCCTTGTAGTCGGTTTGCGCAGTTTAGGCCCTGGGCGCGCGTTTGGGTTCCATAAAACCCATTTCATCGGCCAAACTCCCGCAAAACCAGGCCCTACAAGGCGTGGGGTTGAGTGCCAGCGTTTTTTAGGCGCAGAATGGTCGCCCTTGGGGTCTTACCTCGCCTGCTAGAAAAGGAAACTCGATGACTCGTCTTCGTGCCATCTGTACCGCGGTTGCTCTGGTATGTGCCAGCGGCCAGGTTCTTGCCGATACCGCCAGCCACAACGCCAGTGCCGAAGCCTTCCTGACCCTGGCCCACGCAGACAAGCTGGGCACCCCGGTGTACATGCAAGTGCAGCAAATGTTTGCCCAGCGTTTCGAGCAGACCAAGGCGCCTGCCGCCAAGCAAACCGTTCTGGACACCTACCAGGCCAAGGCCAACGCCGCCCTGGACCAGGCCATTGGCTGGAACAAGCTCAAGCCGGACATGGTCAAGCTGTACACCAGCAACTTCAGCGAGTCCGAACTCAAGGACCTGGTTGCTTTCTACAAGTCGCCACTGGGCAAGAAAGTCCTGGAGAAAATGCCGCAACTGACCCAGCAATCGGCCCAGTTGACCCAGGCCAAGCTGGAAAGCGCAGTGCCGGTGGTGAACAAACTGTTGGAAGACATGACCAACGAACTGGCTCCGGCGAAAAAAGCCGCCGCGCCTGCCAAGAAGTAAGTGGAGCCAGCAATGACCATGCAACAGCGCATCGAGACGGCGCTTGACGCCCTGAGCCCGGAACACCTGAGTGTGCTGGACGAAAGCCATATGCACAGCCGTGGATTGCAGACGCACTTCAAGGCCGTGCTGGTCAGCCAGCAGTTCGACGGGCTCAATCGCGTCAAGCGCCACCAGAAGGTCTACGCCACGTTGGGTGACCTGATGGGCGAGTTCCATGCGCTTGCGCTGCATACCTACACGCCTGAAGAATGGGCAAAAACCGACGCAGCCCCGGCCTCGCCGACCTGCGCTGGCGGACATTGATGGGTAACGGTCAACCTCTGTAGGAGCGAGCTTGGCTCCGGGCGGCGTTCCGACGAAAAACGCAAAGGCGCCGCGTTTACCCAGGGTGCCAGCGTCATCGTTAACGAGCTTCGCGAGCAAGCTCGCTCCTACAGTTCAGGGTTTATCCCTGATAGAATCCGCAACGCGCCGCTCAGTCGGCGCGTTTTTTTTGCATCCGGTTCACCCTTTGCGAGGGTAGCCACCTGGAGAGAACACCCATGACACAACCCATCGTCGTGGCGGCACTGTATAAGTTCGTCACCCTCGAAGATTACGTCACCCTGCGCGAGCCTCTGCTGCAAGCCATGGTCGACAACGGCATCAAGGGCACCTTGCTGATCGCCGAAGAAGGCATCAACGGCACCGTTTCCGGTAGCCGCGAAGGCATTGATGGCCTGATGACCTGGCTGAAGAACGACCCGCGCATGGTCGACATCGACCACAAAGAGTCGTACTGCGACGAGCAGCCGTTCTATCGCACCAAGGTCAAGCTCAAGAAAGAGATCGTGACCCTGGGCGTCGAAGGCGTCGACCCCAACAAAAAAGTCGGCACCTATGTTGATCCACAAGACTGGAACGCGTTGATCAGCGACCCAGAAGTGCTGTTGATCGACACCCGTAACGACTATGAAGTGTCGATCGGCACCTTCGAAGGCGCGATTGACCCGAAAACCACGAGTTTTCGCGAATTTCCCGACTACATCAAAGCCAACTTCGATCCAGCCAAGCACAAGAAAGTTGCCATGTTCTGTACCGGCGGCATTCGCTGTGAAAAAGCTTCGAGCTATATGCTCAGCGAAGGCTTCGACGAGGTGTATCACCTCAAGGGCGGCATCCTCAAGTACCTCGAAGAGGTACCGCAGGAAGAAACCAAATGGCAGGGCGACTGCTTTGTTTTCGATAATCGCGTGACCGTGCGCCACGACTTGAGCGAAGGTGACTACGATCAATGTCATGCTTGCCGCACACCGATTAGCGTAGAGGATCGCGCATCCGAGCATTATGTGGCTGGCATCAGTTGCCCGCATTGCTGGGATAAGCTGTCCGAGAAGACCCGTCGCAGTGCGATCGACCGCCAGAAGCAGATCGAACTGGCCAAGGCCCGCAACATGCCGCACCCGATTGGTTACAACTACAAGCAATCATCCACCGAGGCTTGAACCATGTCTGCACGCCTGCTCTATGTAATGGACCCGATGTGTTCCTGGTGCTGGGGTTTTGCCCCGGTGGCCAAGGCCTTGGTCGAGCAGGCCCAGGCGGCGGGCGTGGAGCTGCACCTGGTGGTGGGCGGTTTGCGTACCGGCAGTGGCGCGGCGCTGGAGCCGGCCACCCGGCGCTATATCCTGGAGCACTGGCAGGCGGTGACTGAGGCCACTGGCCAGCCGTTTCGCCTGGAGGGCGCCTTGCCTGACGGTTTTGTGTATGACACGGAGCCGGCATGCCGCGCGATAGTCACAGCGCGCAGTCTGGCGCCGGATTGCGCCTGGACGTTGCTGGGGCTGATCCAGCAGGCGTTTTATGTCGAAGGTCGCGATGTGACCCGCGCCAGTGTGCTGGTGGAGCTGGCCGAGACTGCGGGCGTGCCGCGCATTGAGTTTGCCGAGGCCTTTGACCGCGCTGAACAGCATGCCGCCACGGCCGCCGATTTCACCTGGGTGCAGGACCTGGGCATCGCTGGGTTCCCCACGTTGCTGGCCGAACGCAATGGTCAGTTGGCGTTGTTGACCAACGGCTACCAGCCGCTGTCCGAGCTGTCGCCTTTGCTCGGTCGCTGGCTGGAGCGAGCTGCCTGTGCATGACCCGTCTCATACCGGCGAGCCACGCGCACGCATCGATCGGCTGACCTGGGCAGAAATTCGCCGCCTGGCCCTGCGCCATAAAAAAGCCCTGTGGATTGCCAATGGGGTCGCGGTATTGGCGACCTTGTGCAGCGTACCAATTCCCTTGCTCCTGCCCCTGCTGGTGGATGAGGTACTGCTGGGCAATGGCGATGCCGCGTTGAAGGTGATGAACCACGCATTGCCTACGGCCTGGCAGCAGGCTGCTGGCTATATCGGCCTGATGCTGCTGATCACCCTGATCCTGCGTTGCGCGGCGTTGGTATTCAACGTGGTCCAGGCGCGCTTGTTTGCGGGGCTGGCCAAGGACATTGTCTACCGGATCCGGGTGCGGCTGATCGAACGGCTCAAGCGCGTCTCCCTGGGCGAATACGAAAGCCTGGGCAGCGGCACCGTGACCACGCACCTGGTCACTGACCTGGACACTGTGGACAAGTTTGTCGGTGAAACCTTGAGTCGTTTCCTGGTGGCCATGCTGACCCTGGTTGGCACCTCCGGGATCCTGATGTGGATGCACTGGCAGCTGGCGCTGTTGATCCTGCTGTTCAACCCGCTGGTGATCTACGCCACGGTGCAGTTGGGCAAGCGGGTCAAGCACCTCAAGAAGCTGGAAAACGACAGCACCTCGCGGTTTACCCAGGCCCTGACGGAAACCCTCGATGCTATCCAGGAAGTACGCGCTGGCAATCGCCAGGGCTTTTTCCTCGGGCGCCTGGGGCAGCGCGCCCAGGAAGTGCGCGATTTTGCCATCAACTCCCAGTGGAAAAGCGATGCCTCCAGCCGGGCCAGTGGCTTGCTGTTCCAGTTTGGCATCGATATTTTTCGTGCGGCGGCGATGCTCACCGTGCTGTTTTCCGACCTGTCCATCGGTCAGATGCTCGCGGTGTTCAGCTACCTGTGGTTCATGATCGGTCCGGTGGAGCAACTGCTGAACCTGCAATACGCCTACTACGCCGCCGGTGGCGCGCTGACGCGGATCAACGAACTGCTGGCCCGTGCCGACGAACCGCAATATACCGGGGGCGAGGATCCGTTTACCGGGCGCGAAACCGTGGGCATCGAGGTGCGGGGCCTGGATTTCGGCTACGGCGAGGAGTTAGTGCTCAATCAGCTGAACCTGGCCATTGCGCCGGGCGAGAAGGTCGCGATTGTCGGCGCCAGCGGCGGCGGTAAAAGTACCTTGGTGCAGCTGCTGCTGGGGCTCTACACCCCACAAGCGGGCACGATCCGCTTCGGTGGCGCGACTCAGCAGGCGATTGGCCTGGAAACCATCCGCGAGCATGTCGCGGTGGTGCTGCAACATCCTGCGCTGTTCAATGACACCGTGCGCGCCAACCTGACCATGGGCCGCGAACGCAGCGACCAGGCCTGTTGGCAGGCCCTTGAAATTGCCCAGTTGGATGCTACGGTCAAAGGGTTGCCCCAGGGCCTGGACAGCATTGTCGGGCGCTCGGGGGTACGTTTGTCCGGTGGCCAGCGCCAACGTCTGGCGATTGCCCGGATGGTGCTGGCCGAGCCAAAGGTGGTGATTCTCGACGAAGCCACCTCGGCCCTGGATGCGGCCACCGAGTACAACCTGCACCAGGCGCTGGCGCGGTTTCTCAGTGGGCGTACTACACTGATCATTGCTCACCGTTTGTCGGCGGTGAAGCAGGCTGATAGGGTGTTGGTGTTTGACGGTGGGCACATTGCCGAAGATGGCGACCACCAGCAACTGATTGCCGATGGCGGTTTGTACGCCAAGCTTTATGGACACTTGCAACAAGTTCGCTGAATCGATCCTGGCCCCTATCCTGGAGGGATCGCGTTTGGCCTCGGCTGTGCTGTCAGGAGCAGTTTTTACTCGCCTGTGCTGATGCAAGGGACCTCATGAAGCAGAAGCGAACTCTCGGAACACCCCGGTTACTGGGTATTGTCTGGCCCTTTATTGCTGTCGTGCTGTTCCAGGCATTGCTGGGGTGCGTCAGTCTTTACATGCTGTCGGCCGTGCGCGGCTATGTGGCGGGCGAGAGCCTGTGGTCCAAGGGCCAGAAAGACGCCATCTACTACCTGACCCTGTACGCCGACAACCGTGACCAGGCGACTTTTCTCAAATACCAGAACGCCATTGCCGTGCCACAGGGCGGGCATGAGTTGCGCGTGGCCCTGGATCGCCCCAGCCCTGACCTGACGGCCGCGCGCCTGGGCATTCTCAAGGGTGGCAATCATCCTGATGACGTATCGAGCGTGATCTGGCTGTACCTCAACTTTCGCCATTTCAGCTATCTGGAGAAGGCCATCGAGTTGTGGACCGTGGGCGATGGTTACCTGGTGCAACTCGATGACCTGGCGCAGGAGATGCACCGGGCAATCCTGGCCAACCAGGTCAGCAGCAGCGAGATCCGTGCCTGGAAAGAGCGCATTATCGCGATCAACGATGGCGTGACGCCGGCGGCCAAGGCCTTCAGCGATGCGCTGGGCGAAGGCTCCAGGATGATTCTGCGCCTGTTGCTGATCACCAACCTGGCCACCGCCCTGGGCCTGATTGCCTTGGCGTTGTTGCGCACGCGCAAACTATTGGCCCAGCGTCATGCGTTTGCCGATGCCTTGCAACTGGAGAAGGAGCGGGCACAGATCACCCTGGAGTCGATCGGCGACGGAGTGATCACCACCGATGTCGATGGCGCGATCGCCTATATGAACCCGGCGGCGGAATTCCTGACCCACTGGAATGCTGCTCAGGCCCAGGGCCTGCCTTTGGCTGCGTTGTTCAACCTGCTGGATGAAAACGCCCAGGCCGATGGGTTTACCCTGATCGATCACATCCTGGGTGGTCAGCTTAGCGGTGGCAGCGAGCATTCCAAGCTGATCCAGCGCCTGGATGGCAGCACCGTCTCCGTGACCCTGGTCGGTGCGCCGATCCGCAGTGCCGGTAAAGTCAGCGGTGCAGTGCTGGTGTTGCACGACATGACCCAGGAGCGCCAGTACATTGCCAATCTGTCCTGGCAGGCGACCCATGACGCCTTGACCGGGCTTGCCAACCGACGCGAGTTCGAATACCGCCTAGAGCAAGCGCTGCATGGCGTCGGGCGCCAGCAGTCGGGGCACCACGCCTTGATGTTTCTCGACCTGGACCAGTTCAAGCTGGTCAATGACACCTGTGGCCACGCGGCGGGCGATGAGTTGCTGCGCCATATCTGCGCCCTGCTGCAATCGGACCTGCGCGAAGGCGATACCCTGGCCCGCCTGGGGGGCGACGAATTTGGCATTCTGCTGGAGAATTGCCCGGCGTCGGTGGCCGAAAAAATCGCCGAAAGTCTGCGTCACACCGTGCAAAACCTGCACTTCGTCTGGAAAGGGCGGCCATTTGTCACCACGGTCAGTATCGGTCTGGTGAATATCTCGCACACCCCGACCACCCTGGAAACCTCATTGCGGGCCGCGGATATGGCCTGCTACATGGCCAAGGAGAAAGGCCGCAACCGGGTGCAGGTCTATCACGCCGATGACACCGAGTTGTCCTTGCGCTTTGGCGAGATGGCCTGGATCCAGCGCTTGCACATGGCTCTGGAAGAGGACCGTTTTTGCCTATATGCCCAGGAAATTGCACCCTTGGGCCACACCGTGGCGGGTGCCGGGCATATCGAGATCCTGCTGCGCCTGCACGATGAAGCGGGGCGGATCATCTTGCCCGACAGCTTTATCCCGGCCGCTGAACGTTACGGGTTGATGACCTCGTTGGACCGCTGGGTGGTAGAAAACGTGTTCAAGCTCATTGCCCGTTGCATGATCGAACGCCCGGGCAGGCCGATGGCGATGTGTGCGATCAACCTGTCGGGCATTACCATCGGCGATGACGACTTCCTGCGCTTCCTGCGGGAGAAGTTCGCCGCCTATGACATTCCTCCGGGCATGATCTGTTTTGAAATCACCGAAACCAGTGCCATCTCGAATTTGGGTAGCGCCATTCGTTTTATCAACGAACTCAAAGCGTTAGGTTGTTGCTTCTCGCTGGATGACTTTTGCGCCGGAATGTCCTCATTCGCCTACCTCAAACATTTACCTGTAGACTTCCTGAAGATCGATGGAAGTTTCGTAAAGGATATGCTGGACGACCCGATTAACCGCGCCATGGTCGAAGTGATCAATCACATCGGCCATGTCATGGGTAAACGTACGATTGCCGAGTTTGTCGAGACACCGCACATCGAGCAGGCATTGCTTGAGATTGGCGTGGACTACGCTCAGGGCTACCTGATTGAACGCCCGCAATTGTTTACCTTTGATAGTTTGCAGTGTCGACCTGCGCGCCCGCAGCCCCTGTTATTCAGGGCGCCCGGCACGTTCCGCTGAAGCATCTGCCGGTCTGTACACATCACACATCAAAAGGAGCCCGACAGTGATCGACACATTCAGCAGAACCGGCCCGCTTATGGAGGCCTCAAGCTACCCCACCTGGGCTCAGCAATTGATCCAGGACTGTAGCGAGAGCAAGCGCCGGGTTGTCGAACACGAACTGTACCAGCGCATGCGCGATAACAAGCTCAGTGCCAAAACCATGCGCCACTACCTGATTGGTGGATGGCCGGTGGTTGAACAGTTTGCGTTGTACATGGCACAAAACCTGACCAAGACCAAGTTTGCCCGTCATCCTGGCGAGGATATGGCGCGGCGTTGGCTGATGCGCAATATTCGTGTGGAACTGAACCATGCCGATTATTGGATGCACTGGGCACGCGCCCATGGCGTTGGCCTGGAGGAGTTGCAGGCGCAGAACGTACCGCCAGAGTTGCATGCACTGAGCCATTGGTGCTGGCACACCAGTTCGGCAGATTCGTTGATCGTGGCCATTGCCGCTACCAACTACGCCATTGAGGGGGCCACTGGGGAGTGGTCTGCGCTGGTGTGTTCGACGGGCGTCTATGCCGCAGCTTTCCCCGAGGAAGATCGCAAGCGCGCCATGAAGTGGCTGAAGATGCATGCCCAGTATGACGACGCCCATCCATGGGAAGCGTTGGAGATCATCTGCACCCTGGCCGGGATGAACCCGAGCAAGGCGCTGCAAGTGGAACTGCGCCAGGCCGTGTGCAAGAGCTACGACTACATGTATCTGTTTCTGGAGCGCTGCATGCAGTTGGAGAAAACCCCGGTGACCCGCGAGCGCCAGGTGCTGGCGGCCAGCGAAGCCTGACCCAGGCATGGCGGGGTAGCGTTTACCCCGCCATTGCCAGGCGGTTGCGGCCTTCGCGCTTGGCCACATACAAGGCATTGTCGGCCCGGCGCAGCAGGCTTTCGGCGGACTCTCCAGTCAACAGGGTCGAGCAACCCAGGCTCACCGTCAATTCGATACGCGTGGTGTCCGCCCAATAGTCCTGGGCCTGCGCTGCCTGGCGCAGACGTTCGCCCACCATGGCTGCGGCATCCCGGCCGGTGTTGGAGAGCAGGATCAGAAACTCTTCCCCGCCAAACCGAAACACCATGTCCACATTGCGCAACTGGTTCTTGATCGAGGCGGCGACGGCCTTGAGCACCTTGTCGCCCGTGGCATGGCCGTGGCTGTCGTTGATACGCTTGAAGTGATCGATGTCGAGCATCAGCAAGGACAGCGGGTGCAGATGCCGCTTGGCCATCTCGATTTCCCGGCCCAGGGTCTGGTCCATGGCGATGCGGTTGCCGGTCTCGGTCAGTGGGTCACGCAGGGCGCTGCGGGTTGCGGCGCGATACAGCAAGGCGTTGCGCATGGGATAGAGCAGGCTGGCCAGCAGCGACTCCAGATTGCCCTGTTCCTCTTCGCTGAAACGCTGGTTGCGGCGAAATACCAGTTCGCCCAGGTGCTCACCCTGATGGCTGAGGCTATAACTCACTGAATGATGGCCGCGCTGGCCATATTCCAGGCGCAGGTCGCTGGCTTCATGACTGTATTGCAGGGCATCCAGGGGCACCAGGCGCTGCACTTCGCGAAAGAACAGGCCAAGGATCCGCTCGGGTTCCAGGCTGGTCTGCAATTGCAGGTTCAACTGCTGACGCAACTGCGCGAGGCTGATGGGGCGCCGTGCAATCAGGGAAGGCTGGCCAAAGCCCAGGCGCTGCAATTTGGCACTGTCGAAGTCAATTGCGTTGGTCTGGGTCGGTGTTTTCATAAGCAGGTAGGCCTCTAAGCACTTAATGCTGTCTTACAGGCTCGGTGGGAGCGGCGTTTTACTGTTCCTTCAGTTCCGTAAAACATAGGTAACAGTCTAGTCCGCTTTACCGGGGGTTATAACCCCTGATCCCATGCCACACGTCTTGACGTCGCGCCGCCTGCTTAAACAAATTGGAGCGAAAAGCGTGCCATTTCGTGCGAAGTATTTTTATTGCTTGTAAAACAATGGGATGGGATTTTCTTGCGTATGCACAGTGTTGGAAATTTGGCGCCGGCCCCTGTAGGAGCGAGCTTGCTCGCGATAGCAGTGGATCAGTCAATAAACTGGGGACTGACACACCGCCTTCGCGAGCAAGCCCGCTCCCACAGGAAACCAGTGCTAGCCGTAGGGTTATTGCGCGTCAAACGCCTGCCCATTGATCCCTGAGCTGTCCGGCCCCATCAGGTACAGGTACACCGGCATGATCTCTTCCGGCAGCGGGTTGTTGGCCGGGTTTTCTCCAGGGTAAGCCTGGGCGCGCATGCTGGTGCGGGTGGCGCCGGGGTTGATGCTGTTGGCGCGCACTGCGGCGACGGTGTCGAGTTCGTCGGCCAGGGTCTGCATCAGGCCTTCGGTGGCGAATTTCGACACGCCGTAGGCGCCCCAGTAGGCGCGACCCTTGCGTCCGACGCTGCTGGAAGTGAACACCACCGAAGCGTCCTGGGACAGCTTGAGCAACGGCAGCAAGGTCGCGGTCAGCATAAACATGGCATTGACGTTGATATGCATGACGCGCATGAAGTTTTCGCCCGACAGCTGTTCGATCGGGGTGCGTGGGCCAATGATCGAGGCGTTGTGCAGCAGGCCGTCGAGATGGCCGAACTCTTTTTCGATCATTGCCGCCAGCTCATCGTATTGATGAGGCAGGGCCGTTTCCAGGTTGAACGGAATCACCACCGGCTGCGGGTGGCCGGCGGCTTCGATTTCATCGTAGACCTGGGCCAGGTTGGCTTCGGTCTTGCCCAGCAACAGCACGGTGGCACCGTGGGCGGCATAGGTCTTGGCCGCCGCTGCACCAATCCCGCGACCGGCGCCGGTGACCAGGATGACCCGGTCCTTGAGCAATTCTGGGCGTGCGGAGTAATCAAACATAATCGACCTCAACAAAATTCAGTGGGGCAGCACATATCTGAATGTGGGAGCTTCATTTAACCTGTCAGCAACTGCAGAGTGCGCTATCGAGCACCTTGCGCAGCTCCAGCGGGTGATCGACCACGACGTCGGCGCCCCAGTTACGGGCATTGTCGTCGGGGTGGATGTAGCCGTAGGTGACGGCAGCGGTGCGGGTGCCGGCGTCGCGGCCCGACTCGATATCGCGCAGGTCATCGCCGACGAACAGCACACTGGCCGGGTCCAGGTCGAGCATCTTGCAGGCCAGGATCAGTGGCTCCGGATCGGGCTTGCTGTTCTTCACGTGGTCCGGGCAAATCAACAGGGCCGAGCGCTCGGCCAGGCCCAGTTGCTGCATGATCGGTTCGGCGAAGCGCAGTGGCTTGTTGGTGACCACGCCCCAGATCAGCTTGGACCGCTCGATGTCTTCCAGCAGTTCGGCCATGCCATCAAACAACTTGCTGTGGATCGCGCAGCCCTTGAGGTAGCGTTCGAGGAACTCCAGGCGCAACGCTTCAAAGCCTGGGGACTCGGGGTCCATGGAGAATGTCACGGCAACCATGGCCCGGGCGCCGCCGGAGATTTCATCACGGATATGCTGGTCGTTGATCGGCGCAAGCCCGCGCTCGGCGCGCATGGCCTGGCAGATGGCGATAAAGTCCGGCGCGGTATCGAGCAGCGTACCGTCCATGTCGAAAAGAACCGCTTTCAACTTCACAGGCTTATTCCTCTCGCAGGGTCTGGATCATGTAGTTGACGTCCACGTCGCTGGCCAGCTTGTAGTGCTTGGTCAGTGGGTTGTAGGTCAGGCCGATGATGTCCTTGACTGTCAGCCCGGCCTGGCGGCTCCAGGCGCCCAGTTCAGAAGGACGGATGAACTTCTTGAAGTCATGGGTGCCGCGCGGCAGCAGCTTCATGATGTATTCGGCGCCGATGATCGCGAACAGGTAGGCCTTGGGGTTGCGGTTGATGGTGGAGAAGAACACCTGGCCGCCCGGCTTGACCATACGGAAACACGCGCGGATCACTGATGAGGGGTCTGGAACGTGCTCCAGCATCTCAAGGCAAGTCACCACGTCGAACTGCTCGGGCAACTCTTCGGCCAGGTCTTCGGCAGTGATCTGCCGGTATTCCACACTCACGCCCGACTCCAACTGATGCAGTTGGGCCACGGCCAGCGGCGCTTCGCCCATGTCGATGCCCATGACCGTGGCGCCACGCTGGGCCATGGCTTCGCTGAGAATGCCGCCACCGCAGCCTACGTCGAGGACTTTCTTGCCGGCCAGGTTGACGCGCTCGTCGATCCAGTTGACCCGCAACGGGTTGATGTCGTGCAGGGGCTTGAACTCGCTCTCGCGGTCCCACCAGCGATGGGCCAGGGCTTCGAATTTGGCGATTTCGGCGTGGTCGACGTTACTCATGGGTAGTCCTCTAAATCCGATAAAACGGTTTGCCGGGCCTGGAATGCTGATCCAGGGCCGGCGTTATTCGTGATGTCCGCTGATGCGCCGGCCCCAGGCAGCGGCTGTGGCGCTCAACTGCTGTTCATCCATACGTGTCAGTTGCCGGTCGTCGAGCAGTTGCTTGCCGCCGACCCAAAGGTGTTTCACACAATCGCGTCCGGTGGCATATATAAGCTGCGAGACCGGATCGTAGATCGGTTGCTGGGCCAGTCCCGACAGGTCGAAGGCCACGATATCCGCGGCCTTGCCTACTTCCAGCGAGCCGATTTCCGCTTCCAGGCCCATCGCTCGCGCACCGTTGAGGGTGGCCATGCGCAACGCACGATGGGCATCCAGGGCGCTGGCCGAGCCGGCGACGGCTTTGGCCAGTAGCGCAGCGGTGCGGGTTTCGCCCAGCAGATCCAGGTCATTGTTGCTTGCCGCGCCGTCGGTGCCTACTGCCACATTGACGCCGGCCTGCCACAGGCGTTCCACCGGGCAGAAGCCGCTGGCCAGTTTCAGGTTGGATTCCGGGCAGTGGATTACGCTGCTGTTGCTTTCTACCAGCAATGCCAGGTCGTCTTCGCTGATTTGGGTCATATGAACGGCCTGCAGGCGCGGGCCGAGCAACCCCAGGCGGGCGAGGCGGGCCAGGGGGCGTTCGCCGTACTGCTCAACGGACTGCTGCACTTCAAAGGCGGTTTCGTGGATGTGCATATGAATGGCAGCGTCCAACTCCTCGGCGATCACCCGGACTTTTTCCAGGTTGGCATCGCTGACGGTATAGGGCGCGTGGGGGCCAAAGGCGATTTTGATCCGTGGGTGGTGCTTGAGGTCGCCAAACAGTTCGATGCCCTGGCGCAGGGCCTCGTCGGCGGTGGCGGCGCCAGGGATCGCAAAGTCGAGGATCGGAATCGCGATCTGCGCGCGGATACCACTGTTGTGCACGCGTTCGCTGGCGATCTTGGGGAAGAAGTACATGTCCGAGAAGCAGCTAATGCCGCCCTTGATCTGTTCGGCGATCGCCAGGTCCGTGCCGTCGCGCACGAAGGCTTCATCGACCCACTTGGCTTCGGCGGGCCAGATGTGCTTTTCCAGCCAGGTCATCAGCGGCAGGTCATCCGCCAGGCCGCGAAACAGGCTCATCGCCGCGTGGCCATGGGCATTGACCAGGCCCGGGCTGAGCAGTATGCCCGGCAACTCGCGCACTTCGTGGGCCGCCAGCTTCAGGGCCTGCGTACGCGGCCCGATATACGCAATGCGACCGTCGCGGATGCCCAGGCCATGCTCCTTGAGCACCACGCCGGCAGGCTCGACCGGTACCAGCCAGGTTGGCAGTAGCAAGAGGTCGAGCGGGGCAACGGGTGGTGTCATGGCGAGCAGCGTCCGGGGCGGTGATATAAAGAGGGGCGAAGTATACCCGAGCGTCCTGG
The DNA here is from genome assembly GCF_900004755.1 of Pseudomonas sp. 25 R 14. Taxonomy (NCBI): domain Bacteria; kingdom Pseudomonadati; phylum Pseudomonadota; class Gammaproteobacteria; order Pseudomonadales; family Pseudomonadaceae; genus Pseudomonas; species Pseudomonas sp. 25 R 14. The sequence continues at coordinate 174,833 of NZ_CVTS01000024.1, read as the reverse complement.
CTGGCGGATCGCTATAATCGGCGGCTTTTGTTCACGAGTGCGGGGTTAGGGATGCGCGATCGACTGTTGGCAGCGGAGAAGGTGAAGGCCATCGATTGGCGTGATGGCGCACTGCACCTGCTCGATCAGCGTGCGTTGCCGTTTCGGGAAAGCTGGGTCGTGTGCTCGACTGTCGAAGAGGTGGCCGCAGCCATTCGCTCGATGGTGGTGCGTGGCGCTCCGGCCATCGGCATCAGCGCTGCCTACGGGCTGGTGCTGGCCGCGCGCGGGCGGATCGCCGAGGGTGGTGACTGGCAGGCCTCGTGGGAAGAGGACTACGCGCTACTGGCTGACTCCCGTCCTACTGCTTCAAACCTGTTCTGGGCCCTCAAGCGTATGCGCGATCGCCTGGACCGCCTCCGGAAGCACGCCGACCCGCTGGCGGTGCTGGAGGCCGAAGCTGTCGCAATTCATGAAAGCGACCGCGAAGCCAACCTGACGATGGCGCAATTGGGCGTCGAGTTGATCCGCAAGCACCAGGGCAACGCCCAGGCCATCCTGACCCATGGCAATGCGGGGGCCTTGGCCAGCGGCGGTGTGGGCACGGCTCTCGGGGTGATCCGTGCGGCTTTCCTGGAAGGTATGGTCGAGCAGGTCTACGCCAACGAAACCCGCCCGTGGCTGCACGGATCGCGGTTGACCGCCTGGGAGCTAGCGGGCGAGGGCATTCCGGTCACGGTGAACGCCGACTCGGCGGGCGCGCATATTCTCAAAACCAAGGGCGTGACCTGGGTGATCGTTGGTGCCGACTGCATCGCCGCTAATGGTGATGTCATCAGCAAGATCGGCACTTATCAGTTGGCGGTGTGCGCCATGCACCATGGCGTGCGCTTTATGGTGGTGGCGGCGAGTTCGACCCTGGACCTGATGATGGCTACTGGCGATGACGTCGCCCTGGAAGAGCGCGATGCCGGCGAGTTGCTGGAGGTTGCCGGGCAGCGCTTTGCTGCCGATGTCAATGCCTTCAACCCCGTGTTTGACGTGACCCCTGCTGACTTGATCGACGTGATCGTGACGGAAAAAGGCATCGTCGAGCGGCCTGATAGCGCAAAGATGGCCAAGTTGATGTGCCGTAAGCGCCTGCACTAAGGGCGTTGGTGTCTGGCAGATTGCAAGCGCGAGCAAGCCCGCTCCCACCCTTGATCTGTGAATACAGTCAAAATGTGGGGGCGGGCTTGCTCGCGATTGGCCCGAAAAGCCAACAAAACCCTCGGATTCATACGCAAATCCGAGCCTTGATCCAGCTCTGAGCCCCTCTCGTCGCCCTCAAGCCTGTCATCCGTCAACTTACTACGCTCCATGCGCATCTGGGGGATAGGTGCGTGGCGGCGATTGTGATACCATTCGGCGGTTTCCAAGGTCACCCCGAGGGGCGGCCTTTAATGCGCAGATCCGTGTCATAACTCGTTGATTTGTCGTAAGTCGTTGCCAGGCATCATGTCGGCGGCGGCGAGCTTCGTTTGTCCCGTATGGATGTGACGAAGTTTCACCCGAAAAAGGAATCAGGCTTCTCATGGGCGAACTGGCCAAAGAAATCCTCCCGGTCAATATCGAAGACGAGCTGAAACAGTCCTACCTCGACTACGCAATGAGCGTAATTGTCGGGCGGGCACTGCCTGATGCGCGCGATGGCTTGAAGCCCGTGCACCGGCGTGTGCTGTTCGCGATGAGCGAGCTGGGTAACGACTGGAACAAGCCGTACAAGAAATCTGCCCGTGTTGTCGGTGACGTGATCGGTAAGTATCACCCTCACGGCGACACTGCGGTGTACGACACCATCGTTCGGATGGCCCAGCCGTTTTCCCTGCGCTACCTGCTGGTAGACGGCCAGGGCAACTTCGGTTCGGTGGACGGCGATAATGCTGCGGCCATGCGATACACCGAAGTGCGCATGACCAAGCTGGCGCACGAACTGCTGGCCGACCTGCATAAAGAAACCGTGGACTGGGTGCCGAACTACGACGGCACCGAAATGATCCCGGCGGTCATGCCGACCCGTATTCCCAACTTGTTGGTCAACGGCTCCAGCGGTATCGCCGTGGGCATGGCCACCAACATCCCGCCACACAACCTCGGTGAAGTCATCGACGGTTGCCTGGCCCTCATCGACAACCCCGAGCTGACCGTCGATGAGCTGATGCAATACATCCCCGGCCCGGACTTCCCGACCGCCGCGATCATCAACGGTCGCGCCGGCATCATCGAAGCCTATCGCACCGGTCGCGGGCGCATCTATATGCGCGCCCGCTCGATGATCGAAGACATCGACAAGGTCGGTGGCCGCCAGCAGATCGTCATCACCGAACTGCCTTACCAGTTGAACAAGGCGCGTCTGATCGAGAAGATCGCCGAGCTGGTTAAAGAGAAGAAACTGGAAGGCATCACCGAACTGCGCGACGAGTCCGACAAAGACGGTATGCGCGTGGTGATCGAGCTGCGTCGTGGCGAAGTGCCTGAGGTGATCCTCAACAACCTCTACGCCCAGACCCAGCTGCAAAGCGTGTTTGGTATCAACGTCGTGGCCCTGATCGACGGTCGCCCGCGCATCCTGAACCTCAAGGATCTGCTGGAAGCCTTCGTGCGTCACCGTCGCGAAGTGGTGACCCGTCGTACCGTATTCGAACTGCGCAAGGCTCGCGAGCGTGGGCACATCCTGGAAGGCCAGGCGGTTGCGCTGTCGAACATCGACCCGGTTATCGCCCTGATCAAGGCTTCGCCGACCCCGTCGGAAGCCAAGGAAGCACTGATCAAGATGCCGTGGGAATCCAGCGCCGTTGTGGCGATGGTTGAGCGCGCCGGTGCCGATTCGTGCCGTCCGGAGACCCTGGACCCACAATACGGCCTGCGCGACGGCAAGTATTTCCTGTCGCCGGAACAGGCCCAGGCCATCCTGGAACTGCGCCTGCACCGCCTGACCGGTCTGGAGCATGAAAAGCTGCTGGCCGAGTACCAGGAGATTCTCAACCAGATCGGTGAGTTGATCCGCATCCTCAACAGCGCTGTGCGCCTGATGGAAGTGATCCGCGAAGAACTGGAAGTGATCCGCGCCGAATATGGCGACGTGCGCCGCACCGAAATCCTCGATGCCCGCCTCGACCTGACCCTGGGTGACATGATCCCGGAAGAAGAGCGTGTGGTGACCATTTCCCACGGTGGCTACGCCAAGACTCAGCCATTGGCTGCGTACCAGGCCCAGCGCCGTGGTGGTAAAGGTAAATCGGCTACCGGCGTTAAGGATGAGGACTACATCGCTCACCTGCTGGTTGCCAACAGCCACACCACGCTGCTGCTGTTCTCCAGCAAGGGCAAGGTGTACTGGCTCAAGACCTACGAAATCCCGGAAGCGTCCCGCGCCGCCCGTGGGCGTCCGCTGGTCAACCTGCTGCCGCTGGACACTGATGAATACATCACCACCATGCTGCCGGTTGAGGAATACACCGAAGGTCACTTCATCTTCATGGCAACCGCCAAAGGCACCGTGAAGAAGACCCCGCTGGAATCCTTCAGTCGTCAACGCAGCGTGGGCCTGATCGCCCTGGAGCTGGACGAAGGCGACGTACTGATCTCCGCCGCCATCACCGATGGCGAGCGTGAAGTCATGCTGTTCTCCGACGGTGGCAAGGTGACGCGCTTCAAGGAATCCGACGTGCGTGCCATGGGCCGTACCGCCCGTGGTGTGCGTGGCATGCGTCTGCCGGAAGGGCAGAAGCTGATTTCCATGCTGATCCCGGAAGAAGGCAGCCAGATCCTCACGGCTTCGGCGCGTGGTTATGGCAAGCGTACCGCTATTGGCGAGTTCCCCGAGTACAAGCGTGGCGGCCAGGGCGTTATCGCCATGGTCAGCAATGATCGCAACGGCCGTCTGGTTGGCGCGGTCCAGGTGCTCGATGGCGAGGAAATCATGTTGATTTCCGACCAGGGCACCCTGGTGCGTACCCGGGTTGATGAAGTGTCGAGCCTGGGTCGTAACACCCAGGGCGTGACCTTGATCAAGCTGGCCAGCGACGAGACCTTGGTGGGCCTGGAGCGTGTCCAGGAACCGTCGGAAGTCGAAGGTGAGGAGCTGGAGGGTGAGGGATTCGATGGCGAGGTGATCGCAGCCGGCGATGACAACGTCGACGAGCCAACCCTCGATGCCGCCGCAGACGAAGAAGAGCCGCAGGCGTAAGCGGACAAACAAGGGGGCGGATGAAGATTCGCCCCCTTGTTATTTGTCCCTTTTGAAACAGGTGGGAGCTGGCTTGCCTGCGATACAGGCACCTCGGTATTTCAGCGATACCGCGGCGCTGCCATCGCAGGCAAGCCAGCTCCTACAGGGCGTGTGTTGCCCGATATTGATTGCAGCCCCCAACAGATCAGAGCGAGATTGGATGTGAGCAAGAGAGCCTATAACTTCTGTGCTGGTCCCGCGGCACTTCCTGAAGCGGTCCTGCAGCGCGCGCAGGGTGAACTCCTCGACTGGCATGGCAAAGGCCTCTCCGTGATGGAAATGAGCCATCGCAGTGATGAGTTCGTGTCCATTGCCACCAAGGCCGAGCAGGATCTGCGTGACCTGCTGGACATCCCGTCGGACTACAAGGTGCTGTTCCTGCAAGGCGGCGCCAGCCAGCAGTTCGCCCAGATCCCGCTGAACCTGCTGCCGGAAGACGGCACTGCCGACTATATCGATACCGGTATCTGGGGGCAGAAGGCCATTGAAGAGGCCTCGCGCTACGGCAACATCAACGTGGCCGGCACTGCCAAGCCGTACGACTATTTCGCCATTCCAGGTCAGAACGAATGGAAGTTGTCGAAAGACGCGGCCTACGTGCATTACGTGCAGAACGAAACCATCGGCGGCCTGGAATTCGACTGGGTACCTGAAGTGGGTGATGTGCCTCTGGTGTGTGATATGTCCTCGGACATTCTCTCGCGCCCGATGGATGTGTCCCGCTACGGCATGATCTACGCCGGCGCCCAGAAGAACATCGGCCCGAGCGGCATCCTGGTCAACATCATCCGCGAAGACCTGCTCGGTCGTGCCCGCTCGGTGTGCCCGACCATGCTCAACTACAAGGTCGCGGCCGACAACGGCTCGATGTACAACACCCCGCCGGCCTTTGCCTGGTACCTCTCGGGCCTGGTGTTCGAGTGGCTCAAGGAGCAGGGCGGTGTCGCGGCCATGGGCAAGCTCAACGAAGAGAAGAAGCGCACCCTGTACGACTTCATCGACGCCAGCGGCCTGTACAGCAACCCGATCAGCCTGAGCGCCCGTTCGTGGATGAACGTGCCGTTCCGCCTGGCCGACGACCGTCTGGACAAGCCATTCCTGGCGGGTGCCGACGCGCGTGGCCTGCTGAACCTCAAGGGTCATCGTTCGGTGGGTGGCATGCGTGCCTCGATCTACAACGCCGTTGATATCAATGCCATCAAGGCGCTGGTGGCTTACATGGCAGAGTTCGAAAAGGAACACGGCTAATGTCTGAGCAAGAACTCAAGGCCCTGCGCGTGCGCATTGACGCCCTGGACACCAAAGTCCTGGAGCTGATCAGTGAGCGGGCGCGCTGTGCCCAGGAAGTGGCACGGGTCAAAATGGCCTCCCTGGCTGAAGGCGAAGTGCCGGTTTTTTACCGTCCGGAGCGTGAAGCCCAGGTGCTCAAGCGCGTCATGGAGCGCAACCAGGGGCCGCTGGGCAATGAAGAAATGGCGCGGTTGTTCCGCGAGATCATGTCTTCGTGCCTGGCCCTGGAGCAGCCATTGAAAGTGGCTTACCTCGGCCCCGAGGGCACCTTCACCCAGGCGGCGGCCATGAAACATTTCGGCCACGCGGTGATCAGCAAACCCATGGCGGCCATCGACGAAGTGTTCCGCGAAGTGGCTGCGGGTGCGGTGAATTTTGGCGTGGTGCCGGTGGAAAACTCCACCGAAGGTGCGGTCAACCATACCCTCGACAGCTTCCTTGAGCACGACATGGTGATCTGTGGCGAAGTCGAGCTGCGTATTCACCACCATTTGCTGGTGGGCGAAAACACCAAGACCGACAGCATCAGCCGTATTTACTCCCATGCCCAGTCGCTGGCCCAGTGCCGCAAGTGGCTGGATGCCCATTACCCGAATGTCGAGCGCGTGGCGGTGTCCAGCAACGCCGAAGCGGCCAAGCGGGTCAAGGGTGAGTGGAATTCGGCGGCGATTGCCGGGGATATGGCGGCGGGTCTGTATGGCCTGACACGCCTGGCCGAGAAAATCGAGGATCGCCCGGACAACTCCACGCGTTTCTTGATGATCGGCAGCCAGGAAGTGCCACCGACCGGCGATGACAAGACCTCGATCATCGTCTCCATGAGCAACAAGCCCGGCGCGCTGCATGAGCTGCTGGTGCCGTTCCATGACAACGGGATTGACCTGACGCGAATTGAGACGCGTCCTTCACGCAGCGGTAAATGGACCTATGTGTTCTTTATCGACTTCGTCGGCCACCACCGTGATCCGCTGGTCAAGGGTGTGCTGGAGAAAATCAGTCAGGAAGCCGTGGCACTCAAGGTGCTGGGCTCCTACCCGAAAGCGGTTTTGTGAGGCTTTGACATGAGTGGCAACTTCCTCGCCCTGGCACAGCCGGGCGTGCAACAACTGTCGCCTTACGTTCCAGGCAAGCCTGTGGACGAGTTGGCGCGCGAGCTGAACCTGGATCCGGCAAAGATCGTCAAGCTGGCGAGCAATGAAAACCCCCTGGGTCCAAGCCCCAAGGTGCTGGCGGCGCTTCGCGAAGAGCTGGCCGAACTGACGCGTTACCCTGATGGCAATGGTTTTGCCCTCAAGTCCCTGTTGGCCGAGAGCTGCCGGGTTGAGCTGGCTCAGGTCACCCTGGGCAACGGTTCCAACGATATTCTGGAACTGGTGGCGCGTGCCTATCTGGCGCCGGGCTTGAATGCAGTGTTCAGTGAGCATGCGTTTGCGGTCTATCCGATTGTCACCCAGGCCGTCGGTGCCGAAGCGCGGGTGATTGCCGCCAAGGACTGGGGGCATGACCTGCCGGCCATGTTGGCCGCCATCGACGCCCAGACCCGGGTGGTGTTTATCGCCAATCCGAACAACCCGACCGGCACCTGGTTTGGTGTCGAGGCGCTGGACGAGTTCCTGCAAGACGTGCCGGAGCATGTGCTGGTGGTGCTGGACGAGGCCTATATCGAGTATGCCGAAGGCAGTGATCTGCCCGACGGCCTGGACTTCCTGGCGGCCTACCCGAACCTGCTGGTCTCACGCACCTTCTCCAAGGCTTATGGCCTGGCGTCGTTGCGGGTCGGTTACGGGTTATCCACAGCCGTCGTCGCTGATGTGCTGAACCGGGTGCGCCAGCCGTTCAACGTCAACAGCCTGGCGCTGGCGGCGGCTTGTGCGGCGCTCAAGGATGCCGAGTACCTGGAAGAAGGGCGGCGGATCAACGAGAGTGGTATGCAGCAACTGCAGCAGGGCTTTCGTGAGCTGGGCCTGGGTTGGATTCCCTCCAAGGGCAATTTCGTTTGCGTCGACCTTGGCCAGGTGGCAGCCCCAGTGTTCCAGGGCCTGTTGCGCGAAGGCGTGATCGTGCGTCCGGTGGCCAATTACGGCATGCCGAACCACTTGCGTATCACCATTGGTTTGCCGGCTGAAAACAGCCGCTTCCTTGAGGCGTTGGCCAAGGTTCTGGCCCGTGGTTGATGTGATTGCAAAGCAACTTGCTGTGCCTGTGATCGGTCGCCTGGTGGTGGTCGGTCTGGGATTGATTGGTGGCTCCTTTGCCAAGGGCCTGCGTGAAAGCGGCCTGTGTGGCGAAGTGGTTGGCGTGGACCTGGACCCGCAATCGCGCAAACTGGCGGTTGAGCTGGGCGTGGTGGATCGCTGCGAGGCGGACCTGGCGGTTGCCTGTCAGGGGGCTGATGTCATTCAGTTGGCGGTGCCAATCCTGGCTATGGAAAAACTGCTGGCGTTGTTGGCCGGCATGGATCTGGGCCAGGCGATCCTGACAGATGTCGGCAGCGCCAAGGGCAATGTGGTGCGCGCGGCACGGTTGGCGTTTGGCGGTATGCCGGCGCGTTTCGTGCCGGGGCATCCGATTGCCGGCTCCGAGCAGAGCGGGGTGGAAGCCTCCAACTCGCAGTTGTTCCGTCGGCACAAGGTGATCCTCACGCCATTGGCCGAAACCGACCCTGCGGCCTTGGCAGTCGTGGACCGCCTGTGGCGCGAACTGGGTGCGGATGTCGAGCATATGCAGGTCGAGCGCCACGACGAAGTGCTGGCGGCGACCAGTCATTTGCCGCATCTGCTGGCATTTGGCCTGGTTGATTCCTTGGCCAAGCGTAACGAGAATCTGGAAATTTTCCGTTACGCAGCCGGTGGTTTCCGCGACTTTACTCGGATCGCCGGCAGTGATCCGGTGATGTGGCACGACATCTTTCTCGCCAATCGCGAGGCAGTGCTGCGGACTCTAGACACTTTTCGCAGCGACCTCGACGCCTTGCGCGACGCGGTCGATGCCGGCGACGGGCACCAGTTGCTGGGTGTCTTCACCCGTGCGCGGGTCGCACGTGAGCACTTCAGCAAGATTCTGGCGCGCCGGGCCTATGTGGATGCGGCAGTGAACGCCGATGATGTGGTCTTTGTCGCCAGTCCGGGTGGGCGTTTGAGCGGAACGGTCCGAGTGCCGGGTGACAAGTCCATTTCCCATCGATCGATCATGCTGGGGTCGCTGGCGCAGGGTGTGACTGAAGTCGAAGGTTTCCTGGAAGGGGAGGATGCCCTGGCGACCTTGCAGGCGTTCCGTGATATGGGCGTGGTGATTGAAGGCCCGCATCATGGGAAGGTGACCATCCATGGTGTCGGCTTGCATGGCTTGCAGCCTGCGCCGGGCCCTATCTATCTCGGTAATTCGGGCACTTCCATGCGCCTGTTGTCGGGATTGCTGGCGGCGCAGCGTTTTGACAGTGTCTTGATCGGCGATGCTTCGCTGTCCAAGCGGCCGATGAATCGGGTAGCCAAGCCGTTGCGGGAAATGGGGGCAGTGATCGAGACTGGCCCTGAAGGCCGACCACCACTGACCATTCGCGGCGGGCAAACTCTCAAGGGCTTGAGCTATATGCTGCCGATGGCCAGTGCCCAGGTTAAATCCAGCCTGCTGTTGGCCGGGCTGTATGCCGAAGGGCGTACGGCAGTCACCGAGCCTGCGCCAACCCGTGATCATACCGAGCGGATGTTGCGCGGCTTTGGCTGCCCGGTGGAAGTCGCAGGCGCGACGGCAGCCATTGAGTCAGGTCATGCATTGGTGGCAACGCGTATCGAAGTGCCGGGCGACATCTCTTCTTCGGCATTTTTCTTGGTGGCAGCCTCGATAGCCGAGGGTTCGGAGTTGCTGCTTGAGCATGTGGGGATCAATCCGACCCGTACCGGAGTGATCGATATCCTGCGCCTGATGGGGGCTGATATCGCCCTGGAAAACCCGCGCGAAGTCGGGGGTGAGCCTGTGGCCGATCTGCGCGTGCGTGCGGCACCGCTCAAGGGTATCGAGATTCCGGAGGCGCTGGTGCCCCTGGCAATCGACGAGTTCCCCGTACTGTTTGTTGCCGCCGCCTGCGCGCAAGGGCGTACGGTATTGCGGGGTGCCGAAGAGTTGCGGGTCAAGGAGTCCGACCGGATCCAGGTCATGGCCGATGGTCTCCTGGCGCTGGGCGTGAAGTGTGTGCCGACACCTGATGGGATTATCATTGACGGTGGCAGCATGGCGGGTGGCGAGGTGCATGCACACGGTGATCATCGGATTGCCATGGCATTCAGTGTGGCTTCCTTGTGTGCTACTGGGCCGATTCGTATCCATGACTGTGCCAACGTAGCAACATCTTTTCCGAATTTTCTTACACTGTGTGCCCAAGTCGGCATTCGTGTTGCCCAAGAGGCTCAATTGTGAATATCAAAGCACCGGTGATTACCATCGACGGGCCAAGCGGTTCTGGCAAAGGCACGGTTGCGGGCCTTTTGGCCAAGCGTCTGGGGTGGTGCCTGCTGGATTCCGGGGCGCTGTATCGCTTGCTGGCTTTCGCAGCGCGCAACCATGGCGTCGACCTGACCAACGAAGAGTCGTTGGTGCTGCTGGCGGCTCACCTTGACGTGCAGTTCGTCGGGGCGACCGAAGGTCACTCGCTGCGCATTATCCTCGAAGGCGATGATGTGACCGATGACCTGCGTAACGAGCAGGTCGGCTCCTGGGCCTCTCAGGTCGCCGCATTGCCGGCCGTGCGTGATGCCTTGCTGCAACGCCAGCGGGCTTTCCAGGAGCCGCCTGGCCTGGTGGCCGATGGTCGCGACATGGGCACCGTGGTGTTTCCCGAGGCGCCGCTGAAGATTTTCCTGACGGCCAGTGCCGAGGAGCGGGCGCGCCGCCGTTACTTGCAGTTGAAGGGCAAGGTGGATGGTGTTAGTCTGTCGAGTCTGCTAGATGAGATTCGTGCACGCGATGAGCGTGACACCCAGCGTGCGGTAGCCCCGCTCAAACCGGCGGCTGACGCCATACAGCTGGATTCCACGGAATTGTCCATCGAGCAGGTGTTGGAACGCATCTTGAGTGAAATCGCTCTTCGCGATATCGCCGGATGACTCAGAGGAAGTGCAGGGGACCAGTCCTAGACCTGCGCTTCTTCTCTTATATGAACGTAACCCACACCGTCTGGGGTGTGGCAGATGGGCGTATTCTTCGCCCTTATCAACAGGAATTAAAATGAGCGAAAGCTTTGCGGAACTCTTTGAAGAAAGCCTAAAAACCCTGAACCTTCAGGCAGGCTCCATCATCACCGGTGTTATCGTTGATATCGATTACCAAGCTCGCTGGGTAACCGTTCACGCTGGTCTGAAGTCTGAAGCACTCATCCCGCTTGAGCAGTTCTACAACGACGCTGGCGACCTGACTATCAATGTCGGTGACGAAGTTCACGTTGCTCTGGACTCGGTTGAAGACGGTTTCGGTGAAACCAAGCTGTCCCGTGAAAAAGCCAAGCGCGCTGAATGCTGGATTGTTCTCGAAGCAGCCTTCGCAGCTGAAGAAGTGGTCAAGGGCGTTATCAACGGTAAGGTTAAAGGCGGCTTCACTGTCGACGTTAACGGCATCCGTGCGTTCCTGCCAGGTTCTTTGGTCGACGTTCGTCCTGTGCGCGACACCACGCACCTGGAAGGCAAAGAACTCGAATTCAAGGTCATCAAGCTCGACCAGAAGCGCAACAACGTTGTCGTTTCCCGTCGCAGCGTCCTGGAAGCAGAGAACTCCGCCGAGCGTGAAGCTCTGCTGGAATCCCTGCAGGAAGGCCAACAAGTCAAAGGTATCGTCAAGAACCTCACCGATTACGGCGCATTCGTCGATCTGGGTGGCGTCGATGGCCTGCTGCACATTACCGACATGGCTTGGAAGCGTATCAAGCATCCTTCCGAAATCGTCAATGTTGGCGACGAGATCGATGTCAAGGTTCTGAAATACGATCGCGAGCGCAACCGTGTTTCCCTGGGCCTGAAGCAACTGGGTGAAGATCCATGGGTTGCTATCAAAGCCCGTTACCCAGAAAGCACTCGCGTAACCGCGCGTGTTACCAACCTGACCGACTACGGCTGCTTCGCAGAGCTGGAAGAAGGCGTGGAAGGCCTGGTACACGTTTCCGAAATGGACTGGACCAACAAAAACATCCACCCTTCGAAAGTCGTACAAGTCGGCGACGAAGTGGAAGTTATGGTTCTGGACATCGACGAAGAGCGTCGTCGTATCTCCCTGGGCATCAAGCAGTGCAAATCTAACCCATGGGAAGATTTCTCTGGCCAGTTCAACAAGGGCGATAAAATCTCCGGCACCATCAAGTCGATCACCGATTTCGGTATCTTCATTGGTCTGGACGGCGGCATCGACGGCCTGGTTCACCTGTCCGACATCTCCTGGAACGAAGTTGGCGAAGAAGCTGTTCGTCGTTTCAAGAAGGGCGACGAGCTGGACACCGTTATCCTGTCGGTTGACCCAGAGCGCGAGCGCATCTCCCTGGGTATCAAGCAACTGGAAAGCGATCCGTTCTCCGAGTACGTTCAAGAGAACGACAAGGGTGCAATCGTTAAAGGCATCGTGAAGGAAGTTGACGCTAAAGGCGCCATCATCACTTTGGGTGACGATATCGAAGCGACTCTGAAAGCCTCCGAAATCAGCCGTGATCGCGTTGAAGACGCTCGTAACGTTCTGAAAGAAGGCCAGGAAGTAGAAGCCAAGATCATCAGCGTTGACCGCAAGAGCCGTGTAATCCAGCTCTCCATCAAGTCGAAAGACGAGATCGAAGAGAAAGAAGCAATCCAGAGCCTGCGCGATAAGCCAGCTACCTCTGACATTGCTTCGGGTCCGACCACTCTGGGCGACCTGCTGCGTGCACAAATGGAAAAACAGAACTAAGTTCTGTCAGACCATAGAAAAAGGGCGACTTCGGTCGCCCTTTTTTGTGTCTGTGATTTGGGTTTTACGGGGCGGGAGGTTGGTAGGTGTAGCGCGATCGTCCTGAGGCTGCTTGCAGGCGGCGATCTTGCTATTGAGGCACACTTCCAGTGCTTTTCTGGGGAAGGGTCTCCTGCGCTTTCCTGGGGTGAGCCTGCTCTCGTCCTTGGTCTTGTGGGGGTTGCCATAATTTGCGCAAGATAAGTCAAGCCACAGGCTGTTCAAATTCATCTGGTCATGCTAAAACCTTCGGAGCGCTTTTCCTAGCTGCTTGAAAAAGAAGGGAAAAATATGACGAAGTCGGAGTTGATCGAACGAATTGTCACCCATCAAGGGCTGCTCTCATCCAAGGATGTGGAGTTGGCCATCAAGACCATGCTTGAGCAAATGTCCCAGTGCCTGGCCACGGGCGATCGAATCGAGATTCGTGGGTTTGGCAGTTTTTCGCTGCACTACCGTGCGCCACGTGTGGGCCGCAACCCAAAAACCGGCCAGTCCGTCAGCCTCGACGGCAAATTTGTGCCCCACTTCAAACCGGGCAAGGAATTGCGCGATCGAGTGAACGAAGACGAAGAAGAAAGCGTCTGAGTTTTTTTGGGGATAGGAGAAGTTTATGCGCGGTGTAAAGCGCGTCGCCCTGGTACTGATTGTGCTGGTCGTCACCTTGGTGATCCTGGCATTCGTACTGGAAAACCAGCAAGGCGTCGCCCTGGCGTTTTTGGGATGGTCTACGCCAGAGCTGCCAGTTTCGGTGTTTGTGACATTGGCGTTGATTGTTGGGATGCTGGTGGGGCCGATCCTGGGGTTGCTAGTGCGCCGCAAGAAGCGCCTAAAGCCAGTGTTGTAGTGTTGGACTGACGGCTTAGACCGTTTGTCGACTGTATTGTAGGGTTGAGCCTTCCCTTTGGCGTCGGTTCCCTAGGCGGTTAAGCGTTAAGCACTTCTCTGTGTTCAAGAAATAGTGGCTTTAATGGGCTCTCAGGCCTTAATTCTTACAACTTCTTCGATGTTTGAGAATTGCCTTAAAGTCATGTCAAGTCTTGCAATGTGACGGCGAGATGGCAAAATGCAACCTGTTCTCGATACCAGTCATTTTGTGTGTCCAAGGCTAGGCAGCGACGCTGGGCTTTTGGTCGACCCTTATAAATATAAAATCACCACAAGATCGTCTGCATAACGAGCCCGCAGTTTCTCCTTGAAGGCAGGTTTTTGTTGTGAGTAGTAGCTTCCGCGCGCCCCCCGTTCCCTCGTCCGGCGAGATTGATCTCGTCGCGTTGTTTAATATCGTTTGGCGGCAGAAGAAGCTCCTTGCTGCTGTGACTGCTGGTGTCGGCTTGCTGGCTGCTGCCTATGCTTTTCTGGCGACTCCCGAGTATCGGGTCAGCACAGTGCTGCGCCCAGCTGCGCTCAATGAACTCGATGCGTTGAATCGCTCTGAGGTTTATCAGCTTCCTCCGCCGGACGCGCTGCTCAAGGTGGGTGCATCCCTTGAGTCGTACGATACCCGCCTGGCTTTTTTCAGGGCCAATCAAAATCTGTTCAAAGAGTTTGAGCGACCAGGCCGAACCTTGGAGCAGAGCTTTGAGGAGTTTAATCGAAATTCGATCAAGTTGGTTTTGCCGGACGCAAGCAAGAAAGATTCCTTGAGTGCCTTTATCAGGCTTGATATGAACTACCCCAAAGGGATTGATGGAGTTTCGATCCTTAATGGCTTTGTCGATTATGCAATTGCCAATGAGCAGGAACAAATAGCCGCAGATTTAAAGGTGATTGTAAAAAACCGTCTGAATGAGCTTGAAGGAAGGTACGACTCCGCACGCAAGAACTACGATATTGAGAAAGAAGCAAAAATTGCTTCTTTACAGGAAGCTGATGCGACTCGGCGTGCGCAATTGCAGGATGAGTTGAAAGCACTGCGCGTCCAACTGAAAACCCATCGAGGTGATCGGATGGCTCAGTTAAACGAAGCCATCGGAATCGCAAAGTCTTTGGGTATTCAAAAGCCAGCGACACCATCCTCCCTGGGCGAGTCGATGCGTTCCGGTGCTTCGAGCGTAATGCGCACCGAGATCAACAATCAGCAAATCCCGCTTTATTTTATGGGGGTAGAGGCGCTCAAGGCTGAACTGACGGCTCTGCAGCAGCGTAAAACCGATGATTTCACGGAAGGTCGCATTGCGCAGATTGCAAAGGAGCTTCAGATGTTAGCGACCAATCGTGAAATTGAAGTGCTCAGCCGTCGGAAAAATGAGGATATCTTCCTTGCCGGTGTGCAGCCAATACGGGCCGAAATGACTCGTCTGAGTAATTTGAATATTGATATGAGCCGATTGAAGCTCGTGACTATCGACCAGCAGGCGCTTGAACCGCTGTCGCCCGTCAAACCAAATCGCCCTTTGGTGGTACTGATCGGATTGTTTCTGGGCGCTATCCTTGCGGTGTTTATTGCCTTGGCCCGCCATGTTTTCCGTCGAGCGGACAATGAGGGTATGCATCAGGTGAGTTTGGCGCATGCGTCTTTACTAAATGAGTCTGAAGGTGCTAGGCGCGAGATTTCAAAAAGCTGACTGTGGTGGAGTGAAGCGGGCAGTTACTGCTGCGGGGGGGGGGCGAATATAAAACAACCCACTTTGAGTGGGTTGTTTTATTTCAGCTCGGGCGGGGGGCGTAAAGAGGTCAAAGGTTACTGAAAATCTCCAATGGCCGTATAATCAGCCGGTAGCACATGACTGTGCCAGGTAGGCGCGCAGTGCCGTGCATGCTCAGGGCTGAATGTGTACGGCCGCTTTGGATATCAATAGGCGGCGGAGGCTGGTCGAGACATAGAGGATTTTTCGGTGATTAATACATGAGGCTGAAACTCGGTGGCGGTTTGGCTGTCTACGGTGTCTTCCGTACGTCTGTCTGGTACCTGGTGCAATGTAAGCCGCGGCAGGATGGGCGTGCCGAGGAGCATCTCACCCGCCAGGGCTATATGTGCTGTCGCCCCATGTGCGATCGGGAAAAGATCGTACGTGGTCGCCGCCAGGTTCTATCTGAGTCTCTGTTTCCTGGTTATCTGTTCATACAAATAACGGATGATGCAGGCTGGTCTCCCTTGCGTTCTACTCGCGGCGTGAGCCATGTGGTGAAGTTCGGTGGAAAGCCGCTTGCAGTCAATGACCGGCTCGTGAGCCAGTTCCAAAGCCGCGATGGTGTGTTGTCGATAGCCTTTCAGGCAGGCGACAAGGTTCGGATCCTGGATGGCGGTTTTGCTGATGTCGAGGCCATTTTCAAGGCCGCAACCGGTGATGAGCGTGTTGTGCTGCTTATAAAGCTACTTAATCGTGCACAGGAACTGACGCTGCCACTCAAAAGCGTCGCTTCATACTGAGGTCGAAGAGGGATGTTGACATCGTAGGCTGTGCGTCCTCAAGGCTATGACGATAAACCTTGGGGCGGTAGCGTGTCTGGTTCATGTACTCTTTTCTGTCTTTTAACCAAACTTTTCAAGAACGAACTGCAATCACCATGTCAACTGTAACCCTGTCTAATGAAAAGACATTTATTTGTGAGCCGGGCGTAACGCTCCTGGACAGTGCGAAAAAGCATGGTGTAGTGCTGGAGTACAGCTGCCGCTCGGGACGCTGCGGCGTCTGTCGGTCCCACGCTGTCGGGGAGACCCAGGTCATTCATCATGATGAGTCCGTGCTGACCCCGGAAGAGCTGGCAGCCGGCTTTATCCTGACATGCTGCAGGACCGCCGTTGCCGATGTGCGACTGGATATTGAAGATCTCAGCCTGTTCGCGGACATCCAGAGCAAGACACTGCCTTGTCGAGTCGACGGGGTCAGGCGGCTCGCAGGTGATGTGGTAGAGGTCGTTCTCAGGCTACCGCCGAACAATCCGCTCAGGTACCTTCCCGGTCAGTACGTTGATGTCATCGGCAAAAATGGTGTGAGAAGAAGCTACTCCGTGGCCAACGCTCCTCGTTCGGACGGAAAGCTGGAGTTGCAGATCCGGCAAGTCGCCGATGGTGTGATGAGCCAGTACTGGTTTGAAGAAATCGCTACGAATGACTTGCTTCGTCTGGAAGGGCCTCAAGGTACGTTTGCACTTCGCAACACATCGCCAACCAACCTGGTATTCCTGGCTACTGGGACGGGTATTGCACCGGTGAAGGCCATTCTTGAGCAATTGATTGCGGATCCGGCGCAGGTAGTGGGCAAAAGCATACGCATCTACTGGGGGGGGCGTCGTGAGGCTGATCTCTATTGGCAGCCGGAGCTGGGCTCACTTCCGGCCACATTTATCCCGGTGCTGTCGCGTCCAGGCGACGGCTGGAGTGGGCGGATCGGTTATGTGCAGGATATTGTCGAGAATGATGCTGTCGAACTTGCAGACGCAGTTGTTTATGCTTGTGGCTCCGAGAGCATGATTCATAGCGCCAAAGAGAAACTCCTGGCCCTTGGCCTACCACACAAGAATTTCTACTCCGACGCTTTTGTAAGCTCGAATTAATTAAGGATAAACGATGAAAGCTGTGATTTTGGCTGGCGGGCTAGGCACAAGGTTGAGCGAAGAAACCAGTACCCGGCCCAAGCCAATGGTGGAAATTGGTGGGAAGCCGATCTTGTGGCACATCATGAAAATGTATTCTGCGCACGGTATTAATGACTTCATTATTTGCTGTGGCTACAAAGGCTATGTCATTAAAGAGTACTTCGCTAACTACTTCCTTCATATGTCAGATGTCACTTTTAACATGCGTGACAACACCATGGAAGTTCACGACAAGCGTGCAGAAGCTTGGAATGTGACGCTGGTCGACACTGGCGATGAGTCGATGACCGGTGGTCGACTGCGTCGCGTCGCTGAATATGTAAAAAATGAAGAGTCTTTTTGCTTCACCTACGGTGATGGTGTTGGTGACATCGATATCAGCGCAACGATCGATTTTCACAAAAAGCATGGCAAGGCCGCTACGTTGACGGCGACCTATCCACCAGGTCGTTTCGGCGCCCTGGACATTCGCCAAGGGCAGGTTCTCAACTTCAAGGAAAAGCCTAAGGGTGACGGCGCCATGATCAACGGCGGCTTCTTTGTCCTTAAACCTCAGGTTCTCGACTACATCGGCGACGACAGTAGTGTATGGGAGCAGGAGCCCTTGATGACCCTCGCAGCCGATAATCAACTGATGGCGTACGAGCATCAAGGCTTCTGGCAGCCGATGGATACCCTGCGAGATAAACATTTGCTTGAAGAGCTTTGGACATCGGGCAAGGCTCCGTGGAAAAGCTGGGAGTGAAAATGAAAGCCTCTGTCACTCCGGCCTTCTGGAAAGGCAAAAAGGTATTCTTGACGGGCCATACCGGTTTCAAGGGAAGTTGGCTTTCCCTGTGGCTGCAAAGCATGGGGGCCGAGGTCAAGGGTTATGCACTGGCTCCGCCTACCACTCCGGCGCTTTTCGATGAGGCGCGAGTCGAGGGTGGTATGCAATCGCAGATCGGTGATATCCGCGACCTGCAGGCCGTGACTCAGAGCATGGTCAGTTTTGGTCCCGATATCCTGATTCATATGGCGGCGCAACCGCTGGTACGACTGTCTTACAAGCAGCCGGTCGAAACCTATGCCACCAACGTGATGGGGACCGTGCATGTACTTGAGGCAGCGCGCCAATGTCCCGGCCTGCGCGCAATCGTCAATGTCACGACAGACAAATGCTACGAGAATCGTGAGTGGGAGTGGGGTTATAGAGAAGACGAACCTATGGGGGGGCATGACCCTTATAGCAACAGCAAAGGCTGCGTCGAACTTGTAACTTCGGCCTATCGCAACTCTTTCTTCGGCAGTGGGCAGCCCACTGCACTTGCGTCTGCGCGCGCCGGGAATGTAATCGGCGGCGGCGATTGGGCCGAAGATCGGTTGATTCCAGATATACTTGCCGCCTTTGAAAAGCAGCAGCCGGTAGTTATTCGCAATCCCCAGGCGACACGACCATGGCAGCATGTGCTGGAGCCACTCAGTGGTTATCTGGTCCTGGCTGAAAATCTGTGGGAGCGTGGTCAGGCAGTGGCTCAGGGCTGGAACTTCGGTCCGAAAGATGAAGATGCTCGGCCAGTCGACTGGATCCTGGACCATATGGTCCAGACGTGGGGGGAGGGCGCCAGTTGGGCCCTGGATCAAAACCCTCAGCCTCATGAAGCACGCTATCTGAAACTTGATGTATCAAAGGCCCGTGCTCACTTGCACTGGTCGCCGACGTGGTCCCTGGAGACAACATTGGCCTACATCGTTAATTGGCACAGAGCCTGGCTGGCCGGGGATGATGTTCACTCCCTGTGTCTGCAGGAAATCGACGCCTATATGGCCGCCATGTCTTCATGCGGCAAGTAACCCAAATTCTTCAAGCAGGAAACGCCATGACACCCGATATGCTTCGCCAGGAAATCAGTAAACTCGTTGAGCAGTACGCTCAAGCCGCCCTGGCGCCCAAACCTTTTGTTGCTGGCGAAAGCGTTATTCCGCCTTCCGGCAAGGTTATTGGGGCTCGTGAGCTGCAATTAATGGTTGAGGCCTCTCTGGATGGTTGGCTGACCACTGGGCGTTTCAATGCACAGTTCGAACAGAAACTGGCTGAGTTCCTGGGCGTCAAATATGCCCTGTCGGTCAACTCTGGTTCTTCGGCCAACCTGGTTGCCTTCAGTACGCTGACCTCCCCGAAGTTGGGGGATCGTGCGATCAAGAAAGGTGACGAAGTGATCGGCGTTGCCGCCGGCTTCCCGACTACGGTAAACCCAATCGTGCAGTTCGGGGCGATCCCGGTGTTCGTCGATGTCGATATGGTCACTCACAACATTGATACCAACTTGATTGAAGCGGCCATTACGCCCAAGACCAAGGCCATCATGCTTGCCCACACCTTGGGCAACCCATTCAACCTGGGTGCAGTCAAAGCCATCTGCGACAAGTACAACCTGTGGCTGATCGAAGACTGCTGCGACGCGTTGGGCGCTACCTACGACGGTAAACTGGTAGGTACCTTCGGTGACATCTGCACCTTGAGCTTCTATCCGGCTCACCACATCACCATGGGCGAGGGCGGTGCAGTCTTCACCAACAGTCCACAGCTGAAAGTGATCGCTGAGTCCTTCCGCGACTGGGGTCGCGATTGCTACTGCGCACCAGGTTGCGACAACACCTGTGGCGACCGCTTCGGCCAGCAGTTCGGCAGCCTGCCACAGGGCTACGACCATAAATACGTATACGCCCATTTGGGCTACAACCTTAAAATCACTGATATGCAAGCAGCCTGCGGTTTGGCCCAACTGGACCGTGCGCAAGAGTTCATTGACACGCGCAAGCGCAACTACGTGTTGCTCAAAGAGCGTCTGAGCAGCTTGTCCGACTTCCTGGAAATTGCCGAACCTACTCCAAACAGTGATCCTTCGTGGTTTGGTTTCCCGGTGACTCTGAAAGAAAGCTCGGGTGTCCAGCGCGTTGACCTGCTGAAGTTCCTGGATCAGAACAACATCGGCTCACGTCTGCTGTTCGCAGGGAACTTGACCCGTCAGCCGTACTTCCAGGGCATCGAATACCGTGTAGTGGGTGAGCTGACCAACACGGATCGTACGATGAACCAGACATTCTGGCTGGGGATTTATCCAGGCTTGGGCCAGGCGCAGTTCGATTTTATCGGCGAGAAGCTTGAAGAGTTTTTTGGTATTAACTTCTAAGTATGAAAAATATACTGCTGACGGGCGCTACCGGGTTTTTAGGTAGCGCACTTGCTCGACATTGGGTCCGGGCTGGGTATCAGGTCTCGGCCTTGGTTCGCCCGACCTCGTCGTTCATCAGGATCGAAGATCTACTCACGGAAATCCAGTTATACACTTGCGTCAGTGACGAAGATGTTTCCTCGGCGGTTGCTACGGTTGCGCCAGATTATATTGTGCATACCGCATGTGCCTATGGGCGTGCGGGAGAGACCATTGTCGATATATTTGATGCGAATGTACGTTTTGGGCTCCTGCTACTGGAGGCAGCCAAGCAACTGGGCAAGGGTGTTGCTTTTGTGAATACGGGAACCATACTTGATCCTGCCGTCAGCAGTTATGCCATGTCGAAACAGAGTTTCAGTGCCTTCGGCGCGCTTCAGGCTGGGCAAAGCGGCTCGATGGTCAAGTTCGTCAATGTCGCGCTGCAGCACATGTATGGTCCTGGTGACGACAACAGCAAATTCACAACTTACGTGATCGGTTCGTGTCTGACGAACGTCGACGCCCTGAATCTGACATCCGGGGTTCAAAAACGGGATTTTGTGTTTATTGATGATGTCGTCAGTGCTTACGACGCAATTCTTTCTTGCATCTCAAGCATCGCCGACTCCGAGGAAATTGAAGTCGGGTCCGGTGATGCCTGGCCGGTGCGCCATTTCGTGGAACTGGCGCATGCGATGACTTCATCTCGCACGCAGTTGAATTTCGGTGTTGTGCCGTATCGCGTTAATGAAGCAATGCTCTTTCAGGCAGACACCAGTCGCCTTCGTGCTCTCGGTTGGGAGCCACGTACCTCTCTAGAAGAGGGGATACAAAAAACGATAGACAAGGATATTATTCGATGAAGTTGCTCATTACTGGCGGTTGTGGATTTCTTGGCAGTAACTTGGCGTCCGACGCCATCCAGCGCGGAGACGAAGTTGTTATTTTTGACAGTTTGTACCGCAGCGGTTCTCGCGAGAACCTTGGCTGGCTGCAAAGCCAGGGAGGATTCAGGTTCGAGCACGGCGATATTCGAAATCAAAACGATATCACTCGAGTCGTTCAATCATATAAGCCTGATGTGATTTTCCACTTGGCAGGCCAAGTCGCAATGACCACCTCTATTGCCAATCCGCGAATGGATTTTGAGGTCAATGTGATGGGAACGCATAATCTTCTTGAGGCGGTAAGACTACATGTCCCCGATGCGACGGTTGTGTATTCGTCGACCAACAAAGTATATGGCGATCTTGAGCAATTTGCGTATCGTGAAACAGCGTCGCGGTATGAATGTATAGAAAAACCTAAGGGTTTTGATGAGGCCACGCAACTTGATTTTCACTCTCCGTATGGTTGCTCCAAAGGTGCCGCTGACCAATATATGCTGGATTATGCGCGTATTTTTGGTTTGAAAACTGTGGTATTTCGTCATTCGTCCATGTATGGCGGTCGTCAGTTTGCTACTTATGATCAAGGCTGGGTGGGCTGGTTTTGCCAAAAAGCGAATGAGGCAAAGAGTGGGAACGCCGATATTCCGTTTACTATCTCTGGTACTGGCAAGCAAGTCCGTGACGTATTGCATGCAGATGACATGAAAACCTTATATATGAGCGCGGTGAATAATATCGAGGTGGCAAGGGGGCAAGCATTTAACGTAGGTGGTGGGGTTGCTAATAGCCTGTCTCTGCTTGAATTGTTTGCCATGCTGAATGAAATCAACGATATTGAGTTGATCTATACTAAACTCCCTGTTCGAGAAAGCGATCAGCGTGTATTTGTGGCCGACATTGACAAGGCTTACAATCTGTTAGGTTGGAAACCGGAGGTTTCCGCGAGAGATGGCGTGGCGCGCATGGTGGGTTGGGTGAGTCAGCAGTAATGACCGAGAATGTGACTGTTGAGCGAACCCATAATTATCTGAGACAGATCAAAGGGTCTGTCTTATATAAAGGTATTGCAGTCTCTGCATCGTTTCTGGCAATCCCTCTTATGATTTCATATTTAGGGGTTGCCCAGTTTGGTATTTGGTCAACATTACTGACTATTATGTCTTGGGTCGTTTTTTTTGACCTGGGTGTCGGTAACGGACTTCGCAATAAAGTTGCAGAGTCTTTAGCTAAGGATCTTCCGGATGAAGCTCGGAATTATATTTCTTCAGCATATAGCTTAATTGCATTTATCGCTGTTGGTCTATGGTTGTCATTTGCATTTTTATCATATTTTGTTTCGTGGCAGGATGTTTTCAATACAACGCTGGTCGCTGAAGAGGAGCTCAGATACGCTGTTCAGGTCGCTATTACCTTTATGTTGATTAACTTTTGGGTAGGTTTGATCACAGCGCTGCTGGGAGCGTTACAAAAGAGTGCGCTTGTGTCGTTAGGTCAGTTATTCACTAATGTGTTCGCGTTGGTGGTGGTTTATCTATTAAGCTTATTTTGTGAAGGCAGTATCAGTCAGCTGTCTTGGATGTATGGTATTGCCTTGTTGGGGGGGAATATTCTTTTAAGTTTATGGTTTTATCGCAAGTATAAGTATTTGACACCGATCTTTATGTTGCGCCGGGATCATGTGGCGCCGCTGCTGTCAACTGGTATTCAATTTTTTATCATCCAGTTAGCTGTTCTGGTTGTATTTACGACTGATAAGATTTTGATTACGCAATTGTTTGGTCCGGAACATGTAGCTGAGTACGAGGTCGTTTTCAAACTATTCAGCATTGTTACATTTCTTCATATGCTGATTTCTTCACCCTTGTGGTCCGCCTATACTGATGCTTACCATCGTAAGGACACTGTATGGGTTGTACGGATGTTGCGTACGCAGTTGAAGTTGTATGGTGTTGTCATTGTCGGCTTATTAGTTCTTGCCTTTCTGGCACCATTCATTATCAGTGTCTGGATCGGTCGAGACTTTTCAGTGTCTATTTCATTGGTGGCTCTTGTTGCACTTTTTGTTGCTATAACGACGTGGAATAATATTTTTGCAGTCATGCTTAATGGCGCGGGGGCTGTTCGTGTTCAGTTGTATACCGCGGTAGCAGCGATGGTTACGAATATACCCTTGGCACTACTGTTGGTTAAGTTTTTCGGAATGGGGGTTGGCGGTGTTGTTTTGGCCGCGACGTTGAGCTTGCTTTTTTCCGCTGTGCTCCTTCCTCTACAGGTATTCAGGCTCTTGCGAAAAGAGGCGGACCTTGCTTGAGTTTTCGGTGCTTATGTTCCGATTTGGGTCGGTATTAAAATAATTTTAAGGGTTTTCAATGAAAAGCGTCGAGAATTTAGTAAGCGTTTTGGTTCCGGTATATAATCGAAAAGATATAATTATCGAGACGCTAAACTCTGCCCTATCTCAAACTTATGAGCATATTGAAGTTGTGGTGGTCGATAACTACAGTATTGATGGCACCTGGGAGTTGATTTCTGATTTGGCAAAAACTGATAGCAGGTTAAAAGTTTTCCGCAATGATACTAACCTGGGACCTGTTCGAAACTGGTTGAGATGCCTGAAGGAGGCGAAAGGCACGTATGGTAAAATTTTATGGTCTGATGATCTTATTGCGCCTGACTTCCTAGAGCAGACTATACCCCTGCTCAAAGATCAGGATGTGGGTTTTGTCTTTACAGCAACCCGAGTTTTTAGTTCGGATCCCCTTCATGGTAAATTGCACCACTCGATCGGGGCGAGCGGCGTATACGACACTGAACGCTTTATAGAGGGAGATATGAATGGCGCCGGGTATCCTGTGTCACCTGGTTGTGCGTTATTTCGGCTTCAGGATCTACGGGAAAATCTATTGTTGCAAATTCCAAATTCTGTAGATAGTGATTTTTCAATGCACGCTATCGGTAATGATCTTTTGTTATTTCTATTGGTATCAAATAAATATCCAAAATTTGCTTTTATTTCTGAGGTTTTATCTTTTTTTCGAGCGCATGAGGGGTCTATTAGTATCGCCTCAAAAAATTGCAAATTACCACTGCACTACAATTTGGCGCGTGCTCACTTTGTGGAGTTTTTCAGGCCGGACTTGATATACAAACTCAATGCTGGTTTGCATTTGCACCTCCTTCGCTATCCTGACTCTAAGGAGTATGGTGTGGTGGAAATATCTAATTTTTATATAAATAATAAGACTACATCGTTTTCATATTTCCATTTAATGCAATTAGTGATTAGCAAGATTGTCAGAAGGTATATGCCTGTTTGGGCTGCTTGAGTAAAAAGGGGCGGGTATGTATTTTTTGTTTTATTTTTTGTCAAGCTTTCCCGCGCTGGCGTTAAACTTCGGGCAAGGGAATGTTCCCCTCAGATATTTAGCTCTGCCGATATTTGCTTTTTTTACTAAAATAAAAAAAGTTGATGTGTTACTTCTTTTTTGTGCTGTGGCTCATCTTTTTTATAGTGTGGGGGTGGCGGGAGTAAGGCCTTTTGCATTGATCGATTTTAGCTATGTATTGGGTTTTGTCTATGTTCTTTTAGGTGTTGGTGTTGTCAGGAAAAATCCAAATGCATTCAGGGTTTTTGTTGTTGGCTTTTGGTATTTTAATATTGGTTATGCGATTTACCAAGATGTTGTTTTGATGCTTGGTGGTGATCAAAGCTGGGTGCTGGCGCATGAGAATACCCATGATCTTTCATACACGATTCCGGTAGTTGAACTGTTTCCGTTTTTGTACCGTGTGACGGGATTGTTTGTCGAATCGGCGCCTTTTGTGATCTATTTGATGATCACGCACTTGGCGTTTTCTGTATTGGCCGTATCCAAGTGGCTAAGGTTGGCAAACTTGCTCTTTATTTTTTTAGCGGGCGCAAAAGTTGGTTACGTATTTCTGCTATTGCTCTGGGTTAGTTATGTGATAAGTAAGTTGGGTTTGAGGTTGTTGAAGTTTATGATGTTTGGTGTTTTGTTGGTGGTGGTCTTTGCGCCTTTGTTGTTAAGTTTGCTAGTAGAGGCTAATTCATTTTGGAGTTTGTGGATTCGATTAAATTCTTTTTATGAGGTTGTTTCGGGTTTTTCGTCTAGTCTGTTCGGATTGCTCTTCGGTTATGGGTTTGTTTCGAGCGCTCAGTTGATCAGTGGCGATTATAATGGTCCCCTGCGTGGAATCGATTTTTTTTCCACTTATATATATGCTAATGGAGTTCTTGGTTCTTTATTTTTGTTGTCTCCATTGGTGTTGTGGGTGTTTTATAATGTTCGTAATCTTACGCTTATACAAAAAAACTCATCAATTTTGATTGTTTTTCTAGCGTTGCTTACGATGGGGTCCTTGTTGAATTTTCAATATGCATACTATTTGTTTGTGATGGCGTTTTCCTCTGGGAGTCATGAGCGTGAGTGTATTCGTTTTAGGAGGGTCGGTTGATGGTGAAGTTAAGTATTATTACAGTGGTTTACAATGATCGTGCTGGTTTTGTTAAGACGGCCAGTAGTGTCGCTGAGCAGAGAGCTTTTTATTCTGAGATTGAGTACATTGTAATCGATGGTGGCTCGAAAGATGGCACTGTTGACGCTATCTCAGAGGCTTCGGTCGGAATTGACTATTGGGTGTCTGAGCCCGATAAAGGCATCTACGACGCGATGAACAAGGGGCTGCGCGCCGCGACGGGGTCCGCATTGTTGTTTTTGAATGCAGGAGATTATTTTGTTGGCGATGTGTTGAGCTCTTTTCGCACTGCCCCCGCTTTCTTGCCGGTGAAGTACATTGATATCCTGGGAAGGTTTCGTGATCGGCCCATCGTCAATGAACGTGTTGGCATTTCCAACTGCCATCAAGGAATTATATTTGAAGCTAAAGCTATCGAATATGATTGCACCTATGATATCTGCGCCGACTATCAGTATTTTCTGGACCATGGCTATCATAAAAAAATAACGATGCTCTCATCCGTAGGATATGTTTTTTTCGATGCTGTCGGTGTCAGTGCGACACGTATACTCGATAGAGATCGTCAGGTTTTTGATATCCGTCGTCAACGTTTTGGTTCGATTGTGGCGCTTGTTTACGAGAGTGTTCCATTCCTGAAAAGATGCATTAGAATTATTCTGAGAAAATAGATAAGGGATTTTTATGAAGAAGGCATTAATTACGGGTATTACTGGCCAGGATGGCTCCTACTTGGCTGAGTTCTTGCTTGAAAAAGGTTATGAGGTGCACGGTATCAAGCGCCGCGCCTCGTCCTTCAATACTCAGCGTGTCGACCACATCTATCAGGATCCGCATGTCGACAATCAGAGATTTGTCCTGCACTACGGCGACCTGACCGATTCGTCCAACCTTACCCGCATCATCCAGGAAGTGCAGCCGGACGAAGTCTACAACCTCGGTGCTCAGTCTCACGTTGCCGTGAGTTTCGAGTCTCCTGAGTACACGGCTGACGTCGATGCCATGGGTACTTTGCGTATCCTGGAGGCCATTCGTCTGCTGGGCCTTGAGAAAAAGACCAAGTTCTATCAAGCATCGACTTCCGAGTTGTACGGTCTGGTGCAGGAAATTCCGCAGAAAGAAACCACGCCTTTCTATCCGCGCTCGCCTTATGCCGTTGCAAAAATGTATGCCTACTGGATCACGGTCAACTACCGTGAGGCCTACGGCATGTATGCCTGCAACGGTATTCTGTTCAACCACGAATCGCCTCGCCGTGGCGAAACCTTCGTGACCCGCAAGATCACTCGCGCCCTGGCCAACATTTCCCAAGGCCTGGAGAAGTGTGTGTTCCTTGGCAACATGGACGCACTGCGTGACTGGGGTCATGCCAAAGACTACGTGCGCATGCAGTGGATGATGCTGCAACAGGACGAGCCTGAAGACTTCGTGATTGCTACCGGCGTTCAGTATTCGGTGCGTGAGTTCGTGCGCTGGTCCGCTGCTGAACTGGGTATCAAACTGCGGTTCGAAGGCGCTGGCGTTGACGAAGTTGCGGTCGTCGAGTCCATTGAAGGTGACAAAGCGCCTGCTTTGAGCGTGGGTGATGTGGTCGTGCGTGTTGATCCACGTTACTTCCGTCCTGCTGAAGTGGAAACCTTGCTGGGCGACCCAACCAAAGCCAAGACCAAGCTGGGGTGGACGCCGGAAATTACCGTACAGGAAATGTGCGCCGAAATGGTTCGCGAAGACCTGAAGGTAGCGCAGCGTCATGCCTTGCTTAAGCAGCACGGTCATGAGATCCCTGTAGCAACGGAGAACTGATCGGTGGCGCACAATCTTAATGAGGCAGTATTGGTCGTAGGGCACCGAGGTATGGTCGGCTCGGCCATTGTGCGGCGCCTGTCCAGCTTGGGTTATCAGAACATCCTGACCTTGGGTCGGGAGGACGTCGACCTGCTGGATCAGAAAGCGGTGCGAGCGTATTTCGATACGCATCAGGTCAGCCAGGTGTACCTGGCAGCCGCGCGGGTAGGTGGGATTCACGCCAATAACACTTACCCCGCCGACTTCATCTACGACAACCTGATGATCCAGGCCAACGTGATTGAAGCCGCACATCGTGCAGGCGTACAACAGCTGCTGTTCCTGGGCTCTTCATGCATTTATCCGAAGCTCGCCGAGCAGCCGATGAAGGAAGAAGCCCTGCTGACCGGTACGCTTGAGGCGACGAACGAGCCCTACGCTATTGCCAAGATTGCGGGCATCAAGTTGTGCGAGAGCTACAACCGTCAACATGGTCGTGACTATCGTAGTGTGATGCCGACGAACCTGTATGGCCCTCACGACAACTACCATCCGGATAACAGCCACGTTATCCCGGCGCTGCTGCGTCGTTTCCATGATGCTGTAGAGCAGTCTGTCGAAGAAGTCGCCATTTGGGGTAGCGGCAAGCCAATGCGTGAGTTCCTGCATGTTGACGATATGGCTGCTGCCAGCGTTCATGTGATGGAACTCGATGGTGATGTGTATAAAGCCAACACTCAGCCGATGCTTTCGCACATCAATGTGGGAACAGGGATCGATTGCACGATCCGTGAGCTTGCTGAAACCATCGCCAAGGTCACCGGGTTCAAAGGGACCTTGAGCTTTGATGCGAGCAAACCGGATGGCACGGCGCGTAAACTGATGGACGTATCGAGACTCGAATCCATGGGATGGAAAGCGAGCATCGAACTCGAAGACGGCTTGCGGGATGCCTATCAGTGGTTTGTCGCTAACCGCCTGGATGCTCGAGGCTGAACAGTTTGCGGGTGGCGAGGTCTTAACGGACATCGCCGCTCCTCGTTTTGTATTCATACAGCACCAGATGAAGGCCTTTTCGCACGATGTGTGTCAGGTTTTACCTCTACGGGCCTCGTTATTGAGCTGCAGGCGACCTGACACGAAGCGTATGATGAGCAGCTTCGAGTCGTTTACCCATGTATCACAACACCCGCGCGTATCCAGCCGCGCTGATTTCGTAAGAATCAAAGGATGATTGAATGTTTCTTCCAGTAATCATGGCAGGTGGCTCCGGCACTCGCTTATGGCCTTTGTCTCGTCAGCTTAACCCTAAGCAGTTCCTGCCTTTGGTGGATCCCGACTTGACCATGCTCCAGGCGACGATCCAACGTCTTGATGGCCTTGAGCACGCAACTCCACGATTGATTTGCAATGAAAATCATCGTTTTCTCGCCGCTGAACAGCTGCGGCAACTGGGCCTGGAAGAGGCCAATATCATCCTGGAGCCAGTAGGTCGTAATACGGCGCCGGCCATTGCCTTGGCTGCCTTGCAGGCCCTGTCCGAGCAGACCGATCCGATCATGCTGGTATTGGCCGCTGACCATCTGATTCAGGATGTGAACGCATTCCACCAGAGTATCGCCAAAGCCTTGGTGCTCGCCGAGTCGGGCAAGCTGGTGACCTTTGCCATCACGCCAACTCACCCTGAAACGGGCTACGGCTACCTTCAAATGGGGGCGGCGGTAGGCGAGGGCGGTTTTGAAGTTAGCCGTTTTGTCGAAAAACCGGACCTGGCTACTGCACAAGACTATCTTGCTCAAGGCAGTTACTTCTGGAACAGCGGCATGTTCATGTTCCGTGCCAGTCGTTACATTCAGGAACTGGAGCGTTTCCAGCCGAAGATCGTTTCGGTGTGTCGTGAAGCCTTGGCCAAAGGCGAGCAGGATATGCACTTCACCCGGGTCGACAGCGCTATCTTTTCCAGTAGCCCTGATGATTCGATTGACTACGCGGTGATGGAGAAAACCGGCGACGCGGTGATGGTGCCGTTGAATGCCGGCTGGAGTGATATCGGTTCCTGGTCAGCTATCTGGGATTCGGGCGAGAAAAACGAACAGGGCAACCTGTTCAAGGGCGATGTTCTGTCCGAAAACACTTCAGGCAGTTATGTGCACGCAACGCACCGCCTTGTGACCACCGTTGGCGTTGAAAACCTGGTCATTGTGGAAACCAAGGATGCGGTACTGGTCGCGCACAAGGACCACGTACAGGACGTGAAGAAGATCGTTGACCAACTCAAGGGCTGCAAGCGCCACGAGCACACCAACCATCGTGAGGTCTACCGGCCGTGGGGTGTCTATGACTCCATCGATAACGGCGAGCGTTATCAGGTCAAGCGCATCACCGTCAAACCTGGCGAGAAGCTTTCGGTACAAATGCATCATCATCGTGCCGAACACTGGATCGTCGTGAGCGGGACTGCACGTGTGACCAATGGTGAGAAAACCTACCTGGTGACCGAGAACCAGTCGACCTATATCCCGATTGGTCAGATTCACGCCCTGGAAAACCCGGGAATGATTCCCCTTGAGTTGATCGAAGTTCAATCGGGGTCTTACTTGGGTGAGGACGATATCGTTCGTTTTGAAGATATCTACGGTCGTGTAAAGGGGTAATTGTTTGAAGATTTCGATTATCACCGTTTCGTATAATAGTGAGAGCACAATACGGGATACCATCGACTCGGTGTTAGCTCAGACCTACCCAAATATTGAATATATTATTGTTGATGGTGCTTCCAAAGATAATACTATGGGCATAGTCTCTGAGTATTCCGGATCTATTGCAAAAGTCGTCAGTGAACCGGATAAAGGAATATACGATGCCATGAATAAGGGTATCGCATTGGCGACAGGGGATGTTGTCGGTATTCTAAATTCGGATGATTTTTACGAAAATACTACCGCCTTAGCAACAGTTGCGGCGGCGTTTACAAAAGATCCTGCTAGCGCTTTGGTTTATGGAGATGTGGTTTTCGTCGAGCCGGATAACCTTCAACAGGTAACCCGATTCTATAGCGCTGCTCATTTTCGGGCCTGGAAGCTGCGGTTTGGCTGGATGCCGCCCCACCCAGGTACTTTCATACGGTCGACGGTTTATCGTGATGTTGGCCCCTATTCATTACTGTACAAAATATCGGCTGACTACGAAATGTTTGTGCGGCTGCTATTGGTCAAACATTTGCAATATAGCCATATCAATCAAGTGCTAGTTCGGATGCGTTCTGGTGGCGTGAGCACATCGGGTGTTAGAAGCAGTTTACGTCTTAATCGTGAAATTGTTCAGGCCTGTCGTCGTAATGGTATTTATACCAACTTACTCATGGTTTTGAGCAAGATACCATTCAAGCTTATGGAGTTTGTCAAGCGCTCAACGTCGGGTGGGCGATGACACATATTTTTGTAACCGGTGCGACAGGCTTTCTTGGGGGGCATCTAATTCGCCACCTCCATCAAGAGCACAACTATGATCTTTCTGCGTCGGTTCGCAGTGTTTCTACGGCAACACTGCCTGAAGGTGTAAATACCCACCGGGTGGAGGGGATGGGGGCGGATACTGCGTGGAAAGTCGCGTTGCAGAGCGTCGACGTGGTTATTCACTGCGCCGCTCGCGTTCACGTAATGGATGATACCTCTATTGATCCGTTAGCCGAATTTCGCAAGGTTAATGTCGAGGGCACTTTGCGTCTGGCTCGTGAGGCGGTTGAGGCCGGCGTCAAACGTTTTGTTTTTATCAGCTCTATCAAAGTCAACGGTGAAGAAACATTGCTTGGCGCACCCTATACGGCTGATGACACTCCTAAGCCAATGGATCCCTATGGAGTCTCCAAAATGGAGGCTGAAAGAGGTTTGATGGAGCTTGCCAAGAAGGTCGATATGGATGTGGTTATCATTCGTCCGGTGCTGGTTTACGGTGCGGGGGTAAGGGCGAATGTCTTGACCATGATGCGTTGGTTGAGTAAGGGCATACCGCTGCCGCTGGGGGCCATTCACAATCGGCGGAGCCTTGTGGCTTTGGATAACCTCAGCGATCTCATAGCCACCTGCGTCTGGCACCCAGCTGCAGCAAATCAAGTATTTCTAGTCAGTGACGGGGAAGATCTTTCCACCACCGACTTGCTGCGGCGTATGGCTTTATCCTTAGGTACCTCTGCTCGACTTTTACCGGTTCCTGCCGGTCTATTGAAGATTGCGGCCACGCTCATCGGAAAATCGAGCTTTTCTCAGCGTCTATGCGGCTCACTGCAAGTTGATATCAGCAAGACTCGCCTGCTTTTAGGGTGGAGTCCACGTGTTAGCGTCGATAAGGGATTGGCTGTGACAGCCCAGCACTATTTGGAACAAACTAAACGATGAACTTCATTTGGTGTTTACCGGTGTTGGCCGGGATTTCTTTGTTTTTGACTTGGTTGCTTCGCCGCTATGCTTTGGCGACGAGCTTGATTGATACGCCTAACGCACGCAGTTCTCATACTATCCCCACACCTAGGGGCGGAGGAGTTGCGATTGTCCTCTGTTTTTTAATGGTTGTGCCTGTACTGGCATGGGCTGGTCTGATCCAGTGGTCATGGGCGTGGGCTTTACTCGGCGCGGGAGTTGCGATTGCTGCGCTGGGTTTCCTGGATGACCATGGCCATATTCCTGCTCGATGGCGTTTACTTGGCCATTTTTCAGCCGCAGTTTGGGCGCTGTTTTTCTTGGGCGGTTTCGCACCTACTCATATTTTTGGTTTTATTGTTGATTTGGGTTGGTTTGGCCATTTTTTTGCCGTCCTCTATCTTGTGTGGTTACTAAATCTCTATAACTTCATGGATGGTATCGACGGGATCGCCAGCGTTGAAGCTTTGTGCGTTTGTCTCGGTATGTGCGCCATTTATTGGCTTGTAGGATATGAAACGCTGATATGGGCACCCCTGTTGTTTTGTATGGCCGTCCTGGGCTTTCTTTACTGGAATTTCCCTCCAGCTCGCATTTTCATGGGCGATGCGGGTAGCGGCTTCATTGGTATCACCTTAGGCATTTTTTCCATCCAGGCTGCTTGGGTATCACCTCAGTTATTCTGGGCATGGCTGATTATGCTGGGCGTCTTTATCGTTGATGCGACATTCACACTGGTTCGCCGGATTCTGCGCGGAGATAAAGTCTATGAAGCTCATCGTAGCCACGCCTACCAGTTTGCTTCTCGCCATTTTGGCAAGCATCGCCCAGTGACATTAGCTGTGGCATTTATCAATGTTTTTTGGCTGCTGCCAATTGCATTTGGCACGGTTCTTCTGGGCTTGGATGGAGCGTTGGCGATTTGTGTGGCGTACGTACCTCTAATCTTGCTCGCCATCAGGTTCAATGCTGGGGCGTTGGAAAAGTGAAGTCTTAAGTTTTGGGTTGAATGTGCTTGAGATAAGTTATCTTGACGCTTCCGTGATCCAGATTTTGTTTTTATGCAGTGCGTTGTGAGCTAGGAGGTAAATGTGGATAGGATACGAGCTTTATTGTTGGGCCTGCCTCGTAAACATAAACGGCTTATCCAGGTTTTAACTGACGTTGTACTGGTATGGCTGGCTCTTTGGGCAGCATTCCTCGTACGCCTTGGCATCGACGAAATGATCAACCCCGTCAGAATGCATTTCTGGCTGTTTATCGCGGCACCCATCATTGCAATTCCCCTATTCATCCGCTTCGGCATGTATCGCGCCGTAATGCGCTACTTCGGCAACGATGCGCTGATCGCCATTATCAAGGCCGTCAGCCTTTCATCGTTGATACTGGCGGTGGTGGTGTATTGGTATAGCAACCACCAGAACGTGGTGCCTCGCTCGATCATCTTCAACTACTGGTGGTTGAGCACGATCATGATTGGCGGGCTTCGTTTGGCGATGCGCCAGTACTTTCTCGGCGATTGGTTCACTGCTGCGCAGCACGTGCCATTTACCAGTCGTGACAATGGCCTGACTAAAGTGGCGATTTATGGTGCTGGTGCTGCTGGCAATCAACTGGTTGCGGCCTTGCGCATGGGGCGGGTAATGCGCCCGGTGGCCTTTATCGACGATGACACGAGCATTTCCGATCGCATTATCTCGGGCCTTCAGGTCTACAAGCCCAAACATATCCAGCGCATGATTGACGCAACAGGGGCCGAGGAAATCCTCCTGGCGATCCCTTCGTCCAATCGTGGTCGCCGTCGTGAAATCCTCGGGTTCCTGGAGGGCTATCCGCTGCACGTGAGAAGCGTCCCAGGTTTCATGGATCTGGCCAGTGGTCGAGTCAAGGTCGACGATATCCAGGAAGTCGATATCGCCGATCTGCTGGGACGTGATGCCGTCCCCGCCCAAGGCGAGTTGCTGGAGCATTGCATCAAGGGCCAGAGTGTCCTGGTTACGGGGGCTGGTGGCTCCATCGGTTCTGAGTTATGCCGGCAGATTCTGTCTCTGCGTCCCACGACACTGTTGTTGTTCGAGCACAGTGAATTCAATCTTTACAGCATTCTCTCGGAGCTTGAGCAGCGGATCGTTCGCGAGTCGCTGCCAGTCAAGCTGCTACCTATCCTGGGGTCGGTGCGCAATCAGTCCAAGCTGCTGGATGTGATGAAAACCTGGCATGTAGATACGGTCTACCACGCTGCCGCCTACAAGCATGTCCCGATGGTCGAACACAATATTGCTGAGGGTGTGTTGAACAATGTGATCGGCACCCTGAACACGGCTCAAGCTGCGCTGCAGTCGGGCGTTGCCAACTTTGTCCTGATCTCCACCGACAAGGCTGTGCGTCCCACCAATGTCATGGGCAGTACCAAGCGTCTGGCCGAGCTGACGTTACAAGCCCTGAGTCGTGAGCTGGCGCCGGTATTGTTCGGCGACAACGCCAATATTTCCCGGGTCAACAAAACCCGTTTCACCATGGTGCGCTTCGGTAATGTGTTGGGTTCCTCGGGCTCGGTGATTCCGCTGTTTCACAAGCAAATCAAGTCCGGCGGGCCTCTGACCGTGACCCATCCGAAAATCACGCGCTACTTCATGACCATCCCCGAAGCTGCGCAGTTGGTCATTCAGGCGGGCTCCATGGGGCAGGGTGGTGATGTGTTTGTGCTGGACATGGGCGAGCCGGTGAAGATCGTTGAACTGGCCGAGAAAATGATCCACTTGTCCGGCCTTAGCGTACGCTCCGACAAAAATCCCCATGGCGACATTGCCATCGAATTTTCTGGATTGCGCCCTGGGGAGAAGCTCTACGAAGAGTTGCTCATCGGTGACAATGTTGTCGCGACCCAGCACCCGATGATCATGAGTGCCAACGAAGATCACCTGCCATGGGATGTACTGAAGGACAAGCTGACTCAATTGCTCGCGGCAGTGGAAGCGGACGACTACAACCGCGTCCGCCAGCTCTTGCGCGATACCGTCAGCGGTTATGCCCCAGACGGTGAGATCGTCGATTGGATCTACCAGCAACGTCGCTTGGAGCCCTGAGTTAACACCCTGTAACTCACCCATTTTTGACTATCCCCCCACATCACCTAAGTTTGAAAGGCAGCTTCGGAAAGCTGCTTTTCCCACTGATGTCATGGAGCGTCTCTAATGCGTAAATCCGTTTTATCCTCCCTGGTTTTCGCCGTCCTAACCAGCCTGTCAGTCGCGGCCTTAGCCGCCCCATCGGCCAAGCCCGAGGCGCCAGTGCCGGTAGGGGCCCAGGTAGACAAAAGCGAACAGCCAACCCCAAAAATCAACCTAAACGCAGCCGACGCTGAAACCCTGCGCCGCGATTTGTTCGGCATTGGCGCAGCCAAGGCCAAGGCGATCATCGCTTATCGCGAGTCCAATGGATCGTTCACGGCGGTAGATGAGTTGTTGGAAGTGAAAGGGATCGGTAAGTCACTTCTGGAGAAGAATCGCGACAGGCTGGAGGTTAAGTAATCAACGCAGGAGGCCGGTCATTGACCGGCCTTTTTTGCGTCAGCAGTGGCTGTATTGATCCCGGTCTTCAGGCTTTCCCGCACGACGTCGAGTATGCGTGTCGCCAGTTCCGGATTGTCGACACTACGCGCCAGCACCAAGGCGCCTACCAGTGTCGACATGATCACCAGGCTTTGTTCGTCCGCGCTGGGGCTGGCCAATGCGGTTTCGATTTGCTTGAGTCGGGCGTCGAGGACTGCATCGGTGGTGGGGCTTTGTTGCCCGCGCTGGCCCAGTTCCGATGACATGGTGGGCAACGGGCAGCCTTGATCGGGGGATGTGTGATGCCACTCGGACAAGTAGCTGTCGATGAAGGCTTCCAGCGGTCGTTCCTGGCTGAAGAGCATTTCGCAGTGGGCGTCCAGTTCGGTGGCGGCGGCTTGCAGGGCCTTTTCCACCAGTTCGTCCTTGGATTTGAAGTGGGCGTAGAACCCGCCATGGGTCAGGTTCAGGGCTTTCATCAGGGGTTGCAGGCCGGTGGCGCCGATGCCGTCGCGGCGAAACCGGACCGATGCCTCTTTAATGATGCGCTGGTGGGTTTGAGCTTTGTGATTTTGCGAGTAGCGCATGAGAGGCCCCTCTGAAACATTGGGCCATATTAACCAAGGTCGGGTGCTGTTTCTCGGTTGTATTACAAAATACCTGAACCGATTCGCCTGGCGTGCTGCCGGTCAAGGTCAGCACGGGGCGTTTGCTTCAACGATCCTGCGCGTCCTTGGCGTCCGCTTGAGCATTGCGCTCGGCGACACGTTTGCGTTGTTCGTCGGTCAATTCCACTTTGTTGGCGCTGTCACGCAGCATCATCAAGCCACCAACGATCGAACCGATGGCGACCACCATGATCAACCAGGCATACCAGGGCATAGGGCTCTCCTTGAGGCCGACTGCCATGGGGAAGATTCCCCACGGCACTATCAGCTTTGAGTGACGACGTTCGTCAGTCGTTCCATTGTAGGCCCGTTCTGCCTCGCTGGTTTAGAGCCCGGTCAACATGGCATCTGCCGGTGCATCGGCGCGGTCTTGGGCGGTCAGTTGGAAGTAGATGAAGCCTGCAGCCATGAACCCGAGGAAGATCAGGCCGATCAAGGTGTTGAACCACGCCATGGCCACCAGGCACACCAGTGCGAGGATCAGCGCGATGGCCGGCACGACGGGGTAGCCCGGTGCGCGGAAGGTGCGCTCCAGCAGCGGTTCGCTCTTACGCAGCTTGAACAGGCTGAGCATGCTCATGATGTACATGACGATGGCGCCGAACACGGCCATGGTGATCATTGCGGCGGTGAGGGTCATGCCGCCGAGGTTGATCAGGCCATCGCTGTAGATTGCGGCGATGCCCACCACGCCGCCGGCAATGATGGCCCGATGGGGTGTCTGGAAGCGCGACAGTTTGGCCAGGGAGGAGGGCAGGTAGCCGGCGCGGGCCAGGGCGAAGAACTGGCGCGAGTAGCCGAGGATGATCCCGTGGAAGCTGGCCACCAGGCCAAACAGGCCGATCCACACCAGCATATGCAGCCAGCCGGAGTTTTCGCCCACCACGGTTTTCATCGCCTGGGGCAATGGGTCGTTGATGTTCGACAGGGTGCGCCAGTCACCCACGCCGCCAGCAAAGAACATCACGCCCATGGCCAGGATTACCAGGGTCAGGATGCCGCTGATATAGGCCTTGGGAATCGTGCGTTTCGGGTCCTTGGCTTCTTCGGCGGCCATGGCGGCGCCTTCGATGGCGAGGAAGAACCAGATGGCGAAGGGGATCGCCGCAAACATCCCGGCAATCGCCGGGGCGCCAAAGGTGTCGGAGCCCGCCCAGCCGTTGAGGGCGAAATTACTGAAACTGAAGGCCGGCGCGACCACGCCCATGAACACCAGCAGTTCGGCCACGGCCAGTACACACACCACCAGTTCGAAGGTTGCGGCCAGCTTGACCCCGAGGATATTCAACCCCATGAACACGAAGTACGCCCCGACCGCCGCGTGTTTCGGGTCCAGGGCCGGGAATTGCACATTCAGGTAGGCGCCAATGGCCAGGGCAATGGCCGGGGGCGCGAAGACGAACTCGATCAAGGTGGCTAGCCCGGCGATCAACCCACCTTTTTCTCCAAAGGCCCGGCGGCTGTAGGCAAACGGCCCTCCTGCGTGGGGAATCGCGGTGGTCAGTTCGGTGAAACTGAAGATGAAACAGGTGTACATGGCGGCGACCATCAACGACGTCACCAGAAAGCCCAGCGTCCCGGCTACGCCCCAGCCATAGCTCCAGCCAAAGTACTCGCCGGAGATCACCAGCCCCACGGCAATGCCCCACAGGTGCAAGGTGCCCAAGGTGGGTTTGAGTTGTGTGTTCATTGTGCTGCTCCCTGAACGGTTTGGAATGTTTCAGGACATTGCAGCGGCCATGCCAGCCTGGAGATTTACGTCGTAAAGCGCTTTGCCTGTCGCCCGGGGGATGGTTTGGCGTTTGAATAGGCCGGTTTGTGCACCAGGGTAGGGCGGTCGCGTCTGGGCTGACGCTTTCGCGAGCAAGTCGAATCGTCGCACCGCCGCTCCCACATTCGACCGCATTCACACAGGATAAACGAGGTCAAATGTGGAAGCGGGCTTGCTCGCGATGAGGTCCTGCCAGCCGCCATACTGTTACTGTAGAGCCACTCTTTACGCCCTCTTTACGCCCCCTCCACCCCCTCGCCCTCGTTCCTTTACGCCACTCCTGCGGACAATGCCCCCATACGCGGCAGTCGCCGTATGACGGAGAAACTTCCATGAGTGTTCTGGACGGGGTGTCACTGCTATTGGCCGTGGCGCTGTTCATTTATCTGCTGGTTGCGCTGTTGCGCGCGGACCGGGGTTAGGAGCGGCTATGCACAGTTATGACTATTGGCTGATCATCGCCTTCTTCGCCGTGGTGCTGGTTCCGGCGCCATTTCTGGGGCGGTTCTACTACAAGGTGATGGAAGGGCAGCGCACCTGGCTTACGCCGGTGTTCGGGCCGGTCGAGCGCGTTTGTTATCGCGTGGCTGGGGTCGATGCGCAACAAGAGCAAAGTTGGCAGAAGTACACGTTGGCCCTGCTGGCCTTCAACCTCGCCGGATTTTTACTCCTCTTTGCGATCCTGCTCTTCCAGGACTACTTGCCCCTCAACCCGCAGCAATTGCCCGGGCAGGAGTGGACGCAGGCGTTCAACACCGCGGTCAGTTTCATGACCAACACCAACTGGCAGTCCTACAGCGGTGAGGCGACTCTCAGCTACCTGAGCCAGATGGTCGGCCTGACCGTGCAGAACTTTGTCAGTGCGGCCACCGGCCTTGCCGTCCTCGTCGCCCTTTGCCGTGGGATTGGTCGCAAGTCCGCCAGCACCTTGGGCAATTTCTGGGTAGACATGACCAGTGCCACCCTCTACGGCCTGCTGCCGTTGTGCCTGGTACTGGCGCTGTTTCTGGTCTGGCAGGGCGTGCCGCAAACCTTCGCTCATTACGTTGATGCATTGACCCTGCAAGGCATCGACCAGGTGATCCCGCTCGGCCCGGCTGCCAGCCAGATTGCGATCAAGCAACTGGGGACCAACGGCGGTGGCTTCTTTGGTGTCAACTCGGCGCACCCGTTCGAAGATCCGACGGCCTGGGCCAACCTGTTTGAAGTGGCGGCGATCATCATGATCCCGGTGGCGCTGGTGTTCACCTTTGGCCACTACGTCAAGGACCTGCGCCAGAGCCGCGCGATCCTCGGTTGCATGCTCGCGCTGTTCCTGATTGGCGGTGCGGTGTCGTTGTGGTCCGAGTACCAGCCCAACCCGACCCTGAACAACCCGGCCGTCGAGCAGACTGCACCGCTGGAAGGCAAGGAAGCACGCTTCGGTACCACCGGCACGGTGCTGTGGTCGGTGACCACCACGGCGGCGTCCAACGGTTCGGTCAACGGCATGCAGGACAGCCTCAACCCCCTGAGCGGGATGGTGGCGCTGGTCAATATGATGGTTGGCGAGGTGATCTTCGGCGGCGTCGGCGCCGGCATGTACGGCATGTTGCTCAACGTGTTGATCGCGGTATTCCTCGCCGGCTTGATGATTGGCCGCACCCCGGAATACCTCGGCAAGAAACTCCAGGCCCGGGAAGTGCAACTGCTGGTGGTGACCCTGCTGGTGATGCCCGTAGGCGTGCTGGTGCTTGGCGCAATTGCCGCCAGCGTGCCGGCTACCGCCGCGACCATCAGCAACCCTGGCCCCCATGGTTTCAGCCAGTTGCTGTACGCCTACACCTCGGCCAGTGCCAACAACGGCTCGGCCTTTGGTGGTCTGGGCGCCAACACACCGTTTCACAACCTGATGCTCGGGTTGGGCATGTTGATCGGGCGCTTTGGCTACATCCTCCCGGTACTGGCCCTGGCCGGCAGCCTGGCGATGAAGAAAAGCGCACCGATTGGCCAGAACAGTTTCCCGACCCATGGCCCGTTGTTCGTGACGTTGTTGACCGTGACCATTTTGCTGGTGGGCGGCCTGACGTTCCTGCCGACGCTGGCACTGGGCCCTATCGCTGAACACCTGAGCATGGGCTTCTAAGGGGTATGAACATGAATATGCCTGTAAACAATGCCGCTCCGGTCAAGACCCAGGAGCCGGCGAAAACCGCGATCTCCGCCCTGTGGCGCCCGGCGCTGGTCCAGGCGTTCGTCAAGCTGGACCCGCGCCAGTTGAAGCGTTCGCCGGTGATGCTGGTGGTCGAGTTGACCGCAATCCTCACCACCGCGCTGTGCCTGGTGCCGGACAGCAGCGTGCCGACCTTTGTCGCGGTGCAGATTGCCCTGTGGCTGTGGTTCACCGTGCTGTTCGCCAACTTCGCCGAAGCCTTGGCCGAAGGTCGCGGCAAGGCCCGCGCCGACAGCCTCAAGGCCGGCAGTGAGGGCCTCAGCGCTCGGCGTAAAGAGGCCGATGGCAGCTTCAAGGTGGTGCCCGCCACCAGCCTGCGCAAAGGTGATGTGGTGCGAGTTGCGGCCGGGGAAATGATCCCAGGCGACGGTGAAGTCATCGAAGGCATCGCGGCGGTCAACGAAGCCGCGATCACCGGTGAGTCCGCACCGGTCATCCGCGAATCCGGCGGTGACCGCTCGGCCGTCACCGGCAATACCCGGCTGGTCTCGGACTGGCTGCTGATTCGCATCACCGCCAACCCTGGCGAGTCGACACTGGACCGCATGATCGCCCTGGTCGAAGGCGCCAAGCGCCAGAAAACCCCCAACGAAGTGGCGTTGGATATCCTGCTGATCGGCCTGACCCTGATCTTCCTGCTGGTGGTCGTGACCTTGCAGCCGTTCGCCCATTTCGCCAATGGCAGCCTGCCGCTGGTGTTTCTGGTGGCACTGCTGGTCACGCTGATTCCGACCACCATTGGTGGCCTGTTGTCGGCCATCGGCATCGCCGGCATGGATCGCCTGGTGCGCCTCAACGTGATCGCCAAGTCCGGTCGCGCCGTGGAAGCGGCGGGGGACGTGCATGTGCTGTTGCTGGACAAGACCGGCACCATCACCTTCGGTAACCGGCGCTGCGCTGGCATCTATGCTGCGCCTGGCGTCAACGGCAAGGAGTTGGCCGAAGGTGCGCTGCTGGCCTCGCTGGCGGACGATACGGCCGAAGGCAAGTCCATCGTCGAATACCTGCGTGCCCTGCATCCGTACACCGAGCCCTCTGTGCAAGAGCTGACCGGTGTGCCGTTCAGCGCCGAAACGCGCTTGTCCGGTGTGGACTATCAAGGCCGCGTCTACCGTAAAGGCGCTGTCGATTCGCTGCTGGCCTTTATCGGCCAGAAACGCCAGGACCTGTTGCCAGCGCTGTCGCGGGAAATCGACAAGATCGCCCAGAGTGGCGGCACCCCGTTGCTGGTGTGCGCCGACGGCAAATTGCTCGGCGCGATTCACCTCAAGGACGTGGTCAAGCCCGGTATTCGCGAGCGCTTTGCCGAGTTGCGCAAGCTGGGGATCCGCACGGTGATGGTGACTGGCGACAACCCATTGACCGCCGCCGCGATTGCCGCCGAAGCGGGTGTGGATGATGTGCTGGCGGAAGCCACGCCGGAGAAGAAACTGGCGCGCATCCGCCATGAGCAGAACGACGGGCGCCTGGTGGCCATGTGTGGCGACGGTGCCAACGACGCTCCGGCCCTGGCCCAGGCGGATGTCGGCATGGCGATGAATGACGGCACCCAGGCGGCACGCGAGGCGGCGAACATGGTCGACCTCGACAGCGACCCAACCAAGCTGCTGGACGTGGTGCAGATCGGCAAGGAATTGCTGGTGACCCGAGGCGCGCTGACCACCTTTTCGATTGCCAACGACGTGGCCAAGTACTTCGCGATCCTGCCGGCGCTGTTCGCCTCGATCTACCCGCAACTGGGCGTGCTCAACGTGATGCACCTGAGCAGCCCGCAGAGCGCGATTCTGTCGGCGATTGTGTTCAACGCGCTGATCATCGTGGTGCTGATCCCCCTGGCCCTGCGCGGTGTGCGGGTGCAGGCAGCGAGTGCGGCGGCGTTGCTGCGGCGCAACCTGCTGATCTATGGCGTGGGTGGGCTTTTGGTGCCGTTCGCCGGGATCAAGGCGATCGACATGCTGCTGACTGCGCTGCACCTGGTCTGACCCAACCCTGTAGGAGCCGGCAGCCGGCTCCTACAGGTCACGAATCAATTGAGGAAGATGAAATGTCCAGTACGATCCGTCCGGCCATAAGCCTGTTGGTACTGATGACCCTGATCACTGGCGTCGCCTATCCGCTGGTGGTGACCGGCGTCGCCCAGGTCGCTTTTCCCGACCAGGCCAATGGCAGCCTGGTGCGTGATGCCGAAGGCAAGGTGCGCGGTTCCAGCCTGATTGCCCAGCAATTTTCCGGTGACCGCTGGTTCCACTCGCGGCCTTCGGCAGGTGCGTTTGCCACTGTATCGAGCAGTGCCAGCAACCTGGGCCCAAGCAACCCGGCGCTGGCGACGCGGGTGTTCGAAGACGCTGGCAAAATCCAGGTCCCAGGCCAGGGACCAGTGCCACTGGCACTGTTGACTACCTCCGGCAGCGGTCTTGATCCACACTTGCCACCGCAGGCAATTGCCTATCAACTGGCGCGGGTAGCGGCGGCGCGGCAGTTGCCGGTGTCGACCCTGGAGCGCTTGATGGACGAGCATATCGAGCAACCGCTGGTGGGGCCGCCGGTGGTGAATGTACTGGCGCTGAACATGGCGCTGGAAAAGCTGTAACTCCCTGTAGGAGCGAGCTTGCTCGCGAAAAACCTGAGGGCGCCGCGTTTATCCAGGATGAATGCGGTGCACTTGAGTTATTCGCGAGCAAGCTCGCTCCTACAGTGGCTCTATTGACCTTGAGAGACCTTTGCACATGAGTGACTCCGGCCGCGCCGATGCCCTTCTAGCCGACCTACCCAAGCACGGCCGTGGCCGGCTCAAAGTATTCCTCGGCGCCGCCCCTGGAGTGGGCAAGACCTACGCGATGCTCCAGGCCGCCCACACCCAACTGCGCCAGGGCGTCAAAGTGGTGGCCGGGGTGGTCGAGACCCACGGCCGCGCCGAGACCGAGGCCTTGCTGGGTGGCTTGCCCCAGCAGCCACTGCTGCGTTCGGAATACCGCGGGGTGATGCTCGAAGAGATGGACCTCGACGGCTTGCTCGCCACCAAGCCCAAGTTGGTGCTGGTGGACGAATTGGCCCACAGCAACGCCCCGGGCAGCCGCCACGAAAAGCGCTGGCAGGACATCCAGGAACTGCTTTCCGCCGGCATCAACGTGTTCACCACGGTCAACGTCCAGCACCTGGAAAGCCTTAACGATCAGGTGCGCGGCATCACCGGCGTGCAGGTGCGCGAAACCCTGCCGGATTGGGTGTTGCAGGAAGCCGATGAGTTGCTGCTGATCGACCTGCCATCGCGCGAGCTGCTGGAGCGCCTGCGCGACGGCAAGGTCTACGTGCCGGAGCAGGCGCGCGCCGCCATTGATGCGTTCTTTACCCAGACCAACCTTATGGCCCTGCGCGAGTTGGCGATGCAGACGGCTGCCGCCCACGTCGATGACGATTTGGCCCAGGGCTATCGGCAACTGGGCCAGGCCGCTCCTACCGTGCGCGGGCGCCTGCTGGTGGGGGTGGACGGCGATGCCGAGGCCGAGCGCCTGGTACGCCACGCCAGCCGTGTGGCCCAGCGCCGGCATTTGCCCTGGAGCCTGGTACATGTGGACAACGGCCGGGTGCGTGACGAACAGTCTCGGTTGCGCCTGCAAAACGCCCAGCAATTGGCCGAGCGCCTGGGTGGCGAAGTGGTGTTGTTGCGTGCCGGCGAGGTGGCCAAGACGTTGATCCAGCACGCCGCCGAACGTCGTGCCAGCCTGGTGCTGGTCGGGCAGTCGCGCCCGCGCTGGTGGCGCAGGATCTTCGGTGGCGGCTTGGCCGCGCGCTTGTTGCGCAATGCCCGGGGCCTGGAAATCAACGTCCTCGACAGCGATGGAGCACCCGCCGCACCGCGCTTGCCCGATGTACGTGGCCTGGTCTGGTTC
The DNA here is from genome assembly GCF_900004755.1 of Pseudomonas sp. 25 R 14. NCBI lineage: Bacteria > Pseudomonadati > Pseudomonadota > Gammaproteobacteria > Pseudomonadales > Pseudomonadaceae > Pseudomonas > Pseudomonas sp. 25 R 14. Next base: position 130,922 of record NZ_CVTS01000024.1, on the reverse strand, counting down.
GACTACGCCTTGGCGCTGCTGGCGACCGTGCTGGCCAGTGCGTTGGCGTGGGGCGTGTCGAGTATCTTGCCGCTGCCCAATATCTCTCTGGTGTTCCTCGCAGCGGTGCTGCTGGTGGCGGTTCGCAGCAGCCTGGGCCCGGCATTGGCTTGTGCGGCGCTGTCGTTCCTGACCTATGACTTTTTGTTTATCCCGCCGAATTTCTCCTTCGCCATCCAGCGTGAAGAAGATGTGCTGACGCTGTTGTTTTTCCTGCTGATGGCGGCGCTCACCGGCAACCTGGCTGCGCGCCAGCGTCGGCAATTGCAGGCCCTGCGCGACACCCAGGAAGAAACCAGCGAGCTGCTCGACCTGTCGCGCAAACTCACCGCCGCCACCGACCGCCAGGCGGTGATCAGCGCAGCGGCCCATCATCTGCAGGGGTGGAGCGATTTGCAGCTGTGCCTGGTCAATCGCGACGGGCCCAGTGAGTGGAAGGTCGAGACCGGTGGCCCGATCACCTTCACCGAGGCCGAGCGCGCCGCCGCCGACTGGGCCTGGCAGCACGACCAGCCGGCAGGCATGGGCACCGGGACCTTGCCATTTGGGCGTTGGTGGTGGTGGCCGTTGTCCGCCGAAAATGGTCCGCTGGGCCTGCTCGGTGTCAGCCCCAAGGCCGGCCTGGAACTCAGTGGCCAACGCCGGCGCCTGCTCACGGCCTTGAGCCAGCCATTGGCCCAGGCGCTGGCCCGTGCTCAGTTGGCGCAGAATCTGGAGGCGGCCCGTTTGCATGGCGAGACCGAACAACTGCGCAGTGCCTTGCTGGCTTCGGTGTCCCATGATTTACGCACGCCGCTGACCTCCATGCGCGGCAGCATCGACAGCCTGCTGGCCCTGGGCGAAGCCATTCCCCTGGAAGATCGTCGCGAACTGCTGGAAGGCACTCGCGATGAAGCCGAGCGCCTGGACCGCTATATCCAGAACCTGCTGGACATGACCCGTCTCGGCCACGGCGCCTTGAAGCTGGCGCGGGACTGGGTGTCGCCCGGTGATATCGTCGGCAGTTCCCTCGGCCGTTTGCGCGCGGTGCTGGCGCCGTTGCAGGTGAGCACCGATGTGCCGGCCGAGTTGCCATTGCTGTATGTACACGCCGCCTTGATCGAGCAGGCGCTGGTCAATGTCCTGGAAAACGCCGCGCGCTTTTCACCGCCCCATGGCCGCTTGCAACTGCGTGCCGGCGTGGCGGACCAGGCGTTGTTTTTCTCGGTCAGTGACGAAGGCCCGGGGATTCCCGAGGAGGAGCGAGCGAAGATTTTCGACATGTTCTACACCGCTGCACGCGGCGACCGGGGCGGCCAGGGCACCGGGCTCGGTCTGGCAATCTGCCAGGGCATGGTCGGTGCCCACGGCGGGCATATCAGCGTGACCGAGGGCATCGAGGGGCGGGGCACGTGCATCACTTTGTTCCTGCCGTTGCAGGCGCAGCCAAGCCTGGACAGTGAAGCGTGATACCCGGTGCGCTACTCTTATCTTTTTTTAGCGATTGTGACGGAACACCATGAGCCAGACTGCGACGATTTTGGTCATTGATGACGAGCCGCAGATCCGCAAGTTCTTGCGCATCAGCCTGGCCTCCCAAGGCTACAAAGTGCTGGAGGCCGGAACCGGTGCCGAAGGACTGGCCCAGGCGGCATTGAACAAACCGGACCTGCTGGTGCTGGACCTGGGCCTGCCGGACATGGACGGCCAACAGGTGCTGCGCGACTTGCGCGAATGGTCGACGGCCCCGGTGCTGGTGTTGTCGGTACGTGCCAGCGAAGGGCAGAAGGTCCAGGCACTGGACGGAGGCGCCAACGACTATGTGACCAAACCGTTTGGCATCCAGGAGTTCCTGGCCCGGGTCCGTGCGTTGTTACGCCAGGCACCTGCTGGAGAAGCCCAACAGGCGGCCCTGCAATTTGGCCCGTTGACGGTGGACCTGGCCTATCGCCGGGTGTTGCTGGACGGGGCCGACGTGGCCCTGACCCGCAAGGAATATGCCGTGCTGGCGCAACTGGCACGCCATCCCGGCCGGGTGATCACCCAGCAACAGTTGCTCAAGGATATCTGGGGGCCGACTCACACCGAAGACAGCCACTACCTACGGATTGTGGTGGGGCACTTGCGTCAGAAACTGGCGGATGACCCGACCCAGCCGCGGTTTATCGTGACCGAGGCAGGGGTGGGGTATCGGTTGTTGGGGGCTGAGGGCTGAGGGAATGTGGTTGCTGGGCCGGCCTCATCGCGGGCAAGCCCGCTCCCACATTTAGATCTGTGAATACATTCAAGTGTGGGAGCGGGCTTGCCCGCGATAGGGCCCCAAGCCCCAGCGAAGATCTCAACTCTGCTCACTCTCATACCGATCCAGCGTATCACTGGCAATCTCGCGCCCCAGCGCGATCAATTCCGGAGCCTTGTAGAACTCGAAGAACCGGCACACCCGCTTTGGCACGTTGATCAGCACATCCGGCGGATAACCGGCGATCTTGTACTGCGCCAACGATGTCTGCATCACCTCGAAACTCTGGTTGATCAAATCCAGCAGCGACGCCGGCCCGACGTTGTCGATGATGAACGAGCCGGTAGCGGATTTCGGTGTGCCGGCAGCTTCCGGTGCGGCAGCCGGTTGCTGGGCCTCAGGCTCGGCGCCTTCGAGCCATGGATTGATATCGGCGGCTTGCGCCTGTAGTGCTTCCTGCTCCAGCAGCAACAAGTTCTCGGCTTGTTTGCGCCGAAACGGCAAGTGCGAGCCCAATGAACGCACCAGGCTGTCGAAGCGGCTTTTAAACGCCGGTGGGCGCTGGATCACCGGCAGTTTGTAATGCTTCTGGTTGGTGGCGTTGAGGTTGACCGCAATGATCAAGTCGCAATGGCTCGACACCACCGGCACGATGGGTAACGGGTTAAGCAGGCCGCCGTCCACCAGCATGCGGTTGCCTTGCATTACCGGAGTAAACAGGCTGGGAATCGCCGCCGAGGCCCGCATGGCCTGGTGCAGGCAGCCTTCCTGGAACCAGATTTCCTGCTGGTTGGTCAGGTCGGTGGCCACCGCCGTGTAGGGAATGCGCAGGTCCTCGATATTGATCTCGCCGACGATCTTGCGGATCTGCCCGAAGACTTTTTCGCCGCGTATCGCCCCCAGGCGAAAGCTCACATCCACCAGGCGCAACACGTCCAGATAGTCCAGGCTTTCGATCCAGTTCCGATAGTCTTCAAGCTTGCCTGCCGCATAGACCCCGCCCACCACCGCACCCATGGAGCAGCCGGCGATACAGGCGATTTCATAGCCGCGTCTTTCAATCTCTTCGATCACCCCGATATGGGCATAACCCCGCGCACCGCCGGAGCCCAGGACCAATGCAACACGTTTTTTCATGACCGGATCCTTCGCAAAACAGCTGTCCACAATGCACCCATCGAGGGGGCTGCTTCAATCCTAGCTGACAAGAGTGATTATTTTCAGAAGCCGAGCTATTTGCTCGGGTATGCTTTGACCATCGGCGCTGGGCATTTCAGGCTGTGTGATAAGGCACTTTTCGATGTAGGCAACGTCTACATCCCACGACTGTTTTCTTTTCTTGAGGTGTCATTGATGAAAGCCTGGATGTGTTTGCCTGTGATCGTACTGGCCTTGGCCGGTTGTGCTGGTAAAACGGCCTATCGCGATAGTTGTGGCAGCCAGTTGGATTCTGCCTGGCGTGAGCTGGACTTGGCCAAGGCTGAAGGTTTTGCCGGGACGGTCAGCTATTCCAAGGCCCTGTCGTTGCTGACCGGTGCCAAGACCCAGCAACAATTCGAAGCGTTCGAAGGGTGCGCCAGTAAAGCGGAAAAAGCCCGTTTCTATATCCGTGAGTCGCGCGCCGGGCGTTGATCCGAGTCAGCGCAACACGCCGGGGTAGTGGTTAAGGTGGTTCCAGGCGCCTGTTTTGCGCAGGCGTATGGACGTTGTTTAACAGGGGAAGCAGCATGTCGGCGTTGGTGGATCAGTTGGTCGCCCAGGTCATTGGCCTGGAAGTCGGATTGTTGAGTTGCCAGGCGCGCCTGGCGGCGGTGACCGATGACGAGGCGTTGCACGACTTGCGCACCACCGTGCGGCGCTTGCGCAGCTTGTTGCGGCCCTTGCGCGGGCTGCCCGGTGTCGAGCAACTGGAAGCGGCCGCCAGCGCGGTCGGCCAATTGACCACGCCACTGCGCGACCGTGAAGTGCTGGCGGCGTACTTGCAGCAGCACGGCTATCACGAAGCTGCGGCGCGGCGCCTGCGCCAGCAGCCACAAACCTATCGACAGGTGGCGCACAGCCCGCAACTCGCACACCTGCTGCTGATCCTGGATGCCTTTCCCCGCTTTATCCGCGCGTCCGATCACCAAAAATTGCTCAAGGGGCTGCAGGCGCGCATCGAAAAACGGTTGGCCAAGCAGTGGCAAACCCTCGATGAGGCCCTGCACGATCCCGGTCACGACCGTCATCGCCTGCGCTTATTGATCAAGCGCGTCCGTTACGCGGCCGAGGCTTATCCGCAATTGGGGCAATTGCCGGCCAAGGCCATGTCCCGTCTCAAGTCCGCCCAAGGCGCGCTGGGGGATTGGCATGACTGCTGGCAATGGCTGGCGCAGGCCGAACATCAGGCGGATCTGCAACCTTGTGTTGCGGTCTGGCATCGCACCATGGCCCAGGCCGAAGGCAAGGCCGATCGGGTGCTGGATAAGCTGGCGGCGGAGTGTTTCTGATCCGGCGGCTTATCTGTCCGGTTTTTTGGCCGGAATAAGCGCTGTACCTGACTGGCACGCTGGTTAAGATCGCACAATCGATTTTCTTGATGTGAGGTCGCCATGCGCTTTAGTGATTTGCTCGACGCCGCCCGTAATAACCCGTTGGATGTGTCTATCCCGGCCGAGTGGGCCCAGGGCCGCGCCACGTTTGGCGGGCTGGTCGCCGCTTTGCAGTACGAAGCCTTGCGCGCCCAGGCGCCGGCAGACCGCCCGTTGCGTTCGCTGGCCGTGACCTTTGTCGGGCCGGTAGCGCCAGACGTATCGGCCAGCTATCAAGTGGAAGTGCTGCGCGAAGGCAAGGCGGTCAGCCAGTTGCTGGGGCGGGTGGTGCAGGGCGGTGAAGTCATGACCCTGGTCCAGGCCAGTTTCGGCGCATCGCGCCCTTCGGAGATCGATGTGCAGGCGTTGCCGGCGCCGACCTTCAAGCATTGGGACGAGTGCCAGGAACTGCCGTATATCAAAGGTGCGACCCCCGAGTTCATGCGTCACCTGGCGATGCGCTGGAGCGTCGGCGGCTGGCCGTTCACCGGCAACAAGTCGCGGGACATGGGCGGCTGGGTACGTTTGCGTGGGGATGTGAAGGAAGAACCCTTGACCGAAGCGCATATCCTCGCGTTGGTGGATGCCTGGCCGCCGGCCCTGTTACCGCATCTGAAGCGGCCTGCAGCGGGCAGCACCCTGACCTGGACCATCGAGTTCATCCAGCCGCTGGCGCAGTTGACGACCCTGGACTGGTGCCAGTACCACGTCGAGATCGAGCATGCCCGTGATGGCTACGGCCATGCCGCTGCCAAGCTATGGGGGCCTGACGGCCAGTTGATCGCCATCAGCCGTCAGACCGTGGTGGTATTCGCCTGAGCGGCCTTCAGTGGCGGTGGCGCTGACGCCAGGCTTGCCACCAGCCGCCACTGAGGACAAAGCGCGGAAAAGTCACGAACTGCTCGACCAGCAGGCGCTGTACCGCATCTTTACGATCACTGAACGGTTCGCTGGCCTGGGCTTCCAGGCTATGGCCATGGCGTTGCAGCGCCAGGCCGGCCAACACGCCGATCACGCCGATGGCAAAGCTGGCCAGGCTCAGGCTGAACACCCCGGACACAATCAGCAGAAACCCGACGATGAACAGCGGCACGGCAATCAGGTGCAGTACCAGATTGGTTGGGTGCTGATGATTCTGCGGGTAGGCGCGCCATTGCCAGGCCGGGAGATTGGGGTGACGTTTACCCATGATGATAAATCCTCTGTCCATTGATACTCGATGAGCAGAGTTTAGGTTGGGCGGGCAGGGTCGGCGAATTGGTGTTGGCTATGGGGGTTATAGCGATTTGATGGGATCCGCCAACGGCAAGCGTTGGCTGATCGGCAGGCAAACTTCACAACTTCAGTTGACCGATCGCCTTGTTCAACTCGCCGGCCAGGGTCGCCAGCTCGTTGCTGGTGGTCGCGGAATCCACGGTCTGTTGCACGGTGTTTTCCGTGACATCACGAATGCTCACCACTGCGCGGTTCATCTCTTCGGCCACGTGGCTCTGCTGTTCGGCGGCCACCGCAATCTGCGTGTTGCTCTCGCGCATCTGCGCCACGGCGCTGGTGATTTCGGCGAGTGAGGCGCCGGCTTCCTGGGCTTGCTGTACACAGTCATCTGCCTTGAAGGAGCTTTCCTGCATAAAGTCCACCGCGTCCCGGGTGCCGGCCTGCAGGGCCGAGACCATGCGAGTGATCTCATCGGTGGAGCTTTGTACGCGCTTGGCCAGGTTGCGCACTTCGTCGGCGACGACGGCAAAGCCGCGGCCCATTTCACCGGCGCGGGCGGCTTCGATGGCAGCGTTGAGGGCCAGCAGGTTGGTTTGTTCGGCGATGCTGTGGATCACGCCGACCACGCCGTTGATCTTCTGACTGTCTTCGGCCAGCTTCTGGATCATCTCTGCGGTTTGCTGCACGCCGGTGGACAGCCCGGCAATCGAGCGCTGGACCCGGGTCACCACTTCCTGGCCGCTGCCGGCCAGGGTGTCGGCAGTCTGCGACAGGTCGCGTGTGGCGCCGGCGTGTTGGGCTATGTGATACACGGTGGCGGTCATTTCATTGATCGCGGTGGCAGCCTGGTCGGTCTCGCTTTGCTGGCCGAGCATGCCGTGCTGGACCTCGTTCATGCTGCTGGCCAGGCGCGCGGCACCGTCGTCCAACAGTTTGGCGGTGCGCGCCACGGTACTGACTACCCGCTGGTAGCCGGCCTGCATGGCGTTGAACGCGCTGGCCATCTGCCCGACTTCGTCCTTGCACGCCAGGGGCACCCGAGCCGAGAGGTCACCGGTTTTTTCTACGTGCAGCATCACGTCTTTCAAGGTGTTGAGTTGGGCGAGCAAAAAGCGGATCAGCAACTGTGAGGCGCAGAGCATCGCCAGCATCAGGATCAGCACCGCTACCGCGTAGTGGGTGAAGCGTTCGGTAAACACTTGGCTCAAGCTGGGTGTATAGGCCAGGACGGCGACTTGCTGGCCGTCGGCGCGGGAGATGACTTCGGCGCCCAGCAACGGGTTTTCGCCGAACAGCGGCATAGGGTTGAACTCGACCCAGCCATTGGCCTCGCTGAGGGCGGACAGGTCCTGGTCTGCCAGTTCGGGCGCCAGGCCCCGCTGGAACACCAGCCAGTGTTCATCCTTGGGCAGCGCCTGCCCCGCCGGCCATGCGCCGAGCAAGCGGCCCTGGGCTTGTGCCGAGGCTTGGGAGGCATGGCTGCGGGCCTGTTGCTCAAGGTGCACGGCATACAGCACCAGCAGCAGCGTGGTGATGAAAGCGACCGCATTCACGGCCCAGAATTTGTACTTCAGCGAGATATTGCTAAGCCAGGCACCCATGGAAGGTTTTCTCTGATAGCGGAAACAGTTTTGGCAAGGTGCCATTATTGTGCCGCTATTCGAAAAAAGGGTGTTGATGTGGGTCAATGCGCCGCGTCAATCCAACGCAGGCAGGCCGAAAAACGCGCGGGCGCAGGCGGTGCTGTGTTGTGCCAGGTCTTCCAGGCTTTCTTCGCGGTGCTGGGCCACTTCACGCAAGACTTCCGGTAAATAGGCGGGTTCATTGCGCCCGTTCTTGGGTTTGGGACGCAGGGTGCGCGGCAGCAGGTAGGGTGCGTCGCTTTCCAGCATCAGGCGGCCTCGGGGGATTTCCCTGACAAGCGGGTGCAGGTGCGTCCCACGCCGTTCGTCACAGATCCAGCCGGTGATACCAATATGCAGGTCAAGGTCGAGGTAGCTGAACAGGGCGCGCTGCTCGCCGGTGAAGCAGTGCACCACGGCGGCGGGCAGATGATCGCGGTAGTCGCGCAGGATCTCCAGCAAACGCTGATTGGCGTCGCGCTCATGGAGAAACACTGGCAATTGCAATTCGACGGCTAATGCCAGGTGGGCTTCGAGGACTTTTTCCTGCTGGGGCCGTGGTGAGAAATCACGGTTGAAATCCAGCCCGCATTCACCCACGGCGCGTACCCGGTCCTGGCTGAGCAGGTCACGCAGTTGCCGGGCGCTGTCGGCGTTCCAATCGCTGGCGCTGTGGGGGTGAATGCCCGCGGTGGAGAACAGCCGTTGGGCGCTTTCATCCCAACGCTGGCACAGTTCCAGGGCCTGTTCGCTGCCTTGCACACTGGTGCCGGTGACAACCAATTGGCCCACGCCGGCGGCATAGGCGCGGTCGAGCACGGCCTGGTGTTTGTCGTCGAAACTGGGGTTGGTCAGGTTGACGCCAATATCAATGAGTTGCATGGTGCTATCTCCGCCTGCGGCCGGAAAGTCTATCAGAGCTGTAGATTTATAAGAAAAACCTAGAACTACAACGAGTTATCGCTGTCTTTGAACTTCGCAAGTAACACCGTGGTTGGCCGATGAGCTGCTGCTGTGACACCCTTACGCCCAAAGTCTGCGCCTCTGGCGCTCTGTTTCTGTCCCCCAATGTGACGTTTTCCACGGTGCATGGGGCCTTGTTCTTTCCGGAGAGCGGATGATCCGACCCTCGGCATTGCTCATGGTATGCCTGACGCTGCTGCTGCCCACGGCGGCGGTTGCGCGTCTGGACGGGCCGCTGGAAGTGACCAAGACGGGCAAGGTCCGCGACCTGGCCGAAATCCGCAGCAGCCGCACGTTACGGGTGCTGGTCAACCAGAGTCGCAACAGTTCCGGTGAAGTCCAGGGGCAGTCCATCGGTGCTGAATACCATCGCCTGCGCGCCTTCGAACATTACCTTAATGGCCGGGTCCGTGACGGCCAGGAAATCAACCTCAAGATCATTCCCAAGGCCAAGGACCAATTGCTGGGGGCGCTGGCTCGCGGCGAAGGCGATCTGGTTGCCCCCGGTGAATTGCTGGATGCGACGGGGGCGCACAAGATCAGCAGCAGTGACCCGATTGCCAGCGATGTGCCGCTGTGGCTGGTGGGGCTCAAGGGCGAGCGGCGGTTTACCCGGCTGGAACAGTTGTCTGGGCGCACTTTGGCCTTGACCACTGGCAGTGCGGCGGGGGAGGCGGTCAATCAGATCAACCAGAAACTGGCGCTGCGCAAACTGCCGCCGGTCAAGGTGGAATGGGTGGACCCCAGCCTGGCGGTGGAGGATGTGCTGGAGATGGTCCAGGCCGGGATCTTCCATCTGACCATTGTCGAGCGACCGATTGCCGAGCGTTGGTCCAAGGTCCTGCCCAAGCTGCGTTTTGATCGGCAAGTGGCGATCAGCGAGCCGGGCGAAGAGTACTGGTTCGTGCGCCAGGATGCCTCGATGCTACGGGCGAGCATTGATCGCTTCCTGAAAACCTACAAGACCCCGTCGGACCAGGATGTGGCTTTCCAGCGTATCTATCGCCGTCTCTATAAGGTGCGCTATCCCCTGGCGCGGGCTGATCGCCAGCGTCTGGAAAAGCTGCGCCCGGTGCTGCAAAAGCATGCCCGGGAACAAGGCATGGACTGGTTGAACCTGGCGGCCCTGGCCTACAAGGAGTCATCGCTCAATCCTGCGGCGAAAAGTGGCAGCGGGCCGACGGGCCTGATGCAGATCACCCCGTCAGCCGCCCAGCGGGTCGGGGTCAACAATATCCAGACCCTGGACAGCAATGTGCAGGCGGGCGCGCGCTACCTGGCGCTGATTCGCCGCAAGTTCTTCGCCAGCCCCAAACTCAACGAGCGCGAGCGCATGGCGTTCGTGCTGGCGGCCTACAACATGGGGCCGGAGCGAGTACAGGGCATGCGTGCCGAGGCCAGGCGCCGGGGCTTGAACCCCAATCAGTGGTTCTTTCAGGTGGAGCGCATCGCCATGGAGCAGGTCGGAATGGGCGGTGTCAGCTATGTTAATAGCGTGAACAAGTATTACTTGGCCTTTGATCGGGAACGGGACTCCCTGGAGCCGGTGTCAGCGAAGATTGTCTCGCGAAAATAATCGATATTATCGATATGATTTAGGCATTTTTTCGGCTTTTATCATTATTTAAACTGATTAATATAGCGGCCAACCAACCCCTACATTGAAAGGATTGTCAGCATGAGCCCATTGATCAAAAACATTCTGTCCACCCGCGCAGGCTACGGCCTGACGGTACTGCGGATTTTCGTCGGCATCATTTTTGCCGCCCACGGTTCGCAGAAGCTCTTTGGCTGGTTCGGTGGTGGTGGCTTGGCGGGGACGGCGCAGTGGATGGAAAGTATCGGCCTGGCACCGGGCACTCTAATGGCACTGTTGTCGGGCGGTACCGAGTTCTTTGCCGGCCTGGCGCTGATCATCGGTTTGCTGGTACGTCCGGCAGCGCTGGGCTTGGCCTTTGTCTCGCTGGTGGCGATTTTCTCGGTGCATATCAGCAACGGTTTGTTCATGGCCAACAACGGCTACGAGTTCGCCCTGGCATTGCTGGGCGGTACAGTGGCGGTGCTGTTTGAAGGGGCTGGCAAACTGTCTGTCGACCGCGCAATCGCCAATTGATCCTGCTAACGCTCCTGTAAAGGCCCGCCCCGTGCGGGCCTTTTTCGTTGTACGGGATTCTTGACACTTCCCCACCGGCTTCTCTAGGATGCTGCATGCGCCGATTTAAACAGCTAATTGCGGGGCGCCACAGGGACTCGATGCAGCCCCGACAGAAGCCTGCTCCAGGTTTCGAAATACCGCTAAAGCGCTGGTTCGGTGTTGCCTCTCACCTGCCCGCAGACTTTTGAGGCAGAGACACGACACGATGAATGCACTACGACCTCTTGTACGCTTGGCCCCGATCACTGCGGGCCTGACTCAGCGCAATCCGAAAATTCTTCTTGGCGGCAAGCACCAGCCGACGCTGCTGCGTTATCTGGATGGCTGGCCCCGGCGCACGGGTCGTCCTTCGGCTTTCCTGATCCAGTTTGTCGAAGACGGCGAGTCCCTGGCGCGTTTTGCCACGAACAGCTTTGATCTGGCGGTGATCCAGGCGCCGAACGCCGAGGATGCCGCTGAGTTCATCCAGCACCTGACCCGCGTGGCGCGCCAGGGCTTGATTACTCGGCGGTAACCCGTACGGCTCAGTAGAACGCTGCGGTAGGCGGATGATGGCGACGTCGCTGCGAGATGAAGATCCCCAGGCCCAGCAGGCTTACTATCAACGGAACGGTGGTGAGAGTGAGCAGTGCCACAGTGAGTTCGAGGCTGCGGACGTTCCTGTAGGCATCCCTTTCCAAGGTGTGAAGCTCCAAGCGTAATCGCAGGCGTTCTTTGTTTAACGCTTGCAGCAACGTATTGGAGGAGATGGCCTGACTCCCCAGCATTGATGACGGCGTGTTCAGCGACTGCCATTCTTTTTCTGCCTGGTCCAGGCGTTGCTCCAGAAGGGGGGCTTTTTTTCGATAGGACTGCGCGGCCTCGTTGCGCAACCTGTCCAGCAAACCGAGTGGTTGCCGGCCGCTCGCACGAGGGCTGATAGCGCTTAGTGTGTCGGGCGCAGCCAGGTTATCCAGGGTATTGAAGACAAACCTGGCATTGCCCGGAAGCCGCGCTTGTTGTCCGTTGGCATTGCGTGCGGCCAGCCAGACGCGGTCACTGAGCAGGTCAGTGTCGGCCACTACCACCACATGGATGTTGGCGGCCTTTTGCAACGTTGCTTTCTGACCATTGAGACCGTCAGGAAAGGCGGAATAGGCGGGCCCTTCTATGCGAGCGGCGATCACATTCTGCCGGCCGCGAGTGGTTGCCTCGCTGAGCATGGCGTCAAATGCGTCCTGTTGAGCGAAGCGTGCCCCATCGAACGTGCTGGCTTGTCCGGAACTCTGGAGTAGCGCGGTGAATGTGATGCGGCTTTTTTTCAGTGGCGTGAGCGTGCCGGGATTTAACAGCGTTATGTTGTCAACGCCCCAGGTGCTGATATCGTGCCGGGTCATCGCCTCTCTGGTCAGGGTGAGCGCCCCGGGATGGCGTACGGGCGGCAGGCCGCTCGCCAGTACTACCGGGGTTGCATAGAGGTTGTCTGCCAATACCTTGTTTGCTGGCATCTGCACGCCCCACGCCGCGAGCAGGTTTTGCTGGCCTGAGGTGTCGGCGGTTGAGCCCGGGTCATTCAGGGGGTCGATAAACATCATCAACTTACCCCCACCCAGGACAAATTGATCAATGGCAAACAGTGTCTGTTGCGGTAGACGATCGGGATGGATGACCATCAAGGTCTTTACATGCCCGGGGATGCGCGAGATGTCGCTGCCCAGGCTCATCAGATTAAACTGACTGCGGAGTGCCTTGAGTAACTGCCACGAAGGTGCGATTTCCTGGTTGGGTTCATCCCGGCTGCCGTCCATGACTAATCCGGAGATTAGCCCGATTATGGGTTGTTCCTGGCGCGCGACGTTGTGGATCAGGCGACTGATCTCATACTCCAGGAAGCCCGCCTGGGCAGGGTCGAATCGTTCGATTTTCTGAGGTTCATGGTTGGTACGGGTCCCGATGAGGCCAAACAGCCCATGCTTGCTATCCAGGCCCAATAACTCAGCCTTGTACTCATCTTCTGAAAAGGGTTTAGGGTCAATCAGGTGCAGCGTAACGTTGCCCTTTGACGCGCTTTCATAGGCCTTGAGTAGCAGGGCGATGTACTCGCCATGGCTTTTCAAGGCTTCACTTTTTGGGGGATGGCTTGCGTTGAAAAAATACAAGTCCATGGGGGTTTCAAGTGCCGCGAGCAGGGCGTTGGTAGACGGTGACAGGGTGTGGATTTCTCTCTCTGAGAGGTCCAGCCTATAATTGGGCAGCTTCAGTGCCCATACCAGATTGAAGGCGAGAAAAAGCAGGGCGATGACGATCAACGTCACACCGAAGTTCATAAGGTTCCTCATGGGAATTTCCTTCCTCAGCTTTTTCTGAAATTTAAAATAAGGGTGGTCGCGGTGAGGAAGGCAATGATCATGCTTATGAAGTACGACGTGTCTTGTAGCGTCAGAAGACCGCTGTCTATCGTACTGAAACGTATTCGTGGATTGAGTGAAATCAAACTGTCAACTACCCAGATGGGGGCCTGATGGGACAACATATCCAATACTGACGATAAAGTGCTTGCTGTCAGTAACAGCGCGAGTGTGATGCCGAAAATAATCAGGCGGTTATAGGCCATGACACAAACAAGGCAGGCGAACGAGAGATAGGCACCTGCCAGTAGCCAGCTCCCGATGAATTGAGCCAGTATGGTTGAATTGTCTGCTATGACCAGGTAGTTAATGGTAATGACCAGTGGGAGCGTCAGTGAAAGCGTTAGTGCGCAAAGGATCCAGGCGGCTAGAAATTTACCCAGTGTCAGTTCTAGGGCTGATACTGGCAGTGTGTTTGTAAAGGAAAAAGCATTGTCTTTGTACTCGTCCGACCAAAGTAGAGTGGAAATAAATGGAATGAAAAAAAGATAAAGCCATGGGTGGTACTGAAAGAAAGCGTGCAAGTTTGTTGGCGTATTCTCCAGGAATTTTCCTACATAAAAACCGAGCGCAGTGTTGGCAGTCAAAAAGATCGCGATGCCAAAATACGTGGACGGGGTCGACAAGTAGTTACTCAGTTGTCGTTTGAATATCACGGGTAGACGTTTCAATTGGGCGCCCCCTGGCTCAAATGGTGGATGACATCGCTCAGGCGTCCCGGCTCAAGGCTCAAGGTATTGATCTTCCAGCGGCGGTTGGCGACCAGGGCGTTGACATGTGGGTAGATGATTTGCCCCGGCATCGCGAGTACTGTCACGCTGCCGTCGGCATGCCGGTCTTCTTCGATGCCAGCCACCCCCGGAAGCACGGCCAGTGCCAGGAGGTCCAGGGGGGGATCGCCAGCCAGGGTGATTGCCTGGTAATGACGCGAACTACGTTGTAGCTCGGTGATGGGGGCATCGGCCAGTAATCTACCCTCGGACAGAACCAGCGCCCGTTGGCAGATACAGGAGAACTCTTCTGGATTGCGTGAGGCGATAATGACCGTCATGTCTTCGGTCAGCGACTGGATAAGCGTCCCGACCTTTTGTTTTTGTAGGGGGGCCAGGCCTTCTGTTGGTTCATCGAGTAGCAGTAGCCTGGGGTCATGCAGGATGGCTTGGGCCAGCGCCACTTTGCGCTGGTGCCCTGGAGGAAGGGCTGCGATCGGCGAGTCAAGTATTCGCCAAAGCTCCAGGCGGGTGATGGCTCGATCGACCATCTTGCGCTTTTCCAGGCCATGGAATCCGCGGACTTCGGCCATGTAACCCAGAAAATTTTTTACCTTCGTGTCGCCATGGCCGAGTGCGGATTCAGGCTGGTAACCTATTATTTTTTTTGCCTTTATGGGGTGGGTAGAGATATTAATATCATATATTTTCATAGTGCCGGAGGTTGCCGGAATTGCGCCTGAGAGCAATTTGAGTAGCGTGCTTTTGCCAGCACCATCATGTCCAAATAACCCTAGGCATTCCCGGGGATGGGCGCTAAATGACAAGTTGTCGATGGCCGTCGCCCGTCCTGTTTTTTTTGTTAGATTTGTTATTTCGATCATTGGGTTTTCTACTTGGTTGTTTGCCTGGGTATGCGAGTATGCGGTGGCCTCAATAAGCCTGTGTCTTTAGGTTGAAAAATTCCGAAGGTTGAAGGCGAAAAGTATTGATCAAGTGTTTCAGGTGCGGCTTTGTTAAAAAATGGTACGTTCAATAGGATCGCTTGGAAACGCTGAGGCGCTGAAATAAGGGAAGTCCTACATGTGGCTCAATCACTCGCTGAAACAATTGTGTTGCTCTTGATGTGGTGTTGATTTTTATTTGATAGATGGCGTGTATATGAAGTACTACCGTAATGGAGTCCGACACTCATGATGCTTCTACGTACTCTTGTTCTTGAACACTCTGGTCATGATTCCCCGGTTAACGGTGCATTGCTCTGTTGCTTTGCGATACCCCAAATCGCTTCGAACTTTCTTGTCTATAGCCTGGACGAAGAGGTTGAGCCGGGGAGCTCTCGGGTCTATATCGCCGCCCTGCGCAAAAAGGCCGAGCGTTATTTTCTTGGCGGCATCGAGTCCAAGGAGAACCTGCAACTGGCGATGAGGGTCCTCAAGCAGATCATCACCCTGGCCACGGGGTCCGGTGTCAAGGATGGCAATACCTCAGAGTCACAGGTGCCTTACCACTTCATTGACCTGAAGGGTAGCAAGCTACCGACGGCTAGACCGGAGGATCACCACTCGCTGATGATCAAGAAGGCATTGGTGATGAAGGTGATCACCCTCGGAACGTCAGTCATTGGTCTACCCGCGATTGAGAGTACCGAGTTGATTGTGCCGTCTATTCGTTTCTCGTCAAAAATGGTGTCGCCTCCCAGTACGGCAGATGGCACTGAGGCTGTGGCGCAGGGGGCGGATGAGGAACCGTCAGTCGTCTTGCCGGTGGTAGCGCCTGCTGACCTATTGCCTCCCCCGCCTAAGGAGTCGGTGCAGGTGCCCGCTCCGCGAGTGCAGCAGCCTGTTACGCCGCCAGAAGCCGTTTCGTCAGTCGTGGCCCGGGATCAGTCGTCCCTGCTTGAAGTGGACACCACGCTGACCAATCTTGCCCGTGTGGCGCAAGAGTTGACGCAACAAAAGCGTGCAGTGTTCCAACAACAGGAGGAGCTTGAGCTGCACAGAAGTCAGTTGCTACGGGAAAAGGCCGTACTGGAGCAGGCCAATCAACAGCTGGCCGTACTGGAGTCAGCCTTGCAGCAGCGAACCGAAGCGTTGAATGGGCGTGAGGAGCACCTGGCCCAGGATGCGCAGTTGCAGCAGGCAGAACAACGCCGCCTGGAGAGCTGGGCCCGCCAGTTGGAAGAAGAGTCGTTCAGGCTACAAGCGTTGGATAGGGCATCGCAGCAACAGGCTGAGCAATTGGCGACCGGACTGGGGCAGTTATCGGGTTTCAGAGGTGATCTGAAGGGGTTACTTTATCGCTTGGACGGAACCTTGTTTCCGGTTGAGAAAGTTGACCGGCGGCAGGGTGCGGATGCAGGCAATGTGCCTGGTCCTGATTGACCAGGGGAATCAGGCCTGGCTACTTTCTGGCGTTCATTTATCATCAAAGCCGACCGATTGCCGTCAGGCAGCCAGTGCATTCTTGGCTGATGCAGAGGTGGTTTGAACCAATGGACATTTCCTGGGGATGTGACGCTTTTGAGTACCAAGCTGATTACCAAAGAAGGTCATGAGGCGCTGAAGAAAGAGCTTGATTACCTGTGGCGAGAAAAGCGTCCCGATACAACACGCAAGGTCACTTGGGCTGCCTCGCTGGGAGACCGCAGCGAAAACGCCGACTACCAGTACAACAAAAAGCTGCTGCGCGAAATCGACCGCCGGGTGCGTTACCTGCGCAAGCGCCTGGAAGATATGCGGGTGGTGGAATACATGCCCGAGCAGGAGGGCAAGGTATTCTTCGGGGCTTGGGTGGATATCGAGAACGAGCAGGGCGATACCAAGCGTTTTCGGATCGTGGGCTATGACGAAATTTATGAGCGCATGGATTACATCTCCATCGACTCCCCCATGGCCAGGGCCTTGCTGCGCAAAGAGGTGGACGATGAGGCCATTGTGCAGACGCCCGGCGGCGAAATGTGCTGGTGGATCACCAGCATCGAGTACATCAGGTAGGCGCCGGCTTGCCGGCGATGGCGCCAGGAAGAACGCCGTGATGCAGTGAGCCGGCTCCCACAAGGGGGCCGGCTTTTTTGTTTCAGCCTTCGCGCAATACCGTCAGCGGGCTGGCGTTCAGCGCACGGCGTGTACCGAACACCCCCGCACCGCCGATCAAGACCGCACCAATCACCGGAAGTACCAACAACCAAGGGTGAGGGTGCCAGACCAGGTCGAACGCATAGCGATACAGCACCAGGGTCACCAACTCGGTACCCAGCGCCGCCAGCAGCCCACTGACCGCACCCAACAGACCAAACTCGATACGCCGGGCCTTGACCAGCAACTTGCGCTCCGCCCCCAGGGCGCGCAACAAGGCGCCCTGGCGGATGCGTTCGTCCAGGGTGGCCTGCAGGCCGGAGAACAGCACCGCCATGCCTGCCGCCAGGACAAACAGCAGCACATACTCCACGGCCAGCGTGACCTGGGCCAGGATGCTGCGCAGTTGGGCCAGTAACGCCTCGACCTGCAGGATGGTGACTGCCGGGAAGGCCCGGGACAGGTCGACGATCTGCTGGTCATGGCCGGCGGCCAAGTAGAAGCTGGTCAGGTACGTGGCCGGCAGGTCCTTCAGGGTGCCAGGTTGAAAGATCATGAAGAAGTTGGGTTGGAAGTTGTCCCAGTTGATCTCCCGCAGGCTGGTGACCCGGGCCTCACGGTTTTCCCCGCCAACGGTGAAGACCAGGTGGTCATTGAGCTTGAGCTTGAGGCTTTCGGCGACCTTGGTTTCTACCGAGACACCCGGTATCTCATCCTTCGGCTGATCCGCCCACCAGGTGCCCGATGTCAGGGTGTTGCCCGGGGGCAGGTTGGCGGCCCAGGTCAGGCTCAAGTCCCGCTGTATCGCACGATCGCCACTGGAGTCCTTGCTGACAATTTCCTGCACGGGTTCGCCGTTGATGCTGATCAGGCGCCCTGGTACCACCGGATATAAGGGCGCTGCCTGTGCTTGCAACTCCAGCAGGCGGGCACCGAAGGCGTCCTTGTCGGCCGGCAGGATGTTGAGCGCGAAATAGTTGGGGGCATCCTTGGGCAGTTGGTTCTGCCAGGTGTCCAGCAGTTCTCCACGCAGCAGGGCGATCAACCCCATCGACAGCAGGATCAGGCCGAACGCCAGGGACTGGCCCGCCGCCGCCAACGGGTGGCGCAATAACTGGCCCAGCCCCAGGCGCCAGGGCAGGGCTGCACGCGCCAGCAGGCGGCGCAGGCTTTGCAAGAGCAACAGGAGCAGGCCGCCGAGGAGCAGCGCGGCGATAACCCCGCCGCCCAACAGCGCGAAGGTCAGCACCAGGTCCAGGCTCAGGCGCCACATGATCAGGCCCAGGGCAAACAATGCCGCGCCATACACCATCCAAGTGCTGGAGGGGATCGGCAACAGGTCGCGCCGCAGAACCCGCAGTGGTGGTACGCGGCCCAGCGCCGCCAGGGGCGGCAGGGCAAAACCGGCCAGGGCTACCAGCCCGGTACCGATGCCGGCGACGGCTGGCAGCAATCCGCCAGGCGGGACATCTGCCGGCAGCAGATCGTGCAACAGGTAAAACAGCCCCAACTGCGCCAGCCAGCCAAGTGCCGCACCGGCGAGGCTGGCCAGCAAGCCCAGGACGGTCAGTTGCAGGCTGAACAGCAGCATGGTTTCGCGCCGCGACAGGCCCAGGCATCGCAACAGTGCACTGGCGTCGAAGCGGCGGCTGGCAAAACGGTTCGCCGACAGGGCTACGGCCACCCCGGACAGCAGCACGGCGACCAGGCTGGCCATGTTCAGGTAGCGCTCGGCCTTGCCCAGGGCACCACCGATTTGCTGGTTGCCGTCCCGTGCATCCTGCAGGCGCTGGTTGGCCGCCAGGCCAGGTGTTATCTGGTCGCGGTAGGTTTGCAGGGCGGTACTGGCTGGCGGCGCGCGCCACAGCTCGCGGTAGCTGACGCGGCTGCCTGGCTGGACCACGCCGGTGGCCTCAAGGTCGGCCAGGTTGATCATCACCCGGGGGGTGAGGCTGTAGAGGTTGCCGGCCCGATCCGGCTCATAGGTGAGGACGCGGGTCATGCGCAGGGCCTTCATGCCGACGTCGATGCTGTCGCCGACTTTCAGGTCCAGTGCGGTCAGCAGGCGTGCCTCGACCCAGGCCTCGCCGGGTTTCGGGCCGCCGCCCGAGGTCTCTTGCGCGAACGGTTCAGCCGCGCTTTTCAGTTGGCCGCGTAGCGGGTATTGCTCGTTGACCGCCTTGATACTCGAAAGCTGAATGCCGTTGTCGGTGGCGATGACACTGGAGAACTCCACCACCCTGGCGTGCGTCAGGCCCAGTTGCGTGCCGCTGGTTACCTGCTCGGAGCGGGCCGGGGAACTGCCCTCCAGCACCAGGTCGGCGCCGAGGAACTCGGTGGCGCGCAGTAGCATCGCGCCGTTAAGCCGCGCACCGAAATAACCGATGGCAGTGCTGGCGGCCACTGCCACCAGCAGGGCGAAGAACAACACGCGCAACTCACCGGCACGGGCATCGCGCAGCAATTGGCGCAGGGCAAGGCTGAACAGGCGTAACAGCGGCAGACGTGCCATCAAGGCTCCAGGGGCTCGACCATCAGGCCGGCTTCAAGGCGGATCAGGCGTCGGCAGCGGTGGGCCAGGCGCTCGTCGTGGGTCACCAGCACCAGAGTGGTGCCGTTTTCTTTATTGAGTTCGAACAGCAAGTCGCTGATGCGCTCGCCGGTATGGCTGTCGAGGTTGCCGGTGGGTTCATCGGCAAACAGCACGTCCGGCTCGGCGGCGAACGCCCGGGCAATCGCCACTCGTTGCTGCTCGCCACCGGAGAGCTGGCGGGGCGAATGGGTCAGGCGCTGGCCCAGGCCGACCCGTTCGAGCAAGTGCCGGGCGCGTTCGCGGGCGTCCTTGCGCCCGTCCAGCTCCAGGGGCAGCATGACGTTTTCCAGGGCGTTGAGGCTGTCGAGCAATTGGAACGACTGGAACACAAAACCGACGTGTTCGGCGCGGATGCGTGCCCGCTGGTCTTCATCCAGGAGGCTCAGGGCCTGGCCGGCGAGGGTGACTTCACCGCTGCTGGGCAGGTCGAGCCCGGCCAGCAGGCCAAGGAGCGTGGATTTTCCGGAGCCGGAGCTGCCGACGATAGCCAGGCTATCGCCCTTGTTCAGTTCCAGGCTCAGTTCGTGCAGGATGGTCAGTTCACCTTCCGCGCTGGGAACCACTTTGCTAAGGTTCTGCGCGGTGAGAATGCATGCGCCCATGGAGAATCCGATGCGAATATGGTTTTTGAGTGCTGGCCTGGCCCTGATGTGCATGGCCCAGAACGCAGCGGCGGGTACTGTCCTGATCGTTGGCGATAGTATCAGTGCCGGTTTCGGCCTGGATACCAGCAAAGGGTGGGTGGCGCTGCTGGAGCAACAGCTCAAGAAGGAGGGTTTTGACGACAAAGTGGTCAACGCCTCCATCAGCGGCGACACCAGTGCTGGAGGCCTCGCGCGGCTGCCGGCGGCGCTTGCAGAGCATAAGCCAGACGTGGTGGTTATCGAGTTGGGTGGTAACGACGGCTTGCGCGGGCAGCCCCCGGCGCAATTGCAACAAAATCTTGCGTCGATGATTGACCAGTCCAAGGCCGGCGGTGCCAAGGTGCTGCTGCTGGGGATGCAGTTACCGCCCAATTATGGCCCGCGATACACCAAGGCATTTGCCGAGGTCTATGGCGTGTTGGCCAAGGAAAAAAACGTTCCCCTGGTGCCGTTTTTCCTTGAAGGCGTAGGTGGTCATCCGGACATGATGCAGGCTGATCAACTGCACCCGGCAGTCGGCGCCCAGGCCAAGTTGCTGGAAAATGTCTGGCCGACGCTAAAACCGCTGTTATGACGCTTTTCTAGCAGCGGTCTTTCGGCTAAGGTGGCGCCCCCGATTTGGAGCCCCCGATGTCGTCGCGTCCTGCCTGGTCCCTGTTTGCCTACCAACTGATCGAGCCCGACGAGCAGTTGGATCTGTTCGCCTGCCAGGAAGTGAAGGTGCATCTGGTGACGCGCCAATTGGAGCTGGGCGGCACCATCGACCGCACGCTCTGTGGCACATTGCTGCCTGCCCAGCCACGCTGGTCCTCGGTGGATCGCTCGATCTTCCAGGATCAGCGCCTGTGCCCCCTGTGCCGGGCGATTCTTGAATCGCAAAAACGCGGCACACCGCCTATCTGGCCTGAGCTGCGCTTCGAGCTTTAAGGGCCGCTACACGCTACAATCGCCATTTTACCCCCCGTCGATCTGCGAAGGATTTCCCGGATGTTGTCGCGCCTCCCTGTCGTCACCCGTTGCCTGTCTCTCGCTGCCTTGTGTGCAGCCGGTCCTGTTGCAGCCCTGCAACTGCCCCTGCCACCGCCGGGTGAAGACATTGTCGGCCAGGTCCAGGTGATCAAGGCCAAGTACGAAGACACCTTTGCCGACCTGGGGGTGACATATGACCTGGGCTATTCGGAGATGGTCGCGGCCAATCCGGGTGTCGATGCCTGGCTGCCGGGGACCGGCGCCGAGATTGTATTGCCGACCCGTTTCATCCTGCCGCCGGGCCCCCGGGAAGGCATCGTGATCAACCTGGCCGAGTACCGCCTGTACTACTACCCCAAGGGTCAGGACGTGGTGTACACCTTCCCGCTCGGTATCGGTCGCGAAGGCTGGGGCTCGCCGATTGCCCATACCAGCATCATCGCCAAGACCCCCAACCCGACCTGGACCCCGCCTGCGTCGATCAAGGCCGAGCACGCGGCTGACGGTGACCCGCTGCCCAACGTGGTGCCGGCAGGTCCCGACAACCCCCTGGGGCCATTCAAGTTCACCCTGGGTACGCCGGGCTACCTGATTCATGGCTCCAACAAGAAGTTTGGCATTGGTACCCGTACCAGCCATGGCTGCTTCCGCATGTTCAACAACAACGTGCTGGAGATGGCCAAGATGGTTCCGGTGGGTACGCCTGTGCGGATCATCAATGACGCCTACAAGTTTGGCATCAGCGGCGGCAAGGTTTACCTGGAGGCGCATGCGCCATTGAACGACGATGGCACGCCGTCGGTGGTCGACAAGCACACGGCCGTCATCAACGCGATGCTCAAGCGCGAAGACCTGGCCAACAACCTGCGGGTCAATTGGGATGAGGTGCGTGATGTCGTGGCGGCCGAAGATGGCTTGCCGGCGCAAATCGGCGAGCCAGGCGAGGCACCTATGGTCACCAGCGCGCCGGGCGACTTGCTGCAATAACGTCACCCAATAGAAGCCCGCCACGGATTATTCCCTGGCGGGCTTTTTATTGCCTGGGATCCGGTGCCGAATTACGGGCAATAAAAAGCCGATCCAAAAATGGATCGGCTTGATAACAATCCCGAGGGATTATTACTTGCGGCTAGCTTTTTCAAGCATGCGCAGAGCGCGCTCGTTAGCTTCATCAGCAGTCTGTTGTGCTTTTTGAGCAGCAGCCAGAGCTTCATCAGCTTTACGGTAGGCTTCGTCTGCACGGGCCTGGGAGCGAGCTGCTGCGTCTTCAGTTGCAGTCAGACGAGCTTCGGTTTCTTTGGAGACGCTGCTGCAACCGGTAGCCAGAACTGCGGCCAGAGCCAGAGCAGAGAATTTCAGAACGTTGTTCATCGTGTTCCCCTTCAAGGACTTTCTATTTAATGGCTACTATCTCAGAGTGAGCTAATAGCCGGCGTACATACTACCCATTACTTGTAGTAAGTAAACTGACGTAGCGCAAGAAGCAAAAAAAATTCTTGTACCGCATCTATTTTGGCTAATCTTTAGCGAGTTTGTATAAAAAACGTCCAGTCTTTGATGCGCAGTCAAAGATTGGATCCAGGCTGAAAGCGCCAGCTGGCAAGTGTTAAACGTTGTAAGCGCAAGTCAATTTATATATCAAGGCGAACACTATTGTTCAGAATTTCCTGGCGTTGACGGGCATCTTTTGCGCATGTAGAGGTGACTTTAAGAGCCGCTGTTCGTCTCAAGCTTCAACTGCCGGCAATGTTCAGGCTATCGACCAGCGGATGCTCGATCAGCCCTTTCTATGTCCGCCAGCCCCATGGATGACAAGCGTCCCTTGAGCAATGACAGGATTGGTGCCTACTATTCCTGGGTGCGGGGCGTGAGTGCTGTAGGGCTTTTCTCGTTGTCGAAACCGGCACGGGGTGGCGTAGATGTTCCTTCGCCGGAAAAACATCGGTAAGGTAGGGGTCAGAAACCAAGACCCGCGAGGAGTAGTGATGAGCGAGGCGTTGTCCATCCACCATGACCAGGCTGGTCATCAGTTCGAGACCAATGTGGACGGTCATCGTGCCTATCTGACCTACATGGACCTGGGGAAACAGACCCTGGATATTTATCGCACGTTTGTGCCCAATGCCTTGCGTGGACGCGGCATTGCTGCTGCGCTGACCGAAGAGGCACTGCAATACGCCGAGAGCATGGGCTACACGGTGATCCCGTCCTGTTCCTACGTCGAGCGCTACATGGAGCGCCACCAGCGCCATGCCGCGAAGCTGTGAAAGCCGATAGACACGCATAAAAAAACGCCGGGCTTAGCCCGGCGTTTTTGTGTGCGTCAGGTACGTTTGCGTTTGGGCAATACGTCCTTGAGCTTGGCGTGCATGCTGCGCAGGGTAGTCTCGGTGGCGGACCAGTCGATGCAGGCATCGGTGATCGACACGCCGTACTGCAGGTCGGCCAGATCCTTGGGGATCGCCTGGCAGCCCCAGTTCAGGTGACTCTCGACCATCAGGCCGATAATCGACTGGTTGCCTTCCAGGATCTGGTTGGCCACGTTCTCCATCACCAGCGGTTGCAGGGCTGGGTCCTTGTTGGAGTTGGCGTGGCTGCAATCGACCATGATGTTCGGCTTGATCTTCGCCTTGGTCAGCGCCTGTTCGCACAGGGCCACGCTGACCGAATCATAGTTGGGCTTGCCATTGCCGCCACGCAGTACCACGTGGCCATAGGCGTTGCCCTTGGTGGTGACGATGGACACGCCACCTTCCTGGTTGATCCCCAGGAAGCGGTGTGGGCTGGAAACCGACTGCAAGGCATTGATCGCCACGGTCAGGCCGCCATCGGTACCGTTCTTGAAACCCACGGCCGAAGACAGGCCGGAGGCCATTTCGCGGTGGGTTTGCGATTCGGTGGTACGCGCACCGATCGCCGACCAACTGATCAGGTCCTGCAAGTACTGCGGGGAAATCGGGTCCAGGGCTTCAGTGGCCGTGGGCAGGCCCATTTCAGCCAGGTCCAGCAGCAGCTTGCGGCCGATATGCAAGCCGTCCTGGATCTTGAACGAGTCGTCCAGGTATGGGTCGTTGATCAGGCCTTTCCAGCCGACGGTGGTCCGTGGCTTCTCGAAATACACGCGCATCACCAGATACAAGGTGTCAGACACTTCTGCAGCCAGCACTTTTAGGCGCTCGGCGTACTCGTGGGCTGCCTTGAGGTCGTGGATCGAGCAAGGGCCGATCACCACGAACAAGCGGTGGTCAGTGCCGTCGAGGATGTCACGAATGACTTCGCGGCCCTTGGTGACGGTCTGCAGTGCAGCGTCGCTCAAAGGGATTTCGCGTTTGAGCTGATCGGGCGTGATCAGGGTCTCGTTGGATTCGACGTTTAGGTCGTTGATCGGTAAATCAGCCATCGTGTTACTCGTCAGGGTCACGGGTGCCGGCCGCCAGCGAACCCCGTGCGGCGGAGCACAGCATGATTTAAATGCAGCGGGGAGCCGAACCTTAGCGCGTACACGCCGGCTCGACAATGGGCAATTGCGCGCAGTGGCGTACGGCCTGATAGTGTGTTGCCTGGTTAAAGGGCGTGGTGTGGATCGAGTGAAAGCGTTTGAATTGACGGATTTGGATATCGACCAGCAGTTACTGACGTTACCGGGCACTTCGCTGCTGGTGTTTACCAGCGTCGGCTGTTCCAGTTGTCGTTGGGCACGCCAGCAGATACCGGGTTGGAACCTGCCGGTGGCGCGCATCTGCTGGGTCGACGCTGGGCACAATGGTGGTGCGGTGGAGCGCTACGGGATCTTTCATTTGCCGGCTTTATTTGTAGTGTGCGAGGGTCAACTCCACGGTGCACTGCAGGTGGGCCTGAACCCCAGCGACCTCAGCGACGCTATAAATGAGGCGCTCAAACAAGAACCAGAGGAGTTGCCATGACGAGTGCAGTTGAGCCTGGCCCGCGCATTGGGATTATCGGCACCGGTGCCATCGGTGGTTTTTACGGGTTGATGCTGGCGCGCGCCGGTTTCGACGTGCATTTCCTGCTGCGCAGTGAATACGCGGCGGTCAGTGAGCGTGGCTTGCAACTCAATAGTGCGGTGCATGGGGCCTTGAGCCTGCACCCGGTCCAGGCCTACGCCAATGCGGCCGACATGCCGCCTTGCGACTGGCTGCTGGTGGGCACCAAAACCACTGGTAACGTTGAGTTGGCGCCGACGATTGCCCAGGTGGCGGCGCCGGGTGCCAAGGTCGTGCTGTTGCAAAATGGCCTCGGTATCGAGGATGACCTGCGCGAACATTTGCCTGAGTCCCTGCATTTGCTCGGTGGGCTTTGTTATATCTGCGTACACCGTTCCGGGCCGGGGATTGTCGAGCATCAGGCCATGGGCCGGGTCAGTCTTGGCTATCACAGTGGCAGTGCCACTCATGATGCTGCACGCCGCCAGGCGATTGTCGAAGAGGGCGCCGGGCTGTTCCGCGAGGCCGGGATCGACTCCCAGGCCATGCCCGACCTCGACCAGGCACGCTGGCACAAACTGGTGTGGAATGTGCCGTACAACGGCCTGTCGGTGCTGCTCGGTGCGAACACCTCGACGTTGATGGCCGACGAATCCAGCCGGGAGTTGATCCAGGGGTTGATGGCTGAAGTGGTGCAGGGCGCCCGGGCGTGCGGTCATGAGGTCGCGCCTGGCTACGCCGAGCAGATGTTCAACATGACCGAGCGTTTGACGGACTACTGGCCAAGCATGTATCACGATCATCAGCACCAGCGCCCGCTGGAACTGGCCGCGATCTACGCCCGCCCGCTGGCCGCTGCCAGGGCCGCAGGCTGTGAGTTGCCGCGGATGCAGGCGCTGTACCAGGCCCTGAGCTTTATCGATCGACGCAACGGCTGAGGAACTGACATGGCCAAAGGGATAAGCGACAAACTGGTGCTGGCGATTTCCTCGCGAGCGCTGTTCGACCTGAGCGAAAGCCACAAGATCTACCTGGCCCAAGGCGTCGAGGCGTACCGCAAATACCAGATTGAGCACGAGGAAGAAATCCTTGAGCCGGGAGAAGCCTTTGCCTTGGTCAAGAAGCTCCTGAGCCTGAACGCCAGCCTCGGGCGGGCTCGGGTCGAAGTGGTACTGGTGTCGCGCAACAGTGCCGACACCGGTTTGCGTGTGTTCAATTCGATCCAGCATTACGGTCTGGATATTTCCCGTGCCGCGTTTGTCGGTGGGCGTAACCCGCACCCTTACCTGGCCGCGTTTGGCAGTCACTTGTTCCTTTCGACCCACGCCGAAGATGTGCGCAGTGCGCTGGACGAAGGTTTTGCCGCCGCGACTATTTTGTCTGGAGGCGCGCGGCGGGCCTCCAGCGCCGAACTGCGGATAGCCTTCGATGGCGACGCGGTGCTGTTTTCCGATGAGTCCGAGCGTGTCTACCAAACCGGTGGCCTGGAAGCGTTCCAGGCCAGCGAGCGGCAGTCGGCCCGCGAGCCTCTGCGCGGCGGTCCCTTCAAAGGCTTCCTGGCGGCGCTCAATCTGCTGCAGCGCGAATTTTCCGACGAGTCATGCCCGATCCGCACGGCGCTGGTGACGGCGCGTTCGGCGCCGTCCCACGAACGGGTGATCCGCACCTTGCGTGAGTGGGATATCCGCCTGGACGAGTCGCTGTTTCTGGGTGGCCTGGAGAAATCAGCGTTCCTTGAGGCGTTTGCTGCCGATGTGTTTTTCGACGATCAGGCCGGTCATTGCGAAAAAGCCAGGGCGGTGGTGGCCACCGGGCATGTGCCCCATGGCATCAGCAATGAACCAAAAATCCAGGTCGAAAGCTAAGTCCATCGCAGTCGCCAAGGCGCTGCTAAGCTGAAGCAATCCCCGCCATCCTGGCAGTCCAGGAGGTTTTATGATCGGTTCGATGTTGTACGCCACTGACTTGGGTGTTTATGCGCCTTATGTGATGCAACATGCGCTGGCGATGGCGCGAACGTTCAAGGCTGATCTTTATGTGATTCATGTTGTAGAGCCTATCGGGCTGTTCGCCGAGTCGGTGCTGCAAAGCTACCTTGATGAGCATGCACTGAGTGAATGGCAGACCCAGGGATTGGACACAGTGATGGCGAGTATTGAGCAGCGGGTACTGGACAGCTTTCGCGAAGAGCTGGACGACGACGCCCAGGATTTGAAACTGATTCGCTCGGTGCGG
Source organism: Pseudomonas sp. 25 R 14 (assembly GCF_900004755.1). Classification (NCBI taxonomy): domain Bacteria; kingdom Pseudomonadati; phylum Pseudomonadota; class Gammaproteobacteria; order Pseudomonadales; family Pseudomonadaceae; genus Pseudomonas; species Pseudomonas sp. 25 R 14. The sequence continues at coordinate 103,581 of NZ_CVTS01000024.1, read as the reverse complement.
GTGATCCAGGGGGATCCCGCCCAAGTGATTCTCGACCAGGCGCAGAAACTCTCGGTGGATTTGTTGATCGTAGGAAGTCATAGCCAGGGCACGGGGGCCTCCACGCCACTGGGACGTACGGCGGCGCGGGTGTTGCAGTTGTCCCAGGTACCGGTGTATCTGGTGCCTTTACTGCAGCGTCGGCGCAGTGATGATGTGTGATGGGGCGTAAACGATAAAAAGTTCTAGATTTATCACTAAAACCTTTAATATAGTTATATACCGTCGCTGATATCCGTGGCGTCTATCTGCTTTGAGGGACACATATGAAGCTTCAACAACTGCGCTACATCTGGGAAGTGGCGCACCACGACCTCAACGTTTCCGCCACGGCTCAAAGCCTCTACACCTCGCAACCGGGTATCAGTAAACAGATCCGCCTGCTGGAAGACGAACTGGGCGTCGAAGTGTTCGCCCGCAGCGGCAAACACCTGACCCGCGTTACGCCAGCCGGTGAGCGCATCATTACCACGGCCGGCGAAATCCTGCGCAAGGTAGAAAGCATCAAGCAGATCGCCCAGGAGTTCTCCAACGAGAAAAAAGGCACCCTGTCGATCGCCACCACCCACACCCAGGCGCGTTATGCGCTGCCGCCGGTGATCAGCTCGTTCATCAAGCAGTACCCGGACGTGGCCTTGCACATGCACCAGGGCTCGCCGATGCAGATCGCCGAAATGGCGGCTGACGGCACCGTCGACTTCGCCATCGCCACCGAAGCCCTGGAGCTGTTCGGTGACCTGGTGATGATGCCGTGCTATCGCTGGAACCGCTGTGTAGTGGTCCCTCAGGGGCACCCATTGGCCAAACTGCCGAAGCTGACCCTTGAAGCCCTGGCCGAATACCCGATTGTCACCTACGTGTTCGGCTTCACCGGCCGCTCCAAACTCGACGAAGCCTTCAGCCATCGCGGCCTCACGCCCAAAGTGGTGTTCACCGCGGCTGACGCTGACGTGATCAAGACTTACGTGCGCCTGGGCCTGGGCGTCGGCATCGTGGCCAAGATGGCTGTCGATACCAAGCTCGACAGCGACCTGGTGGTGCTCGATGCCAGCGAACTGTTCGAGTCCAGCGTGACCAAGATAGGCTTTCGTCGTGGCACGTTCCTGCGCGGCTTCATGTGCGATTTCATCGAGAAGTTCGCCCCGCACCTGACCCGTGAAGTCATGGCCAAGGCGATCCAGTGCCACAACAAGCAGGAACTGGAAGAACTGTTCGACGGCGTTGAACTGCCGGTTCACTGATCGGCTCAGCGGGCCTCGGTCACGGTGAACTGTTGCCGGGCGCCCGCCACCAGAATCTCCACCTCATCCCCTTCGAACTTGCCCGGCAGGCTTTTGCCCAGCGGCGAGCGAGGGGTGATGACGGTCACCAACTGCCCCACCACGTAGACTTTCAAGCCTGCCGCATCCGGTGCGAGGAACAGCCATTGCTGGCGACCATTGTCGTCTTCCAGGCCGAGCAGGGCGCCCACTTCGATACCTCGTTGCTCATCGTAGGGCCGCAGGTTGAGGTTCTGGCACAGCACCAGTGACTGTTTGATCTCCTCGACGCGCTTGGCCTGTCCGGCGGCAAGGTAAGACGCCTCCAGGCCCAGGGTGTCGTATTTGTTCTCGGCGATATTTTCTTCGTGGGTCGCGGTTTCGTACGCGGTTTGCGCGGCGCGTTGGGCCACATCCAGATCGGCGGCGAGTTTTTCCAGGATCAACTGGAGGACGGCGTGTTTATTCATGGGGGCTTGCGGCTCAATCACACAATTGCAGGACGTTGGCCCGGCTCTTGTCGCTGGGGGCGTTCTGGTCCTGCTGGAGCCAGAACTGGCATTTGGGGTTGGACAGGTTGCGCGGGTTGGCGCGCGCCTGCTCCATCGCCTGTTGTTGCTCCTGCTTGTGCAGGTTTTGCTGGTATTGCTCGAACATTTGGTTCGGCGGTTCAGGCGTCACGGCAGGCGGCTTGCCCAACTGTTGCACGACCTGGGCCACGGGCTGTTCAAACAGGTAGCGCGAGGCCAGCCAGCCTGTCAGCACGATGGCGACAAAGCCCAGCCACAGGCCCAGGGCCACGGCAATACTGAGTTTGAACATCGACAGCGGGCGATCGGACATGGCGGCCTCCTGGCGGGCGGTTGCGGTGAGTTGCGGATTGTCGCACAGCCGGCGTGCAGAATAATCGCGATCAACCCTTCTGCATGGCGGCATTTATGCGGACAATCGAGCCTTTCAATGATGGAGCCCGGAATGAAAGCCCGCTGGGATATTTTTTGCAGCGTCGTCGATAACTACGGCGACATCGGCGTGACCTGGCGCCTGGCCCGGCAATTGGCAGCGGAACACGCCTGCGTGGTGCGCTTGTGGGTCGATGATTTACGGGCGTTCGAACGCATGTGCCCAGAGGTGGATGTGCGGTTGGACCAGCAGTGGCAAGAGGGTGTCGATGTCCGTCACTGGTCGCAGGAGTGGGTTGCGACGCCGGCAGCCGATGTGGTGATCGCCGCCTTTGCCTGCCAATTGCCCCATGACTACATGGAGGCCATGGCTGGGCGTGAGCTCCCGCCACTGTGGATGAACCTCGACTATTTGAGTGCCGAAGAATGGGTAGTCGGTTGCCACGGCCTGCCGTCGGTGAAGTTCAAGGGCGTGCAAAAGTATTTCTTCTTTCCCGGATTTCGTCCTGGTACGGGCGGCTTGCTGCGTGAGGCCGGGCTGATCGAACAGCGGCAGGCCTTTGGGCGTGATCGGCAGGCTCAGCAACAATTCCTACAAGCGCTGGGCGTCTTTCCCGCAAAGGGCGCGCGTTTGATGTCGTTGTTTGCCTATGAAAACGCCGGCTTGGCCAGTTGGCTGGACGTGTTGGCGTCTGATGGGCAAGCCACTCATCTGCTGGTGCCGGAAGGGCGCATCCTTGGCGACGTGCAACGCTGGTTGAGTATCGAGACGTTGGCAGCGGGGGATGTTCATCTGCGCGGTACCCTGACGGTACAGGTGCTGCCGTTCGTGCGGCAGGAACAATACGACCGCTTGCTGTGGTGCTGTGACTTCAACGCCGTACGCGGCGAAGACTCCTTTGTGCGGGCGCAGTGGGCAGGACGTCCGTTGCTATGGCATATCTACCGACAGGATGACGACATTCACCTGGACAAGCTCGATGCCTTCCTCACGCTCTACACCCAGGATCTGTCTGCACTGGCGAAAACTGCGCTGATTGCCCTATGGCAAGCCTGGAACACAGACAGCGATATGGCCTCAAGCTGGAAAATGCTGCTTGAACATTGGCCGGAACTGACCACACACGCCGAAAAATGGTGTCTGGAACAGGCCTTGCAAGCCGATCTTGCGACGGCGCTGGTACAGTTTTATGAAAATTGGATATGATACGCGACCTTGATTTTTGTAAATCCCATCCAAATTTCGGATATTCGTAATGAAAACTGGTAAAGAACTGAAACCCGGTACCGTGATCCGTATCGACAACGACCCTTGGTTGGTTCAGAAAGCTGAGTTCACCAAGTCTGGTCGTAACAGCGCAATCATGAAGACCAAGCTGAAGAACCTGCTGACCGGTTACAAGACCGAAACCGTATACAGCGCCGATGACAAACTGGACGACGTGATCCTCGACCGCAAGGAAGCGACCCTGTCCTTCATCAGCGGCGACACCTACACGTTCATGGACACCACCGACTACACCATGTACGAGCTGAACGCTGAAGACATCGAAGCCGTTCTGCCGTTCGTGGAAGAAGGCATGACCGACGTTTGCGAAGCCATCTTCTTCGAAGATCGCCTGGTTTCCGTAGAGCTGCCGACCACCATCGTGCGTAAGGTTGCCTACACCGAAGGTTCCGCTCGCGGCGACACTTCGGGCAAAGTGATGAAGCCTGCCAAGCTGGCTAACGGTACCGAGCTGCAAGTGGCTGATTTCATCGAAATCGACGACATGATCGAGATCGACACCCGCGAAGGTGGTTCGTACAAAGGTCGCGCCAAGAAGTAATTCTGGCGTTACTGACAAAAACCCGACCAAGAGTCGGGTTTTTTTATGCCTGTTTCCCGTCACACAGTGATATGCAAGCGCACATCGACATTGCCACGAGTGGCATTGGAGTACGGGCAGACCTGGTGTGCGGCATCCACCAGGCTTTGTGCCTCATCCGCGGCCAGGCCGGGCAGGGATACGTGAAGGTCGATGTCCAGGCCAAAACCACCGAGGATCTGGCCGATGCCTACATGGGCAGTGATCGAGGCGTCATCGGGGATTTTGCGTTTGCTCTGGCTGGCGACGAATTTCAGGGCACCGATAAAGCAGGCCGAGTAGCCAGCGGCGAACAGTTGTTCCGGGTTGGTGGCTTGGCCGCCGGCGCCGCCCAGCTCTTTTGGGGTGGCGAGCTTGACGTCGAGGATGTTGTCGCTGGAAACGGCGCGACCATCACGGCCGCCGGTGGCGGTGGCTACTGCGGTATAGAGGGTTTGCATGGGTTTTTCCTCGCTTCTTCTACACTAAAAGTTAGTGCGATAAATAGTTGGCGAGATAAATCTATCGTGCAAATATTTTGCGCGCAATATATTTTTTAAATGACCACGATTACCTGTAGGAGCCAGCTTGCTGGCGAAAAACCTGAGCGCGACGCGGGGCACCTGGCCCCCCGCATTATCGTTGGCGATTTTCGCCGGCAAGCCGGCCCCTATAGGGGCCTATGTTCGGTCGAAAACAGTGAGAGGGTCAGACGCTACCCTGCAAGTTCCTGCGCAATTGCAGCAAGTCCGCCTGCAGCTTCTGCAGTTGCTCCACCTGCAACCCGCTGGCGCCGAAGATGCATGGAGGAACATCCATAGCCTTGTCTCGCAACGCTCGACCTGCCTCGGTCAACTCCACCACGACCACGCGCTCATCGGCACGGCTGCGCGTACGGCTCAACAGGCCTTCGGCCTCCAGGCGCTTGAGCAGTGGCGTCAGCGAGCCCGGGTCGGTGAGTAGGCGGTTGCTGATTTCGCCCACGGTCAAACCATCCTTTTCCCACAACACCATCATGGCCAGGTACTGCGGGTAGGTCAGGCCAAGGGCTTGCAGCAGGGGTTTGTAGACCTTGGTCATCAACAACGACGTGGAGTGCAGGGCGAAGCACAGTTGGTTGTTCAGAAGCAGGGCGTCGCAAGAGTCTTTCATGGCAGTGCCTTAAAGCGTATTTGATCTGGAATCTAGCGGCCAAATCTTTAACGCGCCAGATAATTCTGTGGCAGTTGTCAGCCCCAGCCGCTTTGCAGTGCCAGATCCCAAGGCGGGACGGGGCTGAAACGGCTCTTGAGGTACTCCAGCAGCAGGCGGCTGCGGGCGTTGGCCTGCTGCTCCAGGCGCAGGGCGTAAATACCCGCGCTTTCGGCGGTAGGCAGGCCGTTTTCGCAGAACAACGGTACCAGTTCGCCGCGCACAAGGTATTCACTGGCCAGCCAGGTCGGCAGGTGAGCGATGCCCAGGCCGGCCAGGGCACCGGACAGCAGGGCTTCGGCATTGTTGGCGCTCATGCGGATACGCTGTGGGCGGTAAGTGTTCTTGCGCCCATCGAGTTCAAAGCGCCAGGCGAACATCGGCGCCAGTCCTTCCCAATCCAGGCCATCGTGTTCGTTGAGTTGGCTGGGGTGGGTCGGTGTACCACGGTTTTTCAGGTAGGCCGGACTGGCACAGGCGATTCGCACGATGCTGGCCAATGGCGTGGCGATCAGCCGGGTGTCGACGATATGTCCCGCGCGCAGCACCAGATCCACCTTGCCCAGGTGTTCGCCTTGCATGTCGACAAAGCTGTCGATCAGGTGCAGGTGCACGTCCAGGCCCGGGTAGACGGTCAGAAAGTCCGCAATGGCCGGCGCCAGGTGTCGCCGGCCAAAGGCGGCGGGCGCGTCCACGCGAATCAGGCCCTCGGGCGCATGGCTCAGCGACACGGCTTCGGCCCGCGCCAATTGCAACTCCCGGACAATCCGCCGCGCGCGCTCGGCAAACGCCAGGCCGGCGGGGGTGGGCAGCACCGCATGGGTACTGCGCAGGAATAACTGGCTGCCCAGGGCGCCCTCCAGGCTGTCAATCCTACGGGCAACAGCGGAAGGGGTCAGCGGATGGCGGCGCGCGGCTGCGGAAAAGCTGCCGGCCTCCAGCACATCGAGGAACAGGCCCAGCTGGTCAGTCAAGGTCGTGGGGTTCATGGGGGATTCGCTTGTGCGTATTTGGCATAGCCATTGTGCGTTGCTATGCGTTTCCATGCCAGAGTGGACTGCGTAGCATGCAGAGCTTGAGTCAGTGCGGGAGTGTAGCTGTGGTGGATATGGCGATGTATGTGGTGCTGGGCATAGCCCTGGGTACCGTCGGCGGTCTGTTTGGCATTGGTGGCGGGCTGATCGCGATTCCGGTGCTGGGCGTGCTGTTTGGCCTCGATCAGCAAATCGCCCAAGGCACGGCGCTGGTGATGGTGGTGCCGAATGTGATGCTGGCCTTGTGGCGTTATCACCAGCGTAATCGCATTGAGCTGCGCCATGCCTTGCCCCTTGGCGTCACGGGTTTCTGCTTTGCCTGGCTGGGTTCGATCTGGGCGGTAGGCATCGATGCGGGCGTCATGCGTATTGGCTTTATTGCGTTTTTGGTGGCCCTGTCGGCGTACAACTTGTTGCGTATGGTCACCAGCAATGCGCCACCCAGTGCGCAGATGCGTTACTCCTGGCCGTGGCTGGGGGTGTTGGGAGCGGCGTCGGGTTCCATGGGTGGCCTGTTCGGTGTCGGCGGCGCGGTGGTTGCGACGCCGGTCTTGACCAGTGTGTTCGGCACCACCCAGGTGGTCGCCCAGGGCCTTTCCCTGGCATTGGCCTTGCCTAGTACAGGCGTCACGCTGGTGACCTATGCCTGGCACCACGAAGTGGATTGGCTGATCGGCGTACCCCTGGCCGTCGGCGGGTTGCTCAGCATCAGTTGGGGCGTGAAAATCGCCCACGCATTGCCGGAGCGCCTGTTGCGCGGTTTGTTCTGCGGCTTCCTGGTGATGTGCGCGGTGATGTTGACCTTTAAAGTCTGAAACCCTCCAGGATGTATTCCGCCAGGCATTCGGTGATGGGGGAGGACATGCTCGGGTTGCGCAGCAGTCGCAGGTTGACCGTGTGCAGGGGGCCGAAACCTTCGTCACTGCCGAGTATGCGCAGATCTTCGGTGACCAGGCTTTCCATCATGACCGTCACCGCCAGCCCCGCACCGACCACCGCCTGGATCGCCGCGCCGTTGGAGCTGTGATAGGCCAGGCGATACTCGCGCCCTACGGCATCCAGCGAAGCGCGGGCCCATTGGGTGCAGAAGCTGTCCATGCCGGAAATCGCCAGGGGCAGGGCTTCGTGTTCATCCACGCAGAAGCAGGGGGAGGCCACCCAGACCATGCGTTCATTACGCAACAGCTCGCCGATTTCATTACCCGCCTCGCGGCTGACCACCGTGAGTGCCAGGTCGCGTCGCTGCATCAGGATGGGTGTTCCTTCGCAGTGCATCTCGATCTGGATCAGCGGGTATGCCTTGGAAAACCGCTTGAGAATGCCCGGCAGGTAGCGCATCACATAGTCATCCGGGGTGCCGATCCTCACCAGCCCGACCATGTGCGGTTCGCGCAGGGTGTTGAACACCTCGCTGTGCAGTTTCAGGATGCGCCGCGCATACCCCAGCAACACCTGGCCCTCGGGTGTGAGCCTGACCTGCCGCCCATCGCGCTCGAACAGCTTGCGTTGCAGCACGTCTTCTTCCAGGCGCTTCATCTGCATGCTCACGGCGGACTGGGTGCGATTGACCAACTCGCCGGCGCGGGTGAAACCGCCCTGGTCGGCGATGGCGACGAAGGTGCGCAGCACGTCGGTGTCGATGCTCGGGTAGTTGGACAATTGATCAATCTCCGAGATGTATAACATAAGAAACATTCGTTGGATTGATCATAGCCGCAGGCACAGACTTCAGTCATCCCCACTGGAGGGCGAGATGATGAAAGGTCAGAAAGGTTTTGTGTTGATGGTAAGGCGGCCGTTTTCCGGGCTGTTTCAACGAGTTTCTCGTTGGTATGCCCTGCATTGCGAACGTCAGTTGCTGGCAAGCATGAGTGATGAGTCGCTCAAGGATATCGGTTTGACGCGTGCCGATGTGGAGCAGGAGCGCCACCGGCATTTCTGGAATGATCCGTTGGGTAAATGACGGGCATCGCGCTACAGTTCGCGGGCGTAATCAGGAGATGCACATGCCCGCAGAACTGAGTTTTTCCCTCAAGCAGGCGCGCCGTCTGGCGCTGGCGGCCCAAGGTTTCAGCGGGCGCCAGCCGCCGGCGCAGGTCAAGGCCGCGCAGGTCAATCGCCTGATCGAGCGCCTGGGCGTATTGCAGATCGATTCGGTCAACGCAGTGGTGCGCTCCCACTATCTGCCGCTGTTTTCCCGCCTGGGCAATTATTCCCCGCTGCTGCTCGAACAGGCCGCCTGGAGCCAGGGCCGACGGCGCACGCTGTTTGAATATTGGGGGCATGAAGCCTCCCTGCTGCCCATGGCACTGTATCCGTTGATGCGCTGGCGCATGCAGCGCGCGTCCGAGGGGCAGGGGATCTATCAGCAGATGGCGCGTTTTGGCCGCGAGCAGCAGGCCACCATCCGCCGCGTGCTGGCTATCGTCGAACAACAGGGCGCGCTGGGAGCTGGCAGCCTGTCGACCCGTGAAGAGCGCGCCGGGCCCTGGTGGGACTGGAGTAATGAAAAGCACGCCTTGGAGTGGTTGTTCGCCGCGGGCTGGGTGACGGTGGCCGGGCGGCGGGGTTTCGAGCGGTTGTACGACTTGCCGGAGCGAGTCATTCCAGCGGCCATTCTGCAACAGGCGCCCTTGAGCGAAGCCAGCGCCCAGCGTGGTCTGATAGTGCATGCCGCAACGGCGTTGGGTGTCGCTACGGAAAAGGACCTGCGCGATTACTTCCGCCTGGAACCCGCGCAGAGTCGCGGGCGCCTCGCCGAATTGGTCGAGGATGGGCAATTGCAGGTCTGCCAGGTTCAGGGTTGGAAGCAGCCGGCTTATTGCCTGCCCGAGCCAAGCGTCCCGCGCAAGGTGGTGGCCAGTGCCTTGCTGTCGCCCTTCGATTCACTGATTTGGGAGCGTAGCCGCACCGAACGATTATTCGACTTTCGCTATCGACTGGAAATCTACACCCCGCAGGATAAACGGGTGTATGGCTATTACGTGCTGCCGTTTCTGCACAACGAACGGATTGCTGCGCGGGTGGACTTGCGGGCCGAGCGGGCCAATGGCCGGCTGGCGGTGCATGCCGTGCACGAGGAAGAACCGGGGTTGGACGAGGCGGGGATGCTGGCGTTGGCGTTGAACTTGCGGCAGATGGCCGATTGGCTGGGGTTGGCGCAGGTGCAGATCAACTGTCAGCGGCACAGTGCGGCCCGGTTGCGGGTGGCGATGCTGGCGATGGAAGTTGCCAGGTAGGGCGCTATCGCGGGCTTACCCGCGATAGCGGTGGATCAGGCCACCACCGCTCTAGCGTTTGACCTGTTTCAATGTCTCGGCAATCAGGAACGCCAATTCCAGCGACTGATCGGCGTTCATCCGCGGGTCGCAATGGGTGTGGTAGCGGTCCGACAAGCCATCCTCGGTAATCGGCCGCGCGCCACCAATGCATTCGGTAACATTCTGTCCGGTCATTTCGATATGAATCCCTCCGGCATAAGTGCCTTCGGCTTCATGAACCTGGAAGAATTCCTTCACTTCGCTGAGGATCTGCGCAAAGTCCCGGGTCTTGTAGCCGCTGCTGGCCTTGATGGTGTTGCCATGCATCGGGTCGCTGCTCCACAGCACCTGCTTGCCTTCACGCTGTACGGCGCGGATCAGGTTGGGCAGATGGTCGCCGACCTTGTTGGCGCCCATGCGCGCGATCAGGTTCAGGCGGCCGGGGTCGTTGTCCGGGTTGAGGATATCGATCAAGCGAATCAGGTCGTCGGGGTTCATGCTCGGGCCGACCTTGACCCCGATCGGGTTGTTCACCCCGCGCAGGAACTCGACGTGGGCGCCATCGAGCTGGCGCGTGCGGTCGCCGATCCACAGCATATGGGCCGAACAGTCGTAGTAGTCGTTGGTCAGGCTGTCGCGGCGCACGAAGGCTTGCTCGTAGTTGAGCAGCAGGGCTTCGTGGGCGGTGAAAAAGCTGGTCTCGCGCAATTGGGGCGAGGTGTCCATGCCGCAGGCACGCATGAAGGCCAGGGTCTCGTCGATGCGGTCTGCCAGTTGGCTGTACTTGTCGGCCAGGGCGGAGTTGGCAATAAAGTCCAGGTTCCACTTGTGCACCTGGTGCAGGTCGGCAAAACCGCCCTGGGCGAAGGCCCGTAGCAGGTTCAGGGTGGCGGTGGACTGGTGGTAGGACTGCAGCAGGCGGTCGGGATCCGGGACGCGGCTTTTCTCGTCGAAACCGATGCCGTTGACGATGTCGCCACGGTAGGCGGGCAGGGTGATGCCGTCGATGGTTTCATCATTGGCCGAGCGCGGCTTGGCGAATTGGCCGGCCATGCGCCCGACTTTTACCACTGGGCAGCCGGCGGCGAAGGTCATGACAATGGCCATCTGCAGCAGCACTTTGAAGGTGTCACGGATCTTTGCGGCGGAGAATTCGGCAAAGCTCTCGGCGCAATCGCCACCTTGCAGCAGGAACGCGCGACCCTGGGTCACCTCGGCAAACTGGCGGCGCAGCTCCCGGGCTTCGCCGGCGAAGACCAGCGGCGGGTAACTGGCCAGGCTCTGCTCGACCTGCAACAAGTGTGCGGCGTCAGGGTAGCGGGGTTGTTGCTGGATCGGCAGGGCGCGCCAGCTGTCAGGGCTCCAGGGTTGGCTCATCGTGAACTCGAATGAATGTCGGGGACGTGCATGTTATCAGCAATTAGTGCGTGACCTGCTGGCGCTGCTTGGCCGACAATCGCGCCTTTCCCGCCTGGTACCAGGCGGCTTGCACCCGTGCCGGGGCCATTAGGAGATGAAATGTCTGAGGAGCGCGTCGAGCGCCTGCTGGCTGAGGTCCATGACGACTTCGGCATGATCCGTGTGCTGGAAGTGGCCGATTACCGCTTTCTTGAGTTTGGCGATGCCATCGAGCAGAGCTGTGTGTTTACTGCCGATCCGAGCTGGCTGGAGTATGACTACACCCGTGCCATGCTGATTGGTGCCCTGTGCCATGAGCAGCCCGAAAGTGCGCTGTTCCTCGGCCTGGGTGCCGGGACCCTGACCCAGGCTTGCCTCAAATTCCTGCCCCTGGAAGATGTCGAGGCCATTGAGTTGCGCCCGGACGTGCCGCGCCTGGCTATCGAGTATTTAGGGCTCGATGATGACCCGCGGTTGTACATCCGCGTGGGCGATGCACTGGAGTTGCTGGAGACGGCAGAGCCGGCAGACCTGATTTTCGTCGACCTGTATACCGATGTGGGGCCGGGGGTTGGCCATCTGGCCTGGACCTTCCTGGAAAATTGCCAGAAAAAACTCAACCCCGGTGGATGGCTGGTGATCAACCAGTGGGCGACCGATGATGGCAAGCCGCTGGGTGCTGCACTGTTGCGCGGGCTTTATCATCGGCACTACTGGGAGTTGCCGGTGAAGGAGGGCAACGTGATCCTGCTGGTGCCGGCGGATCTGGAGCAGACGCTGGACCTGGCGGCGGTTTCAGCGCGGGCCGAGGCGCTGGCGCCGCGCCTGGGGTATTCGTTGCAGGCGTTGATCAAGGCTGTTCGTCCGGCGACCTAGTTGCCTGTACTGGCCTCATCGCGGTCAAGATGACCGCGTACACCTGTGGGAGCGGGCTTGCCCGCGATGAGGCCATCACATCTGCTCACAATCCCTTGAACACCCCCGGCCGCTTCTCCAGCATCGCCCGCACCCCTTCCTTAGCATCCTCGCTGTTAAGCAGTTTCTCGACCAGCACTGGCAGCCCGGCCGCCGCAGCGGTCTCGCCTTCATCCCGCGCCTGGCGTGCCGATGTCAAAGTCGCCTGCACCCCCAGCGGCGCCTGGCTGGCGATCCGATTGGCCAGGGCCAGCGCCCGGGGCAGCAGGTCTTCGCTGGCCATGACCTCCTGCACCAGCCCCAGTCGCAGCGCTTCATGGGCATCGAACTCATCGCCCGTCAGCAACCAGCGCATGGCATTGCCCCAGCCGGCGATCTGGTGCAGGCGCAGGGTGGCGCCGCCAAAAGGAAAGATCCCACGCTGTACTTCCATCTGCGCAAAGCGCGTATTGCTGGCGCACAGGTTGATGTCCGCCGCGAGCATCAATTCGATACCGATGGTCAGGCAATAGCCCTGCGCGGCAACGATCACTGGTTTGCTGACCCTGGGCCCGGCGAACACGCCCCATGGGTCGCAGCCTCCCAGCGGCGGTTGCCAGCCTTGCGCCATGGTGTGGGCGACGTTGATCAGGTCCAGCCCGGCGGTGAAGTGGTCGCCATGCCCGAACACCACGGCCACGCGCGCTTCTTCATTGCGATCGAACTCGCCATAGGCCAGGCTCAGTTCGTTGAGCAGGTCGAGGTCAAAAGCGTTGCGCTTGGCGACCCGATCAAGTCCCAGCAGCAGGACATGCCCTTGTAGTTCACGGCTGACGCGGCTACTGCTGGCTTGTTTCATGGGTGGATCCTCGGGCGCGAAAGGCAGTTTCGGACCGAAGGGCCCACTGCAAAAGGTGAAGCGTTTAAGCGCAATGACCAACAGGGCCGGGCCTTTGAAAAATAGACGTTCCTGCGAGGATGCGCAAAGCCTGTGACACAGAGCAGTTGAATGGCCTTTTCCGATAAAAAAAGCTCCCTTTTTCAGGGATTTCCGGTATAGTGCGCGCCGGCCTTTAACCGGGCCGCGTTTAGGTAGCGCAATTCCCCGAAGTCAGCTTCGGCTGCACGTCCGCACAGCGGACTCTTCCTTGACGAATCTTTTTCATTCATTCGTTTTCGCAAATCCCCGCCGACAAAGCAGCCAGGGCGACTCTTGAGTCTCAACACGGCATGCGCAGCTTTGGAGCATGGGTCTTTGCGGATGCACTTAGAGGCAGACCCATGACCCAGGAAACCGGCGGCTTCGCCGCTTTTAATCTTAACCCGAACATTCTTGCTGCCGTCATCGCGACTGGCTACGAAGAACCTTCGGCTATTCAGCAGCAATCGATCCCGATCATCATGGCCGGCCAGGACATGATTGGCCAGGCGCAAACCGGTACCGGTAAAACCGCCGCGTTCGCCCTGCCTATCCTGCACTGCATCGATCCTGCCAAGCGCGAGCCGCAAGCCCTGATCCTGGCGCCAACCCGTGAGTTGGCGCTGCAAGTAGCAACCGCTTTCGAAACCTACGCCAAGCAAATGCCGGGCGTTACCGTTGTGGCCGTTTACGGCGGCGCCCCTATGGGCCCACAACTGAAAGCCATCCGTAATGGCGCACAGATCGTTGTCGCCACTCCGGGCCGTCTGTGCGACCACCTGCGTCGTGACGAAAAAGTGCTGTCGACCGTGAACCACCTGGTTCTCGACGAAGCTGACGAAATGTTGAAGCTGGGCTTCATGGATGACCTGGAAGTCATCTTCAAGGCGCTGCCACCGACCCGTCAGACCGTATTGTTCTCGGCCACCCTGCCGCAGTCGATCCGTGCTATTGCCGAACGCCATCTGCGCGATCCGCAACACGTGAAGATCCAGACCAAGACCCAGACCGTTACCGCGATCGAACAGGCTCACCTGTTGGTTCACGCTGACCAGAAGACCTCGGCTGTATTGAGCCTGCTGGAAGTCGAAGACTTCGATGCCCTGATCATGTTCGTGCGCACCAAGCAAGCGACCCTGGACCTGGCCAGTGCCCTGGAAGCCAAAGGCTACAAAGCCGCTGCGCTGAACGGTGACATCGCCCAGAACCAGCGTGAGCGTGTGATCGACTCCCTCAAGGATGGCCGTCTGGACATCGTTGTGGCGACCGACGTTGCTGCTCGTGGCCTCGACGTTCCACGTATCACCCACGTGTTCAACGTTGACATGCCGTACGACCCAGAGTCCTACGTTCACCGTATCGGCCGTACCGGTCGTGCGGGTCGCGAAGGTCGTGCATTGCTGCTGGTGACTCCGCGTGAGCGCCGCATGCTGCAAGTGATCGAGCGTGTAACCGGTCAGAAAGTTGCCGAAGTCCGCCTGCCGGATGCCCAGGCCGTTCTCGATGCGCGCATCAAGAAACTGACCAACAGCCTGTCGCCGCTGGTGGCTGATGCTGAATCGACCCACGGTGATCTGCTGGACCGCCTGACTGCCGATATCGGTTGCACCCCGCGTGCCCTGGCTGCAGCCCTGCTGCGCAAGGCTACCAACGGTCAGGCCCTGACCCTGGCTGCGATCGAGAAAGAACGTCCACTGGTGCCGAACAACGCTCCACGCGGTGATCGTCCAGAGCGTACCGGCGACCGTCCGGACCGTGGTGATCGCGAGCGTCGTGCTCCGGTTGCATTGGCTGAAGGCCGTGCTCGTTGCCGTACCGCGCTGGGCGCACGTGACGGTATCGCCGCCAAAAACCTGCTGGGCGCTATCCTCAACGAGGGTGGCCTGGCACGTGAAGCAATCGGTCGTATCCAGGTGCGTGACAGCTTCTCCCTGGTGGAGCTGCCGGAAGATGGCCTGGAGAAGTTGCTGGCCAAGCTCAAGGACACCCGCGTTGCCGGCAAGCAGCTCAAGCTGCGTCGCTATCGCGAAGATTGATCGACCTTAGGGTTGATTGATCGAACATAAAAAATCCCCGACTGGTTCGGGGATTTTTTTTTGCCTGGGATTTGGGCCAGGACTGTAGGCGCGAAGTTATCCGAAGCGGTAGATGTCCATCCCCAATGCGCCCAGGGTGAAGCCTTGGTGCGCGATGCTGAACTCGCCTCCGGCCCCGCGCGCGAAATACAACGGTAACAAGTGCTCATCGCTGGGGTGGCTGCGCACCGCAAAAGGCGCTTGCTTGCGGTAGTCGTGCAGCGCGGTCTCATCCTGTGCCGACAGTTTGTCGACCACCCAATCGCGAAAGTCCCCCGCCCAGGGCTCAATGCTTTCCGGCCCGGCTCGCCAATCCAGCTCACCGAGGTTATGGGTGATGCTGCCGGAGCCGATCAACAGCACGCCTTGTTCACGCAAACTGCGCAGTGCCTGCCCGATCCGGGTTTGCAACGCAGGGCCCATATGGCTAGGTAGCGAGACCTGTACCACTGGGATATCGGCCGCCGGATACATCAGCGACAGCGGCACCCAGGTGCCATGGTCAAACGGGCGCTGGTTATCGAGGCGGGCAGGCAAGCCATCGGCTGCGAGCAGTTCGACGATCTGTTGCGCCAGTGCTGGGTCGCCGGGCGCTGGATATTGCACCGCAAACAGTTCGCGGGGGAAGCCGCCGAAGTCGTGCCAGGTTTCTGGGGCAGGGCTGCCACTGACCAGTAGCTCGCGACTTTCCCAATGCGCGGACATCACCACGATTGCCCTGGGGCGTGGCAAGTCAGCGGCCAGGCGCTGGAGTGCCGGGCCGCTGGCGCCGGGTTGCAGGGCAAGCATGGGGGAGCCGTGGGAAATAAACAGGCTGGGGAGCATGAGCAGGGCCCTCAAGGTTAAGATGGCACCATCTTCAATCAGATCATTGATCTAAATCTAATATAAGTTTTAGCGCTATTTGATCAAGTTTTCAGGGGTATTCATGGATTCCACTTTTTGGCATGACCGCTGGGCACGCAATCAGATCGGCTTTCATCTGCCAGAGGTCAATCCCTATTTGCAGCGACACTGGCCGGGTTTGGGGTTGGCCAGTGGGGCCAGGGTGTTGGTGCCGCTGTGTGGCAAAAGCCTGGACCTGCTGTGGCTGGTGCAGCAGGGGTATCGGGTCCTGGGTGTGGAGTTGTCGCAAAAGGCTGTTGAAGAGTTCTTCCAGGAGCAACACCTGACTGCGCAAGTCAGCCAGCGGGGGGATTTCAAGGTTTATCAGGCGGACGCTATCGAGTTGTGGTGCGGTGATTTCTTCCAATTGAGCGGTGCTGATGTGGCGGGATGCACTGCACTGTACGACCGTGCGGCGCTGATAGCCTTGCCGCCGCCGATGCGTGAGCGTTATGTCGCGCATTTGCAGGCGATTGCACCTCAGGTGCAGGACGGCCTGTTGATCAGCCTGGATTATGAGCAGGCCCTGAAGGCAGGGCCGCCATTTGCAGTGAGCGACGATGAGGTTCGGGGGCTGCTGGGAGTGCACTGGCGCCTGAGTGTCCTGGAGCAGCGGGATATCCTGGCCGAGAGCCCGAAGTTCGCCCAGGAAGGCGTCGCGCGGCTGGAGGAGCGGGTTTACCAACTGACGGGGCGGTAAAACACGCGAGCACAAAAAAGGGGCGATTCAATCGCCCCTTTTTGACCTGCTTGGCTGTCAGCCGCGACGACGCAGTGCGTCGATCCGCTCTTCCAGCGGCGGGTGGCTCATGAACATCCGCGCCAGGCCTTGCTTGACGCCACCGTTGATGCCGAAGGCATTCAGGGTGTCAGGCATATGCACCGGCAGGCCCTGTTCGGAGCGCAGGCGTTGCAGGGCGCCGATCATGGCGGCAGTACCGGCCAACTGGGCACCGGCTTCGTCGGCGCGGAATTCGCGTTTGCGCGAGAACCACATCACGATGGAGCTGGCGAGGAAGCCCAGGACCAGTTCGGCAAAGATCGTCGCCACGTAGTAGGCGATACCCTGGCCGCCTTCGTTCTTGAAGATCACCTTGTCGACAAAGTTGCCGATGATCCGTGCGAAGAACATCACGAAGGTGTTCACCACGCCCTGGACCAGTGCCAGGGTCACCATGTCACCGTTGGCGACGTGGCCGATTTCGTGGGCCAGCACGGCCTTCACTTCGTCGGGCGAGAAACGCTCCAGCAAACCCTGGCTGACGGCAACAAGAGCATCGTTCTTGTTCCAGCCGGTGGCAAAGGCGTTGGCCTCGTAGGCCGGGAAGATCCCGACTTCGGGCATCTTGATCCCGGCTTCGCGGGACAGTTGCTCGACGGTCTGCAGCAGCCATTGCTCATGCCGGGTGCGCGGCTGGGTGATGATCTGGGTGCTGGTGCTCATCTTCGCCATCCACTTGGAGATGAACAGCGAGAAGATCGAGCCGGCAAAACCAAAGACGGCACAGAAAACCAGCAGCTGATTGAGGTTCAGATCAACCCCGTTGGCCGCCATGAACCCGTTGAAGCCGAAAAGGCTCAGGGTGATGCTGGCAATCAGCACGACCGCCAGGTTAGTGGCCAAGAACAGCAGGATGCGCATCATGGTTGTAGAATTCTCCTCATGCTTAATATGTCGCGTACTGCGGGGTATATAAGGTGCGGCACTGGGCTATTCAACCGGGCGACTATTTCAAACTGTGTCCTACAGCTTGAATGTAGAGCCTTGAAGGTTTTTTCTGACTCTGAATGCCGAGGGAAATTCCCGTTCGACAGCCTTGGGGCCCTGTGATTGTTGGGGACTACAGAGTCGATGGGGCGTGGGGCGGGGCAAGAAGGTGTTTCTGCCTGGCGTGGGCACAGATGTGTTGCCAGATACTCGCTGTACGACCTGTGCCGGGTCGTACAGCGAAAGCAGGGTTACTGGCGATAGGACTTCAGGAAGTTGCCGATGCGGCCGATGGCCATGTCCAGGTCGTCCACACGCGGCAAGGTCACCACGCGGAAGTGATCAGGCCACGGCCAGTTGAACGCGGTGCCTTGCACCACCAGCAGCTTTTCCGACAGCAGCAGGTCGAGGACGAACTTCTCGTCGTTGTGGATCGGGCAGACTTTCGGGTCGATCCGTGGGAACGCATACAAGGCGCCCATGGGTTTGACACAACTGACGCCAGGAATATCGTTGAGCAGCTCCCAGGTGCGGTTGCGCTGTTCCAGCAGGCGGCCGGCTGGCAGCACCAGGTCGTTGATGCTCTGGTAGCCGCCCAGCGCGGTCTGGATCGCGTGCTGGCTGGGTACGTTGGCGCACAGGCGCATATTGGCCAGCATGTCGATGCCTTCGATGTAGCTCTGGGCATTGTGCTTGGGGCCGGAGATGGCCACCCAGCCGGAGCGGAAACCCGCCACCCGGTAGGACTTGGACAGGCCGTTGAACGTCAGGCACAGCAGGTCCGGGGCCAGGGAGGCGGTGCAGATGTGCACGGCATCGTCATAGAGGATCTTGTCGTAGATCTCGTCGGAGAACACCACCAGGTTGTGCTGGCGCGCCAGCTCCAGCATGCCCAGCAGCACTTCTTTGGAATACACCGCGCCGGTCGGGTTGTTCGGGTTGATGATCACCAGCGCCTTGGTGTTGGGCGTGATCTTGGCCTTGATATCGGCCAGGTCCGGCCACCAGTTGGCTTGCTCGTCACACAGGTAGTGCACCGGGTGACCGCCGGCCAGGGTCACGGCGGCGGTCCACAGCGGGTAGTCAGGCGCTGGCACCAGCACTTCGTCGCCGTTGTTGAGCAAGGCCTGCATGGCCATCACGATCAGCTCGGAGACGCCGTTGCCCAGGTAGATGTCCTCGATGCCGACACCTTCCACCTGTTTTTGCTGGTAGTACTGCATCACCGCCTTGCGTGCGCTGAACAAACCTTTGGAGTCGCTGTAGCCCTGGGCGGTGGGCAAGTTGCGGATCACGTCCTGGAGGATTTCGTCCGGCGCTTCGAAACCAAAGGGCGCCGGGTTGCCAATGTTCAGCTTGAGGATGCGATGGCCTTCCTCTTCCAGGCGTTTGGCGTGCTTGAGCACTGGGCCGCGAATGTCGTAGCAGACGTTGGCGAGCTTGTTCGATTTGCTGACCTGCATGGCGATGTGATCCTGAAAATGAACGATCCAGACGATGTGAAGACTACCGTGCTGGGAATCCGGCGTTTGGCTTGACCCATAAATACGTTTGAATGCCGATAACGCGGGTGCCAGACTGGCGCTTTGAAGAGGCGCAATCATACGTGCCGCCTGATCCATGGAAAAGACACAGATCAGGCTTTTTCAGTTGTCGAGGTGTATTGATGGAAAAGTTGGATAAAACCCTGGATGAATGGCGGGAAATGCTCGACCCGGCGCAGTATCAAGTGTGTCGCCTCAAGGGCACCGAGCGGCCGTTTTCCGGTAAGTACAACGCCACCACCACAGACGGTGTGTACCACTGCATCTGCTGCAATGAGCCGCTGTTCGACTCCAGTACCAAGTTCGATGCCGGTTGTGGCTGGCCCAGTTTCTATGAGCCGATTGCCGATAGCGCGATGATCGAGATTCGCGATGTCAGCCACGGAATGATTCGCACCGAAGTGACCTGTGCCAAGTGCGATGCGCATCTGGGCCATGTGTTCCCTGATGGGCCGCCGCCTACTGGCTTGCGCTATTGCATCAACTCGGTGTGCCTGGACCTGGTTCCCCGCGAAGATCGTTAACGGTGACGCGGGTTGCTTGGGTGAACGCGGCGTCTGGGCGTTTTTCGCGGGCAAGCCCGCTCCTACAGGGGAGAATGTTGGGGTATCAGTTTGGTCAATTACATTGTGTGCAATTGAATTGCTCGCTATGTTTATCTTGTCTTCCCTACTTCTTGAGGCCTTGTCATGAACGACAACCTGCTGACCATCCCCTGCACCACCATCAAGGGCGAGCAAAAGACCCTGGCGGACTACGCCGGCAAGGCGATCCTTGTGGTCAACACTGCCAGCAAGTGCGGGTTCACCCCACAGTACAAAGGCCTTGAACAGCTCTGGCAGCAGTACAAGGACCAGGGCCTGGTGGTCTTGGGTTTTCCGTGCAACCAGTTCGGCAAGCAGGAGCCGGGCAACGAGGGGGCCATTTCCGAGTTTTGCGAACTGAATTTCGGCGTCAGCTTTCCCTTGTTCAAGAAGGTTGATGTCAACGGTGGCGAGGCCCACCCGTTGTTTGTGCAATTGAAGCAGCGGGCGCCGGGGCTGCTGGGTTCCAAGGGCATCAAGTGGAACTTCACCAAGTTCCTGATCGGGCGCGACGGTCAGGTGGTCAAGCGTTTTGCCCCGACCACCAAACCCCAGGAACTGACTCAAGAGATTGAAGCGCTGCTCAAATGACGGACTTGCCTGCCACATCCCTGGCCCTGGATGACCAGCTGTGTTTCAAGCTCTACGCCGCCTCTCGAGCGGTGACGCGGGCCTATAAACCCATGCTTGATCAGTTGGGCCTGACGTATCCGCAATACCTGGTCATGTTGGTGTTGTGGGAGTGGCATACCGCCGCGCCGCTCCAGCCGACGCTCAAGGCGCTGGGGGAGCGCTTGCTGCTTGATTCCGGCACGTTGACGCCGCTGCTCAAGCGCCTGGAACACCTGGCGCTGATCACGCGCCGTCGTAGCGCGGTCGATGAGCGTGAAGTGCACCTGCGCCTTACCGACGCGGGCCAGGCGTTGCGTGAGCGCGTCCAGCCACTGAAGGCCCGCCTGCTGTGTGACAGCGGAGTCGATCTGGGCCAGGCCGACGTTTTGCGTCAGGGCCTGGACCAGTTGCTCCAGCAGGTCAGAGGGTTGTCGTAGTCGGCACCCAGAGGTCGAGCAGGGCGTTGAGCTCTTCGCGGCGAAAGGGCTTGGCCAGGTAGTCGTTCATGCCGGCCGCCCGGCAGCGTTCGCGCTCTTCGGCCAGGGCATTGGCGGTCAGCGCGACAATCGGCAGCTCTGGCCAGCGTCCGCTGCGGCGGATCTGCCGGCTCGCCTCGTAGCCATCCATGACCGGCATGTTGCAGTCCATCAGCACCATATCGAAACGTTGTTCGTCCAACTGTTTCAGTGCCTCTGCGCCATGGGCCGCTACAACGACCTCGCAGCCGAGCTTGCCGAGCATGCCTTTGGCCACCAGTTGATTGACCAGATTGTCCTCTACCAGAAGGATGCGCGCGCGATGCGCAACCGGGCTGGTTTCCAACTGGACAAGGTCGAGGACGATTTCGCTGTCGGCGCGCAGGGTACGGTGCAGCACCTGATACAGCGCGGCGCGACTCAGTGGGCGCGCCTGTTGTTGCAAGGGGGCCAGGGCGACCACTTCTTCGCTGGGCATGAAGTTGCCGTAGGCGGTGACCAGCAGGATCGGTGCGCTGACGGTCGGGCGCAGGCGGAACAGGCATTCGGGGCAATCGGTGATCAGGATGTCGGGTGCCAGGCCACTCAAGTCATCGTCGATCGTTTTGCAGTACGGCGTCAGTCCCCAGTGCGGTAGCAGGGTGAGCAGCAGTTCTGCCAGGCCACTGCTGGCCCCGGTAATGACAGCAACCTCGCCCTTCAACGGCCCCAGCCGCGCCGCCGGTGTGTGGGCGGGCAGTGGCAGTTCGGCACAGAATTGGCTGCCGAAGCCGGTTTCCGAGCTGATGGTCAGCCGGCCGCGCATGGCCTCGCAAAGATTGTGGGTCAGTGCCAGGCCCAGGCCGGTCCCGCCAAATTGGCGGGTAATGCCGGCACCCGCCTGGGTGAAGGGGTTGAAAATCCGCGCCTGGGCCTCCAGGGCAATGCCGATCCCGGTGTCGCACACTTCGATCCGCACGCCATCGGGGTGCGCACTGAGGCGTACATCAACGCGGCCGAAACGGGTGAACTTCAAGGCATTGGACAACAGGTTGCTGACAATCTGCCGGACCCGGGTTGGATCACCCACGACCTGGGCAGGAAACTGCGGATCGATCAGGCAGGTCAATTCGACGCTGGGCGCGGCGTTTTGCGACAGCAGGTTGGCAGTATCTTCCACCAGGGAGCCGAGGTCGAAGGGAATGCTCTCCAGTTCCAGTTGCCCGGCATCGAACTTGGACAGGTCGAGAATATCGTTGAGCAGTTCCACCAGGACTTTGCCGGAGTCATGGGCAATCGACAATTGTTGGCGCTGCTCGGCATTCAACGCGCTGTCCAGGGACAGGGCAATCATGCCGAGCAGGCCATTGAGCGGGGTGCGGATTTCATGGCTCATGTTGGCTAGGAAGGCCGCGCGTGCCTGGGCCATGCCCAAAGCGGTCATTTTCGAGGCTTCCAGTTCTTCGTTGGATTGGCTCAGTTGCTGGTTGATCGCCTTGAGTTCGGTGGTACGGCTCGAAACAATGCTCTCCAACTGGCCAAGGTACTCGGTCAGGCGGTCCTCGGCGTGGCGCCGTTGCTGGATCTCGGTCTCCATATTCTCGAATTGCTGGTTGGTGACGTTGACCAGCACGCCGATCTCGTCGTGTTCGTGCCCGGGTGGGCAATCCAGGCGAGTCAGGGGTGCACTGCCGGGGTTGCGGGTGCTCAGTTCGCGGATGATCCGGATCAGCGGCTGGGTCAGCATCACATAGAACAGGCCCAGCAGGATGGCGGTCAGGATCAGGCTGCGGGCAAAGCCATTAAGCAGCGTGATCTCTGCACGGCGCAGGAAACGGCTGCCAAATGCGTAGGTATCGACGTCAAGGCGTAAGACGCCCAGGGATTCACCGGGCATGTGCGTGAGGTAGAGGCGGTCTTCGAACTGGCGGTTGGCGCCAAACAAAAAGTCGCTGACAGGGCGGTAGGGGCTCTCCTTGCGAGAGCGGCCAACGTCAGCCAGCACCAGGCCATTGTTGTCGACCAACTGTGCCCGGATGATGGCGGGGGAGTGCAGCAGGCCCAAGGTCAGTTCCTGGGCCAGTTCAGCGTCGATGTTGTAGGCGATACGTGAGGCAGGGTTGTGACTGATTTCAAGCAGCGCGTGTATTTCACGGTTGATGGACGTGTCTTCGCTGGCATAATCAATGCCGATTTGGATCAGGCTGAGCAAGGTTCCCAAGACGAAACCGACCAGCACAGTCAGTCTGGCTTGTTTATAAGACAAGCGGTGGGCGAACTTGATATCCATTGGGTGCTGAACCACTTTACGTTTCCCTTCGCCCGGCAAGCATAGCTGAACATCCTCTGCGCCAGCCTTGCCCGGTATGAATGGTTTTTCAGGTGCAGTTGTCTGGCAACTGCGTCAGGGTTGCCAATACGCCATTTTTTATAAGAACTTGCCACAGGAATAGTCATGGATTCTCGATTGAATGCCTTTCTTGAACGGGCCGATGCGGTGCTCGCTCGTCTGGAACCCCTGTTGCCAGCGCCTCGCGAGGTCATTGACTGGAACCACTGCCTGGCGGCCCGCTGGCAGCGCGAGGGCCGCAGCGGGTTTTTGATGCCGCTGGAGGTCAGCCTGGATATGCGTCTGTCCGACTTGATCGGTGTCGACAAGCAGCGCGAGCAATTGGCACGCAATACCCAGCAGTTTATCGATGGCCTGCCTGCCAACCATGCATTGCTCTGGGGCTCGCGTGGCACGGGCAAATCGTCCATGGTCCGCGCCTTGCTGGCCCAGCATGCCAAGGCCGGCTTGCGCCTGATCGAAATCGAGCGTGATCACCTGGCCGATCTGCCGCGTGTGGTCGAGCAACTGCTCAAGTTGCCGCAGCGTTTTATCCTGTTCTGCGACGACCTCTCGTTTGAGGCCGGCGAAGGCGATTACCGTGTGCTCAAGAGCGTGCTGGACGGCTCGCTGGAGCAGGCCCCGGAAAACGTGCTGCTGTATGCCACGTCCAACCGTCGTCACCTGGTGCCGGAAAACCAGAGCGACAACGACAACTGGAAGCGCGTGGACGGTGAGCTGCATCCCAGTGAGGCGGTGGAAGACAAGATTGCCTTGTCCGACCGGTTTGGCTTGTGGTTGTCGTTCTACCCGTTCACCCAGGAGCATTTCCTGGATGTGGTGGAGCATTGGATCGGTGAGCTGGCGAGCAAAGCGGGTCTGCAGTGGCAGCGCGATGAGGCCCTCGACATCCTTGCCGTGCGCTGGGCTACCGGCCGGGGCAATCGCAATGGCCGCTGTGCTTACCAATTTGCCCGTTACTGGGTGGGACTTAAATTGCTGGAGCGTCAGTCTTGATCGATCTGCAACAGGCCGGTAACGGCCTTGATGGGTACGCCATGCTCTGTGCGCAGCTGGAGTCGCTGCTGGCTGATGAGCGCGACTTTATTGCCAATGCGGCGCAGTTTTCCGCGTTCCTGTTCAACCAGCTCGATGATTTGAACTGGGCTGGTTTTTATCTCAATCGTGATGAAGAACTGGTGCTTGGGCCGTTCCAGGGGCAGATCGCCTGTGTGCGGATTCCGTTTGGCCGAGGTGTGTGTGGTGCGGCGGCGGCTTCGCGGCAAACCCAGCGGGTGGAGGATGTGCATGCGTTTGCCGGGCATATTGCTTGCGACAGCGCTTCCAATAGCGAGTTGGTGGTGCCCTTGATCAAGGCGGGGAGGTTGATTGGGGTGCTGGATCTGGATAGCCCGAAACTGGCGCGTTTCAGTTCTGAGGATCAGGTGGGGATTGAGCGGCTGGCCGCGATTTTCCTGCGGTTGACGGAGTGCTGAGAGAAGCGCGCTTAAGCCTTTTGGTAGGCGCGAGCTTGATCGCGAAGAGCTTGATAACGCCGCGTTTATTCAGCAAGCCTGGGTTATCGTTGACGTCCTTCGCGAGTAAGCTCGCTCCTACAGTGGATGAGCGTTCAATCAGTGTGGTGGCAGGCTGTCCAACTGTTGTTGCAGCACCTGCTCAAGGTCGAGCATGGCTTTCTCGATGGCCTTGACCCAGGTGTCGACCTGCTCCTGGTCAGTATCCTCGCTAGCCTGTTCCAGCCTCTCGCATTGCTCGGCCAGTGCACGGGCCTGGACGATCCTGGCAGCGCCCTTGATCTTGTGGGCCTGGTCGATCAGGTCCTGGTGAGCGCCTTGTACGAGCAATGCCATGAGTTCCTCGCGATCACGACGGCTACTGCTCAGCAGTTCTTCCAATAGACGCTGGCTTAACAGTGGATCACCGCCGGTGAGGGCGTTCAGGCTTTCGAGATCGAAAATCCGCGCTGGCGACAGCGGGGTGATCTCGGCCAGGTGGCGTTCCAGCGTCGTAAGGCTGATGGGCTTGAACAGGCAGTCATTCATGCCTGCATCCCGGCAGCGCTGTTTTTCCTCCGGCTGGGCATTGGCGGTGAAGCCCAGGATGATGCAGGGGGTGATGTTCTCCCGTTGCTCCTGTTCACGGATCGAGCGGGCCAGTTCATAGCCGTTCATGACTGGCATATTGCAGTCGGCGATGATCAGGTCGAAATGTTCCTGGCGCCAGGCCTGGAAGCCCGCTGCGCCATGTTGGACTGCGGTGAAGCGATGCCCGAGGAAACCCAATTGCTGGCACATAAGCAAGCGGTTTGCCGGATGGTCGTCCACCACCAGCACATTCAACACCGCTGCAGCATCCTGTGCCGCGGGCTTGAGTTCTATCAGCGGGTAGGCCGGTGGCAGGCTGGTCATCTGCAGCGAGACAAACACCTGGGTACCGACGCTGGCTACGCTGCTCAGGGTCAGTTGCCCGCCCATCATCTCGCACAGGCTGCGACAGATCACCAGCCCAAGACCGGCGCCGCTCCTGGCCAGATGCCCGGAATTGTCGGCCTGGGAAAAAGGTTCGAACAGGCGTTGCTGATCATCCCGGCTGATACCGATACCGGTGTCCTCGACCACCAGTTTCATCTGGATCTGTTGTGGCTGCCCGGTGGGCTGGATATCCACCTTGATCTTCACCTCACCCTGCTCGGTGAACTTGATGGCATTACTTACCAGGTTGGACAAGACCTGTTTGAAGCGCAGGGGATCGATCTGCACGTCGCGTTCTTCGACGCCGGGATTGAACTCCAGTAACAGGTTGAGATTCTTCTGGCGGGCCAGGCCATCGAACACACGCACGACTGACTCGATCAGTTCCCGCAGGTTGACGCGTTCCGGCGCCAGGCTCAGACGGCCCGATTCGATGCGCGCGATGTCGAGGATATCGCCAATCAACTCCAGTAGATCCTTGGCCGAATTGTAGGCGACCTCGATGGCCGGACGATCCAGGTGCCCGTGGTCGGCGCGCTTGAGGGTCAGCTCCAGCATGCCGATCACCGCGTTCATGGGCGTGCGGATCTCATGGCTCATGGTCGCCAGGAACGTGCTTTTTGCGCGGTTGGCCTCATCGGCGCGATCCTTGGCGGCGCGCAGGTCATCGAACAATTGGCGACGTTCGCTGATGTCGATCCAGCCGCCGATGATGCCCTGGACTTCACCGACGGAGTTACGGTACGGCAGGATCCAGTGATAGATCGTCAGGTGTTGCTCGTGAATATGCAACGGGCGGTCAAGGATCAGCGGCTTGCCTTCGGCCACCACCCGCAGATAGTCGGCATGGTACTGCTTGGCTTGGGCTTCGTTGGCCAGGCTGCTCTGTATGACACTCTTACCGATGACCTCTTCGCGCTTGACGCCAAAGACCTGCAAGTAACTGTCATTGCAGGTCTGTAGCAAACCGTTGCGATCACGCACGTAGATCGGGTGAGGGGTTTCATTGACCAGGGCGCGCATGAATTCGTATTGATCGCTGAGGGCTCGCTCTGCCATCTGCCGATGCTTGATCTGCCTGCGCATGTAGCCGTTCCAGGCCAGTGACGTGAGCAGCAGTAGCCCGGCGGCGCTGATGATCTGGATGATCAGGCGGTGGTAGTTGCGCCAATAGCTATCGGATGCGGCTGTGTAGCCACGCCAGCGGTTGTTGATCACGCCAAGTTCATCCGGCGCGATGCTGAGCAGGGCCTTGTCAAGAATGGAGGCCAGTTCGGTGGCGTTGCGTGACGTGGCCAGGGAAAAAGACGCCAGTTGCGTGCCGATACTCGAACTGATCTGCAATTGGCCTTGGAAAAAGTGTGATGAGAGGAAATAGTTGGCGACCACCAAAGAGTTGACGGCCCCGTCTACATGCCCCTGGGCCAGCATTTCTGAGGCCTTGAAGGTATCGCTGGCCTGCACCAGGGTGATCTGCGAAAAATTCCGACGCAGATAATCCACCAAGGGGTTGCCCTCGGTGATCGCCAGTTTCTTTCCTGCCAGTTGCTCAAGGCTTGAGGGGGCTCCAGGCTCCTTGCGTGTCAGCAGCACGTAGGAGTTCTGCAGGTAGGGCCGGCTGAAGTTGAGCCTGGCTTCGCGTTCGGGGCTTGGGCTGATGGCGGCAATGATGTCCGCGCTGCCATTTTCGACCTGCTCGATCATTTGGTTGACGTTGCGGGTGTGCTGGAACTCCAGGCGCAAGCCCGTACGCAGCCGGATCAACTCCAGCAGGTCGGCGGTCATGCCCCGCATCTGGCCGTCTGAATCGACGAACGTCAAGGGGGCGAAGGTTTCGTTGATGACCACTTTCACCACCGGGTGGTCCTTGAGCCAGCGCTCTTCACGTTGGCTCAACTGCAACTTGTGGTCGGTCAGCAGGATAGCGCTGCCTGCACTCCAGCGTTTGGCGATGTTTTCTCGCTCGTAGGTACCGATGCCCGTGAGGACCGTATCGACGATGCCCAATAGGGTTTGCTGGTCGCGGTGTACGGCGAAGCTGAAGCCGTACGCTTCGTGCTTGCCGAAATTGGCCATGCGGATGTTCTTCAGGTAGCCCTTGTTGATCATGTAATGGGTGGAAATGGTATCGCCGAGAAACACATCGGCCTGGTCGAAGGCCACGGCGTTCAGCGCATTCAAATAGGACGGATAGACCTGGATGATCGCATTGGGGTAAAGCGCTTTGACTTCCTTCAACGGCAGGTAGTGGTAGACAAGGCTCAAGCGCATGCCCGCCAGCCCGTCATTGAGCGGGCGGGTTTCTGCGTCACGGGTGACCAGTACGGGTTGGTCGACCGCGTAGGGCGTTGACAGGACGATCTCGGCGTTGTTCGCTTCAAAACCGTTGGCGCTACCCAGTAAATCGATTTTCCCGTCTTTCAGCGCCTGGATGGCTGCCTCCCGTGACGGGTAGCGCATCACCGTCACGGGTAATGCCAGGGCTTTGGCCAGGATGCCTGCGTAATCTGCAGTAATACCTTCATAGTCATGACCGCTGGCGGTGATGTCGAAGGGGGGGTAGTCGGGTGTCGAGGTTCCCAGCACCAGTTCGCGTTTGTTCTGTAGCCATTGGCGCTGCGTGTGGTTCAGTTGAGTGTCCAACTGAACGATGCCGGCACGACTCAGCAGTGAGTAGCGTTCTGGAGCGGTTTGAGTGGCTGGCACGGCTGTACTCAAGCACAGTCCGGCACTCAAAATGATTAGATAGTCCTTTAAACGCCTTGGCATCCTGTTTCTCACACTAACGCGTTGCGTTTTGCCATCTCGATAAGCTCTACCAAAGACTTGGCCTTGAGTTTTTGCATCAGTCGTTTTTTATAAGTGCTGACAGTTTTGTTGCTGAGAAACATGCCTTTGGCAATTTCCTTGTTTGTACGGCCTTGCGCAAAAAGTTGTAAGACCATAAGCTCTCGGTCGTTGACTGATTTGAAAAGATTTAATTCTTCGTTTTCGCCGAGCTCGGTGCCATTGGTGTTCAATGCCTGACTTGGAAAATAGTTGTAACCTGAAAGTACGGCCCTGATGGCACTTAACAACTCACTTAGGTCGCCTTCTTTACAGACATAACCATCGGCACCTGAACGCATGCAGCGTGTGGCAAAAAGTGTCGGGGACTGGGCTGTCAGAATCAGGGTTTTCATTGGGGTGCTCATGGCATTGAACCTGCAGAGAACCTCCAGACCGTCGAGTTTTGGAATGCTGATATCAAGTATGATGAGGTCTGGAAGACATTCGCGGACCATTTGTATTGCATCACAACCGTTATCTGTTTCACCCACTACTTTGTAACCTTCATGTTCCAGCAACATTCTGATTGCAAGTCGAATAACCGGGTGGTCGTCAATAATAAAGACTGTATTCATGAGCCAATTCCATACTAGTGCAAATAAGCGCGCACAGTAGCTCAGAAGGTGGGGTAGGAGCATGAAGGGAAGGCTGAGCAGATATAAAACAGGAAAATTCCTACGCATAAAAAGGTGTTGGACTACGATGCGCTAAGGCTTTGTTGGCTGCGCTGTAAGAGTTTCTTGGGTGAAAGGTTTTAAAGTTGTGCGGTGTTGTTTGCAGGCTGAATAGAGGTGACATTTCATTTGTGTGAGCGTTTAGTATCCTACGTTAAATGTTGAAAAATACCTGAGCAATCAACAGGGTGTTGGTGTCGTGGAGCACTTCAGGTTTGTCAGGCAATTTGTGGTCAAGTGCAAAACAGTACTTTTTAATCGTAGGCAAGCCCTGATTGGCTGATCAACTCGATCCAGGCTTCTTTGTTCAAGGGCTTAGCCAAGTATCCAAGCAGACGCAAGTCACGTTGTATTGCTAAGGTTTTCAGATGTTCCAGTTCGAGGGCGGGTAGTCCACTTAGCAATACAGCACTTTTGACAAAGCCTGCATGGCTGGCTATCTCCACCAGCTCCAACCCGGTAAGGTCGGGCAGGCATTGATCACATAACATCACATCGAAGGGGACTTCGGTTGTTCTCATCAACTTGATCGCCTGCTCGGCATTCTCGGCAGGTGTCAGTTGATTGAAGCCGAAACTTTTGAGCAGGCACTGAAGGGCCAGGAGTTGAAAAGGATGATCTTCCACCAACAGGATGCGCAATTGTCGTTCGGGCATAGGAAGTTCCGTGGACGTAGCTAAAGCCGGAAAATACCAGCCAGTGCCAATGACGATTTGCCCAGTGAACCAGGCGCTGGGCGATCGAAGGTTTGCGTGAATGTAGGAGCTGATCGCTGGGGTGGATCAGAGAGGGGTGATTATTCATCGGGTGTTGGGGCGAATTCGATCAGGCCGCTCTGGAGCCTGTGTAGGTCAATTCTTTGAGGCAAGCACCCAGGCAGGAAAACCTGCCTGGGTCACGGGTCACTGAGGGTGCGAACGTCCAGTCATCTCGCGGGCCATTTCGCTGGCGTAGCTATCGGTCATGCCGGCGATGAAGTCGATCATGCGCAGAAACGAGCGATGCAGCGACCAATCAGGATGGGGGGCGCTATTACCCAGTAAATCCAGGACGCGCCGATTCTTGAAGGATGGGGTGCGGCCGCCATGTTGTTCCAGGGCTGCGCCACAGAAGGTGTTCAGGAGGATCTCCAGGGTGGTGTAGGCGCCGATCTCATGCAGGGTCTTGCGTTTGTCCTGGAAGATTTTCTTGCGCGCCATGTCCTTGGCATTCAGTACACAGCGTTTGGCCGGGCCATGCATATGCTCCACCAGATCCCCTTGCAGGGTCCCGGCCAGCAGCGCGGGTTGTTGCTCGACGAACGCCCGCGCGGCGGCGTTGGTCAGGTGCTCGATCGCCTTGCCGCGTAGGATCGCGAGTTTGCGTCGCCTGGAGTCCAGGGGCCCCAACTGCCGGTAGGTTTCCGGCAGGTCATCGCCTACCAGGTTCAGCAGCAATGATTCGACCTCGGCGTACTCCAGCAAGTCCATTTCCAGGCCATCTTCAAGATCGATCAGGGCGTAGCAGATATCGTCGGCCGCTTCCATCAGGTAGACCAGCGGGTGGCGCGCCCAGCGTTGTTCCTCAAGTTGGGGCAGGCCAAGCTTCTGGGCGATCTGCTCAAGGATCGGCAGCTCGCTCTGGTAGCAGCCGAACTTGTGTTTCTTGTAGCCCAGGGAGTCGGCGTGACGGGCGGTCCATGGGTACTTCAGGTAAGTACCCAGGGTGGCGTAGGTCAGGCGCGTGCCGCCGTCGAACTGGTGGTATTCCAATTGCGTCAGGACGCGGAACCCTTGCGCATTGCCTTCGAAGTTGAGGAAGTCATTGCGCTCGGCGCCGCTCATATCATCCAGCCAGCCACGGCCGGCAGCCTGCTGGAACCAGTGGCGAATCGCATCTTCGCCGGAATGGCCGAACGGTGGGTTGCCGATGTCGTGGGCCAGGCAGGCCGATTGCACGACCATCCCCAGGTCACTGGGGTCGCACCAGTCGGGCAGGGCGCTGCGGATGGTCTCGCCGACGCGCATGCCCAGGGAGCGCCCGACGCAACTGACTTCCAGCGAGTGGGTCAGCCGGGTATGGATATGATCGTTGCTGGTCACCGGGTGGACCTGGGTCTTGCGACCCAGGCGACGAAAGGCCCCGGAGAAGATGATCCGGTCATGGTCTTTGTGAAATGGGCTGCGACCCAGCTCTTCCGGGCTGTGCAGGGGTTTTCCAAGGCGTTCGCGGGTAAGCAGGGTAGGCCAATCCAAGGCGAGGGCTCTCCGTGGGATGAATGTCGACCCCAAGCTTCCCGGTTCGGCGTGCCCGGAGCAAGCGAAAAACTACAGGCCGGCGGCGTCAATATCGATTAGCAGCAAGCGCTGACCGTTATCGAAGAATTGTCCTGCTGTCAGGCAGTATTGATTGGTTGTGGCATCGCGGTAGGTGGTGGAGAGAATCACGCGGCGTTCTTCCCAACCTTCGGCCAGCAGGTGATAGAAATAGGGGCGCCACGACCAGTTGTGACCCAGATAGCGGCCGTCCGCTTGCCAGGCATCCTGGCGCCACTCGAAGTTGGGAGTCAGTTGGGTGCCGTGGCGATCGCACTGATAGAACCGCAGCAGCCTGGGGAAACCCGGCAACCATGGCAGTTGATTGAGCGGCTCCTGGGCCAGCACCCAGCCTTGCAGGATCTGCATCAACTCGATCAGTTGCTGGCGCAGCAGCATGATTCGCCCGCGCTCTGCCAGTTTCTGCTGCACATATGCCTGGCGCAGCACGGCGAAACGCGAGACGAAGGCATCGGCTGCGAACCAGTTCAGTTGCGCCTGGGCAAACAGGTAGCCTTGGACATAGCGCGCGCCACATTCAAGGGCAAAGTTCAGTTGCGCTTCGGTTTCCACACCTTCGGCAATGATCCAGCACCCGGTTTTTTCCGCCATTTGGGCCAGGGCGCGTACCACCTCACTGCTTGGGCCTCCCAGGGCCGCAGCCTGGAACAGGCGCATATCCAGCTTGAGGATATCCGGGCGCAAGGCCAGGACCCGATCCAGTTGCGAATACCCGGCACCAAAATCATCAATGGCAATCCGTGCACCGGCCTGACGGTAGCGTGCGACGACTTCAGCCAGGCGCTGGCTGTCACCTCCCAGTTCGGTGATCTCAAACACAATGCGTTTTGGATCGATGTCATGGGCCTGCAACTGTTTCAGGCTGGGCAGCGGTTGGCCCGGTCGCAGCAGGGTGATCCAGCGGGGGGAGATATTGAGGCTCAGGAACCAGTCTTCAGGTGCTTCATGCAGGCGGCTCAGGGCATTGTCACGGATCTTGCGGTCCAGGCGGCGCAACGCCGAGGTAGGCGTACGGGCATCGGCGAACAACGGGCCGACCGACAGCAATTGCCCGTCTGTCTGTTGCAGGCGGCCTAGTGCTTCCACCCCGGCAATACGGCCGGTGGCGGTGTCGATAAACGGTTGGAAAAAGGCGAGCGGTTGCCCGTCAATCACAGAGCCTCCTTAGGATGCTTCGGTATGAAAAAGGCCCGGCCCCTACAGAGAGGGCACCGGGCCTGATCCATTTGCAAGAATGCAGCCAGTTGCGTCAGGGCTTGCGGGCGGCACTCTGCATGGCGAGCTTGATCAAGGGGATCAGTCCTGCACCGAGTCGTACCAGACGGGTCATGGTGCCGATTCCGCCACTCTTGGCGCCTTTACCGGTGAAAAACCCCAGCAGGGTCACCGCCGCGACGCCCCACAGCGGCGCATGCTTGATACCGAACCCGTCCTGCCAGCTCTGGCCCATGTTGCGCACCTTATGCAGGGGCAGCAGCAATTGCTGGGATTCGTGGCGAATTTCCTGGCGGTGCATTTCCATGCGCAGGCGGATCAGTGCCTTGCGCATTTCCCGTCGGGAGTTGGTTTGCGGCAGTTCAGTCAGGCTCATGGCAGCAGGCGCTCCCGGTCGTTGGCCAGCTCTTCGAGGGTGGCGTGGAAAGGCGTGGACTCATCGAATACCGCGGCCTTCAAGCGCAGCCCGCAGAACGCTGCGGCGAGTACATAAAACACGCATAGGCTGATGATCCCGGTCAGGCGATAGGTATCCCAGACCAGGATCATGACCAGCGCCGATAACCCCACCAGCAGCAACAGGGCAAACACCAGCGCCAGGCCGGCAAACAGCAGCAGGCTGACAGTGCGTGCCTTCTGTTCCTGCAACTCGATGCCGAACAGCTCGACATGGCTGTGCAGCAAGCCCAGGACAGCCGCGCCGAGGCGCCGCGAGGTGGAGCTTGGGCCCGTGGACGAGCCGGTTTCGCCATTAGACATGATTAGCGCCTTGTAGCCAGCAGGCCGATCAGAAAGCCCACGCCGGCCGCGATACCCACGGACTGCCAAGGGTTGGCCTGTACGTAGTCTTCGGTGGCGGTGACTGCCGCCTTGCCGCGTTCGCGCAAGGAGTCTTCAGTCAACTTCAGGGTTTCCCGGGCCTGCAGCAGGCTGTCGTGGATTTTCGAACGCAGTTCATCAGCCTGGTCACCGGCCAGAATCGCGGTGTCGTCCAGCAGCTTTTCGGTATCGCTGACCAGGGTCTGGAAATCTTCCATCAGTATTTCTTGAGCAGTCTTTGCCGTTTTTCTGGCCATGGTTAACTCCGTGAGTGGCTGTCTGATGCTTTTGCAGGGTTTTGGTTGAGAGTCGCCGGTATCGGTGAAGGTTCACTGCAATTGTCTGGTACAGCTTTTGCTTTGCCTTGGTGCGCGAGCCGCAAGGCTTGCGCGCAATGTGGGCGGTTTCGGCAAAAGCCTTGAAAAACCTTACCCTAAATCACTAAAACCCGTGGAAAAACCCACAAGTCACTGCCTTCTTCATCTGTCGTCGCGCCAAAGCGGTTCAAACCCTCTCAAGAAGGGTGGAACGCGTGGTGCCAATTTAGTGCGCGACCGTTGGCAATGAACTGATTTGGTGCTTTTTCCTGAACTGCAGGCCTGCCAATTCCCATGGAAAATGTGCAAAGCGCGGTGGACACCCTGGTCCACAGCTCCAATACGCTGTTTATTCTGATTGGCGCGGTAATGGTCCTGGCGATGCATGCCGGCTTCGCGTTTCTGGAAGTCGGTACGGTGCGGCAGAAGAACCAAGTCAACGCGTTGTCGAAAATCCTCAGTGATTTTGCGGTCTCGACCCTGGCCTATTTCTTTATAGGCTATTGGATCTCCTATGGGGTCAGCTTTATGCAGCCGGCCGCAGTGCTCAGTGCCGACCATGGCTATGGCCTGGTGAAGTTCTTTTTCCTGCTGACCTTCGCGGCTGCCATCCCGGCGATCATCTCCGGAGGCATTGCCGAACGTGCACGCTTTGCTCCACAGCTGTGCGCTACGGCGTTGATCGTGGCGTTCATCTACCCGTTTTTCGAGGGCATGGTGTGGAACGGCAACTTCGGTCTGCAAGCCTGGTTGCTGGCGACCTTTGGCGCGACGTTCCATGACTTTGCCGGTTCCGTAGTGGTCCACGCCATGGGCGGGTGGCTGGCGTTGGCTGCGGTGCTGCTGCTGGGCCCGCGCCAGGGACGATATCGCGATGGACGCCTGGTGGCGTTCGCGCCTTCGAGCATCCCGTTCCTGGCGCTGGGCTCGTGGATATTGATCGTCGGCTGGTTCGGTTTCAACGTGATGAGTGCGCAGACCCTTTCCGGTGTGAGCGGGCTGGTGGCGGTCAACTCGCTGATGGCGATGGTGGGCGGTACCGTGGCGGCGCTGGTGATCGGGCGTAATGACCCGGGCTTCTTGCACAATGGTCCGTTGGCCGGGTTGGTGGCGATTTGCGCCGGTTCCGACCTGATGCACCCGGTGGGCGCATTGATCACCGGCGTGGTGGCCGGTGGCTTGTTCGTCTGGTGCTTTATCGCCGCCCAGGCGCGTTGGAAGATCGATGATGTGCTGGGTGTCTGGCCGCTGCATGGCTTGTGCGGTGTGTGGGGCGGGATTGCCTGCGGGATTTTCGGGCAGAGCGCCTTGGGTGGGCTGGGCGGCGTGAGCCTGA
Source organism: Pseudomonas sp. 25 R 14 (assembly GCF_900004755.1). Taxonomy (NCBI): domain Bacteria; kingdom Pseudomonadati; phylum Pseudomonadota; class Gammaproteobacteria; order Pseudomonadales; family Pseudomonadaceae; genus Pseudomonas; species Pseudomonas sp. 25 R 14. The sequence goes on along the minus strand of NZ_CVTS01000024.1, from coordinate 68,649 downwards.
TCAGCCAGTTGATCGGCACCGGCCTGGGGGTGGTGGTGGCCTTGGCTGGCGGGTTGCTGGTGTATGGCGTGCTCAAGCGCATCTGCGGCCTGCGCTTGAGTCAGGAAGAGGAGTACTACGGCGCGGACTTGTCGATCCATAAGATTGGTGCGGTCAGTCAGGATTGATCGGCGCCTGCCGGCTGTCGTCGGTGTGCTGGTAGAAACCGTGAAGCAAGCGGTAACGGTTGCGCCGCACTTCGTCGACCCGCTCGCGCACCTGTTGGTCAGGCTGGCCGAGCATGATCAGCGCGTGTGACGCGAGCATCAGGCTCGACTCCAGCAACTCGGGCACCACCTCGCTGGCTCCGGCAGCCTTCAGTTCGGTCAGTTGGCTGTCGTCGCGGGTGCGCACCAGGATCGGCACCTTGTGGTTGATCCGCCGCGCTTCCTTGAGCACCACCAGGGCTACATCTGCATTGTCCACGGCAATCACCACCAGGCGCGCGCGCTCCAGGCCGACCGCGCTGAGCAAGGCGCCGCGTCGGCAATCGCCATAATGCACGCTGCTGTCCTCGGTGGCGGCTTCCTGTACGCGCTCGGGGTCATCGTCCAGGGCAATGAACGCCTGTTGTTCACGGCGCAGGAAACGCCCGATGGATTGACCAACGCGGCCATAGCCGCAGATCAGCACGTGCCCGCGCAGTTCGGCGTTGAGCGCGGTGATTGCTTCCAGTTGCACTTGCTGGTTGGGCTTGCGATGCAGGCGCAGCGCGATAGCGGGCGCGGCCCGCAGCAGCAAGGGCGTCAGCAGCATGGAGCAGAATGTCGCTGCCAGCAGCAGGCTGCTGATTTTGCCTGGCAGCATATTGCTCAGTTGCATCTGCGCCATCAATGCAAAGCAGAATTCACCACCCTGGGCCAGGGCCAGGCCGCTGCGCCAGGCGGTTTCGCTGTCGCTGCCGCGCAGCTTGACCAGTGCGGCAACGACGCAACCCTTGATCAGCATCAGCGCGAGGGTCAACCCGAGGATTTGCAGGCTGTGACTGATGAACAGTTGCAGGTCGATCAGCATGCCGATACTGACAAAAAACAGCCCCAGCAGGATGTCGCGAAACGGCCGGATATCTGCTTCGATCTGGTGCCGGTAATGACTTTCCCCCAGCAACATGCCCGCCAGGAATGCGCCGAGGGCTGGCGACAGGCCCAGCAGGTGCGTCAGCCAGGCCGTAAGCAGCACGATCACCAGGGCCAGCAGCACGAACAGCTCCGCCGAATGTGAGGCGGCCACTTCGTGAAACAGGCGCGGCAACAGCCAGCGGCTGGCGAGCAGCAGGCCGAGAAACAGCACCACGGTCTTGCCCAGGGTCAGGGGCAGCGCCCAGTACCAGGCTTGTTCGCTGCTACCGGCGAACACCGGTACCAGGGTCAGCAACAGTACCGCGACCACGTCCTGGAACAGCAGCACGCCAATCGCATTCTGCCCATGACTGCTGAAAATCTCCCCCAGGCTGGTCAGCTCCTTGCTCACAATGGCAGTCGATGACAGGGCCAGACCGGCCCCTAGCAGCAACGCGGCCACCGGCGACATGCCTATCAACAGCAGCAACCCGCCCAGCAATACCGAGCAGCACAGTACCTGCAGGCTGCCCAGGCCAAACACCACCCGGCGCAGGGTGAGCATCTTGGACAGGGAAAACTCCAGGCCCAGGGAAAACAGCAGGAATACCACCCCCAGTTCGGCGAGGTCTGGCAGGTCTTCGCTGTCATTGACCCAGTCCAGGGCCGTTGGCCCGACGGCCAGGCCCACGCACAGGTAGCCGAGCACCGGCGGCAGCTGCAGCCGGCGAAACAGCGCAATGACCACCAGGGATGAGGCAAGAATGATCAGCAGGTTGGCAAACACAGACATCTCCGTCGGGGTGTTGCGGGAAAAAAGCCGCGAGAATCGCTGAATCAGTTATAGGCCATGGTGATCTGGATCAGGTGTTTGTCGTGACTTGGCGAGGTTTTTCCGACGGCCTAGAATGAACGCCTGTTTTCTATCGGGTCTGTTCATCATGCCTCCTGAATGCCAGCTGTTCGGCACCTTGGCCTGCCACCTTTGCGAGCTTGCCGAAGAAGAAATCATGCCGTTGGTCGAACACGGACTGTTGGTTGAGCTGATGGATATCAGTGAATCCGAAACCCTGTTCGAAGCCTATGGCCTAAGGATTCCGGTGCTGCGCCGGGTAGATACCGGGGCGGAACTGGATTGGCCTTTCGACACTGAGCAAGTGGTTGCCTTTCTACGTTAGCGCTAATCCCATGGCAGGTTGCCGATTATTCGGTTACTGTATGTTTGTACAGCGATTGAGTGAGAGGGAATGCCCGTGGTGAATGTTGAACAATTGAAAAGCAGCGTCAACCGCATGTCCGTCGATATTGTGCGCGATGCTGTGAATGAGCTGCGGCTCGATGGCCTGGTCACGGAAGGCAAGACGCCGTTCAACAAAGTGCATTTCAATACCTGCTTTGCCGAAATCGAGGCGCTGTTCCAGCGAGCCGGCTATCACAAGCAACTGGATGTGGTGGGTTACCAGGGTTTGCTGTATGCACTCTATGACCCTGGCCGCTGGGAGGCAGTGGATGTACTGCGCTGGCTCAAGGAGTTCACCGAGGCGGCCAGTGCCTCGCCGGTACTGCGGGCCGAGTTGGTCAAGGCTTGAGAATTTGGGGGATAATGCCCCCTTGGTTTTTCAAGTCTTGAGTGTGTGCATGTCCGATACCGGTTTTTCCGCGGCCCAGAACCAAGCCAGTACGTTGTACCTGCCACCTGGCTCTTGGGCGACGGTGCTCGATTGTCTGTGCGGGCACTTTCGTGCCATCGGCCGTGAGCAGTGGCTGGACCGTATTGCCCGTGGTCGGGTGCTGGATGGCAATGGCCAGCCCATAGGCGTGGACCTGGCCTACAAGGAAGGCTTGCGCATCCACTACTTTCGCGAAGTGCCGGATGAAAAACCGATCCCGGTGCAGGAGACCATCCTGTACGCCGATGAGCATCTGGTGGTGGCCGACAAACCGCATTTCCTGCCCGTCACTCCCGCCGGCGAATACGTCGAGCAGACGCTGCTGCGCCGCTTGATCCGCCGCCTGGATAACCCGTCACTGGTACCGCTGCATCGGATCGATCGCCATACCGCTGGGCTGGTGCTGTTCTCTGCCAACCCACAAAGCCGCTCGGCGTATCAGCAACTGTTCCCCACCCGTCAGATCGATAAATTCTACGAAGCCATTGCACCGGCCTTGCCTGGGCTGACATTTCCGTTAGTCCACAAGAGCCGTCTGGTCGATGGCGAACCGTTTTTCCGCATGCAGGAAGGGCCCGGTGTGAGCAACACGGAAACGGCAGTGCAGGTGCGTGAGAAGAACGGCGACCTGTGGCGCTATGGCCTGTTTCCGGTGACGGGCAAGAAGCATCAACTGCGCGTGCATATGACGGCGCTGGGTGCGAGTATCTGCAATGATCCGTTTTACCCCCAGGTTATCAAGGATGCCGTGGATGATTACGCCAACCCGCTCAAGTTGCTGGCCCAGGGTGTACGGTTTATCGACCCGGTGACGGGCGAGGAGCGCAGTTTCAGCAGCAGGATCAAGCTTGAGTGGTGATGTTTGCCACACGCCAGATACAACAAAGCCCGCTCAAAAGCGGGCTTTGTTGTATCTGGCGTTAAGACTTACAGGTCTTTAACGGTGCGAACCTGATCCTTGTTGATGCGGGTGCGCTTGCCATCCAGTTGTTCGAATTCGTAGAAGCCCGAATCCTGATCGAATTTAGGGGTATCGACAGCCTGGATTTCGCGACCGTCATTCAGGGTGATCACTGTTGGCGAGGCGCAACCGGCGAGGGTAGCAAGGCCCAGTGCAAGCATGAGAGCGGCGATGGTCCGTTGGGTCATGAGTCTTCTCCGAAAGTAATGCTGTATTGAGTTCTGACCTTGTGACGTGTGCAACGTCGGCAAAGTTCCTTGTCTAGCGCTCATTCTGACACGCTAGGGCGTGGGTGCAACAACTCTGGCGTATTGAGGTTGGCCAGGCGTGGGTCGTTTTCTGCGCAATCGAGCGCCTGTGCCCCCAGTTTCAGCAGGATCTGGCGCGGGCTGCGCTCTGCAGCCAGCCAGGCGTTTTCTACCGCCTCGCGCAGATGCGTCGGTATGACGCAGAGCAAAGGTTCCCAGAACGCGCCGTGGCGGATCATCACCGGCACCTGTGGGTGTTGCCGTGCGGTTTCGAGCAGGTCGGCCAGCAGTTGCCCATCGATGTGCGGCACATCACAGGGCAACACCAGTAAGTGCTCATGGCGTGCGGCAGTCAGCCCGGCGCGGATGCCGGCCAAGGGGCCGGGGAAGTCTGCACTGTCGTCACTGACCAACTGGTCGCCATAGGGGGCGTACTGCGCCTGATTGCGGTTGCAGGAGATGATCAGGTCGTCGGTCAACGGCCGCACCAACTGGTGCAGATGGGCAATCAGTGGTTGCCCGTGCCAGTCGAGCAGGCCCTTGTCCAGCCCGCCCATGCGCTGGCCGCGACCGCCGGCCAACAACAGAATCGAGCAGGGCAGGGGCGAAGAATTGAATGGCATGACGGCTCCGCAGGGGCAGTGAAATAGGGGGCTGTGATATAACATCGGGCTGTTCCTTCGACAACCGGACCGAGCCATGAAAGCCAAGGCTGATGCGCCTTTCGTACCTCTGAACATCGCTGTACTGACCGTCAGCGACACCCGTACCCTGGAAACCGACACCTCCGGGCAGGTCTTCGTCGACCGCCTGCTCGCGGCGGGCCATCGCCTGGCCGAACGGGTACTGCTCAAAGATGACCTCTACAAAATCCGTGCGCAAGTGGCGCACTGGATCGCCGAGGATGTGGTGCAAGTGGTACTGATCACTGGCGGCACCGGCTTCACTGGTCGCGACAGCACCCCGGAAGCCGTCAGTTGCTTGCTGGACAAGCAAGTGGACGGGTTTGGCGAGCTGTTCCGGCAGATATCGGTCGCCGATATCGGCACCTCCACCGTACAGTCCCGCGCCTTGGCCGGCCTGGCCAATGGCACCCTGGTGTGCTGCCTGCCGGGCTCCACCAATGCGGTGCGTACCGGTTGGGACGGGATCCTCGCCGAACAGTTGGATGCGCGCCATCGCCCGTGCAATTTCGTGCCGCACCTCAAGCTCGCCGAACCGTGTGAATCTCGTGGATAAGCCCGGCAAAACCGGTGCGTTGATGCCCGTAGAAGAGGCCCTTGAGCGGCTGTTGAGCATGGCCGAGGCTGCGCCGATCCGTGAGCAGGAACACCTGCCCTTGGCCGAGTGCGACGGGCGCGTGCTGGCCGAGGCGCTGGTGTCCACCCTCGACCTGCCGCCCTGGCCCAACAGTGCCATGGATGGCTACGCCTTGCGCACGGCCGATTGGGCGGGGGAACCGCTGGTGGTGAGCCAGCGCATCTTCGCCGGCCAGGCCCCTGAGCCCTTGGCGCCAGGTACCTGTGCGCGGATTTTCACCGGAGCCCCGGTACCCGAAGGGGCCGACTGCGTGGAAATGCAGGAAAACGCCGAGGTGCAGCCCGATCAGCGCGTGAGCTTTACCCAGGCGCTGCACCTAGGGCAAAACATCCGCCCCAAAGGCCAGGAGACAACTGTCGGTGAAGAAGTCCTGGCTGCCGGCACGCGTCTGGGGCCGATTGAGCTGGGCCTGGCAGCCTCCTTGGGGCGCGACCGACTGCCTGTGGTGCGCCGCGTGCGTGTGGCGGTGTTGTCGACGGGCGACGAGTTGATCGAGCCGGGCCTGCCGTTGGGGCCGGGGCAGATCTACAACAGTAACCGCCGAGTATTGTGCAGTTGGTTGCAGCGCCTGGGCTGCGAGGTGATCGACGCCGGTATCTTGCCCGATGACCTGGAGTTGACCCGTACCCGCCTGGGCGCACTGGGTGCGGTGGATTTGATTCTGTCCACCGGCGGTGTCTCGGTGGGGGAGGCCGACTTCCTCGGTATCGCTCTACGCGAGGAGGGTGAGCTGGCCTTGTGGAAGCTGGCGATCAAGCCTGGTAAACCGCTGACATTCGGCCATTTTCGCGGTGTGCCGGTGATCGGTCTGCCGGGGAATCCGGCGTCCACCCTGGTCACGTTCTCCCTGCTGGCACGGCCCTACCTGCTGCGCCGCCAGGGTGTCGAAGCGGTGCAGCCCTTGCGTTTCGAGGTGCCGGTGGGATTCGTCTGGGCCAAACCGGGCAATCGTCGCGAATACCTGCGCGGGCGCCTTGAGCAAGGGCGGGCGGTGATCTACCAGAACCAGAGTTCCGGTGTATTGCGCAGTGCCGCCTGGGCCGAGGGTTTGGTAGAAGTCCTGGAAGGCACCACATTGGCCATCGGTGACCGGGTGAACTTCATTCCCCTGAGTGAACTGCTGGGCTGAAGAATTAATTGACAGCCCAATGGCTTTTTTCCGCTTGCCGAAGGTCAACATCCCTCAGGTCCCCTGCAACGATAGGAGCTTCACCCCATGAGCACACCCAAGGCACTGCTGATTCTGCACGGCAAGCAAGCCCTCAATGAAGACGTGCGGGCGGCAGTGCAAGGTAAGCGTGAGCAGGGCTGGGAGCTGGCGGTTCGCGTCACCTGGGAGGGCGGCGATGCCCAGCGCCTGGTGGGCGAGGCGCTGGAGGCCGGTTACACACGCCTGATCGCGGGTGGCGGCGACGGCACGTTGCGCGATGTGGCCGAGGCCATGGCCCGCGCCAAGACTGACGCCAGCCTGGTGTTGATGCCCCTGGGCACCGCCAATGATTTTGCCCGTGCGGCCGGTGTGCCGCTGGAGCCGCGCCTGGCCCTGGAACTGCTGGACGTTGCACCGCACGCCATTGACCTGGGGGAAGTGGGCGGGCAGGTTTTCCTCAACATGGCTACCGGCGGCTTTGGCAGCCAGGTCACGGCCAACACCTCCGAGGATCTGAAAAAGGTGCTGGGCGGCGCGGCCTACCTGTTTACCGGCCTGTCGCGTTTCAGCGAGTTGCGGGCGGCCTACGGGGAACTGGTGGGGCCGGACTTTCATTGGCGCGGTGAGTTGCTGGCGCTGGGGATCGGTAACGGTCGCCAGGCCGGTGGCGGGCATGAACTGTGTCCGGGCGCGCTGGCCGATGATGGTTTGCTGGATATCAGCATTCTGCCGGCGCCTCAGGAAGTGGTCGGCACCTTGCGCAGCCTGATGACCGACGGCTGGGGCCTGGACAACCTGTTTGTGCGGGCACGCCTGCCGTGGGTGGAAATCAAGGTGGCCGAAGGGCTGGATATCAACCTCGATGGCGAACCGCTCAAAGGCAATGATCTGCACTTTCGTGCCTTGCCCAAGGCTCTGCAGGTGCACTTGCCGTTGGACTCACCGTTGCTGGCTAATCGTCCAGGCTGATGATCTGCTCGCGCACGGCAAACAGCACCAGGCCGGCGACATCGAAAATCTGCAGGCGCTTCATGATTTGCGAGCGGTGAGCTTCCACGGTCTTGATGCTCAGGCCCAGGCCGTGGGCAATCTCCCGGGTGGACTTGCCGCGCACGATCAAGCGCAGGATTTCCAATTGGCGTGCGGTCAGGTTGTGGCGCTGCACCGGCTGCGTGGTTTGCGACTGGCTGTGGATCAAGGCCTGGTTGATCACCGTGTGCGCGATGGCCGGGCTCAGGTAGCGCTCGTTATTGCGCAGGGCCAGCAACGCATGCTCCAGCTCGTTGGCGGTGGTGTCCTTGAGCAGGTAGCCGTGGGCGCCTGACTCCAGGGCACGCATGATCAATTGCGGGTCGGTGTGCATCGAGAGGATCAGCACTTTGCTCTTGGGGTAGGCGTGCTTGAGTTGCTGCAACGCATCCAGGCCGCTGGTGTGTTTCATCGACAGGTCCAGCAGGACGATATCGGGCTGCAAGGCAGTAAATTGTGCCAGCACCTGCGCGCCATCATTGGCTTCGCCGATCACGGCGTAGCCGGGGATATCGAGGATCAGTGCACGCACGCCGGCCCGGATCAGTGCGTGGTCATCCACCAGGAGTAAATTGCAGGTCACTCTAAAACCTTAGGCGGACTGGCCCGTTCGAGGGCGCGGGGCGCCCAGGGGAAAAGCGCCTCGATCCGTGTCCCGAAGCCGGGTTGGCTCCTGACAGACAACGTGCCTCCCAGTTGATCAATGCGCTCGGACATGCCCGCCATGCCTCGTTGCCCCTCCAGGCCGGGGTCGGTAGCGGGCGAGAATCCCTGGCCGTCATCACTGATAAACAGCGACAACCCCTGGGGCAGGCGTTGCAGGCGCACCAGCAGGTTGCGTGCCTGGGCATGGCGCAGCATGTTGGTCACGGCCTCCTGGGTGATACGAAAGGCCGCCACCGCCATCTCTTCCGGAATCCCGGCCAGGCGTTGCTGGCATTCCAGGCTCCAGTGCACAGGAGTGTTTTCCAGGGTCTTGAGCAGGTGCGCGCGCAGGCTTGCTTCCAGGCCCAGGCTGGCCAGCTGCCGGGGGTTGAGAATGGCCGAGACGTCGCGCACCTTGGCCAGGGTTTCGTTGAGGGTGTTACACAGCACAGTGCACTGCTCCTGCAACTCTGCCGGCAGGCGACGCTGGAGCCAGTCGCCTTGCAGCTTGGCGGCGGTCAGCAGTTGGCCGATATCGTCATGCAGCTCGCGGCTGAGGCGATGGCGCTCGTTTTCCTGGACTTGCAACAGGCGGTCGGCCAATTCCTGGGGTTGAAACTTGATGGACTTGCGCGAGCGCCAACGCTGCAGGCCAACGGCGGCCAGGATGGCCAGGTTGAGCAGTAGCAGGAGTATCGGCAGCGGAGCCTGGTGGGCATATACCCACAGGCTGACAAGGGTCGCGCACAGGCACAGGCCAAGCGTGATCCAGCGAGTACTGCTTCGGGATCCGAACCTGGCGATAAGTGACTTGGGGCTGGTGTACATAGCAGATGGAGCCGATGGGTGTTCGCTGCGGGTAGACCGGTCACGACCGCTGACTGGGCTCTGTTTGAAAAGCATATTGAGTCTGATAAGAGTTCGAAGGCGTTCTCGGGGTTTTTACAGCATGCCGGTCAGCCACTTCGAACGCGGCAATAGTACCATCAACAATTACCGCTGGTCGCCTGGAACGGTGCTTAGTTCAACGATGTCTAGTTGTATTATTAATTTTGTCTTGCATCGTTATTACCAATGCTGGCTCATTGATAGTTGGCTGGCTAAATACCTCCTCGGGCACTAGTTGGGCACCCGCTGGCATGCCCGGATTAACCGCGAGGCCGGTTCAGGAGGCGTGGGGCACGGATTGGCGATAGGCGCTGCCAATGTCCTTCTGTGGGATCTGCCGGGCGACGGTTTCAATCAGCGTGGTTTGTTCCGCTTCATCCAGGCTGAGTTTGCCGGTCTTGATATCGATCAATTCCAATTGCCAGGCCAGTAATGTCAGGCAGTCATGCAGGGCTGAGAGCGCCGCATCGTGCAGTTGCACCGGGTTCTGGGCATTGCTGATCAGGACCTGGATATGCCGCGAAAAATTGCCGATGACCTCCAGCGCCATGGCGTCGGCTTTCTCGGCCAGTCGGGTCAGGCTGTTTTTCATGCAGTCGATGGCATCGTTGTCGTTGCGGATCAAATGCAGGTGGCTCAAGCATTCCTCCGACTTGGCCAGCAGCATTTCGGCCTCCAGAAGGAACTCGGGAAGTGCATCTTGCCACTCTTTACCGTCGTTCATCATGAAAGTCTCCACAACATACGGTCAGATAGTGAGATGTAGTACTGGCGTAATAGCTGCAAACTAGCGCCGAAATATGACCGGAATCTGTAGTTCGTTTCTGATTTTTTAGTAGTACTTTTATTTGGCTGATGAGCGTCGTGACTGCTGGCGCTGCTTGCAGTAGAAACATTCAGAGGCATTCGCATCACTTCGATTGCCCAGGTGTTAATGCCTGGAAGGCCCTTGGGCCGTGGGCTTGCGATAGCAAACAAAAGCCTGACTCCATTCATGCAATGAGAATGGCGTCACATTAATGGCTATTGGATATCGCGAATATCAGGTTGGACCCGATTGTGACTAGGGGAATCCCCTATGGCGTGGAACCTAGTGGTGTTTTGAGAGTCGCGCGTGGCTGACGGGCTGGCAGTGAGATGACTTCAGTAAAGCATGATGTCAGTGTGACATCAATGCATTTGCGTGGCATTTTAGCGGGGGTCAAGGTCTGGCACTGTTTGCCGATAACCTCTTCCAGTAAGCAGCAAATCTTTCAGCGCACCCCAGGAGTCTTCAATGGCCGGCATTCTCGACACGGTAGATCAACGCACGCAATTGGTGGGTGAGAATCGCCTGGAGATCCTCATGTTTCGCCTGGCAGGGCGCCAGCTGTTCGCGATCAACGTGTTCAAGGTGCAGGAAGTCCTGCAATTGCCCAAGCTGACGCTGATGCCCCAGCGCCACCCGTTTGTCTGCGGTGTGGTCAACCTGCGCGGCCAGACCTTGCCGGTGATCGACCTGTCCCAGGCCATCGGCATGCGCCCGCTGGTGCCGGGGCCTAACAGCACCATTATCGTTACTGAGTACAACCGTTCGGTACAGGCCTTCCTGGTGGGCGGCGTAGACCGCATCGTCAACATGACCTGGGAGTCGATCCTGCCGCCACCAGCCAGCGCCGGGCGCCAGCACTACCTCACGGCGATCAGCAAGGTGGATGAGCAGTTGGTCGAGATCATCGACGTGGAAAAAGTCCTTGCCGAGATCGTGCCCTACAACGCCAAGGTCTCCCGGGAAAAGCTCGAAGACCCAGTGCTCGAACGGGCCCGTGGCCGCGAAGTGCTGTTGGTGGATGACTCCAATGTGGCTTTGTCGCAACTGCGCGACACCCTGGGGCAACTGGGGGTCAAGATGCATATCGCCAGCGACGGCCTCAAGGCGTTGAACATGCTCAAGGCGTGGGCGGACAGCGGTGTGGTGATGACCGACAAACTGTTGATGATCTTCACCGATGCCGAAATGCCCGAGATGGACGGCTACCGCCTGACTACCGAGATCCGTAACGACCCGCGCCTGCGCGGTCTCTATGTGGTGCTGCACACCTCGTTGTCTGGCAGCTTCAACGACTCGATGGTGAAGAAGGTCGGTTGCGACAACTTCCTCTCCAAGTTCCAGCCCGACAAACTGGTGGATGTGGTGCGCCAGCGCCTGATGCTGGATGAAATCCCGGCCTGATCCCCAGCCCTGTGGGAGCTGGTTTGCCGGCGATGGCCATGAGTATCTACACAACTCTCTAACACTTCTGGGCTCTGGGTTTTGGGCTGGTGCAGGGGACATATCCATGGCCGTGTCGCGGCTACCCCGGCATCCTGCCGGGGTGCCCACTGCGCAATACCTGTCTGCGGCCATCGTGGTTTAACGGGGCGCCTAAGATCAAAATCACAAGCAAAGCGAGGCGGCCTGACAGCCGACCTGATCGTCGAATCGTGCGCGTACCCCTGTGGGAGCGGGCTTGCTCGCGATGGTCGTTAACGATGACGTTGGGTATCTGACACCCCGAGTTGTTCTTGCTGGCGTCATCGCCGGCAAGCCCGCTCCTACAGGTGATGGCGCCTTGAATGCCCGCGGATATTTTGATTCTGCCAGCGGCCTCGTATAGGGTGACGTTTTTGCTCACAGGAACCCAGGCTCATGCTTCGTCTCAGTGCGTTGTATCGGTACCCCTTGAAGTCAGGCAAGGCAGAAACCTTGGCGCATATCGGCCTGGATAAACTCGGGCTGGACGGGGATCGACGCTGGATGTTGGTGGATGAGGCCAGCGGGCGTTTCCTGACCCAGAGGGCGGTGGCGCAGATGAGCCAGCTGTCGGCACTCTGGAGTGCCAGCGGTGGCCTGACCTTGAGCGGTACCGGTCGGCCCACCCTGGAGGTGGCGTTGCCCGGCGCTGACGCCGAGTTGCGTGGCGTCACCATTTGGCGCGACACCTTGCGAGTTCCCGATGCCGGCGATGAAGCTGCACGCTGGGTCAGCGACTTTATCGGCAAACCGACCCGGCTGGTACAGGTGCCCCTGGAGCGTGCGCGCACCACGGCGGCCGGTTATGGCAAGGATGATGATCAGGTCGCGTTCGCCGACGGTTTCCCGTTGTTGCTGATTGGCCAGGCGTCCCTCGACGATCTGTCGCAGCGCATCGGTCGGCCCATGGAAATGCTGCGCTTTCGCCCCAACCTGGTGATTGAAGGCAGCGAGGCCTTTGCCGAGGATGGCTGGAAGCGTATCCGCATTGGCGATGTGGAGTTGCGGGTGGTCAAGTCCTGTTCCCGTTGCATCCTCACCACCATCGACCCGGCAACCGGTGAGCGCAGTGCTGACCGTCAGCCGCTGGCAACCTTGGAAACCTACCGTAAAGAGCCCGATGGCGTGATGTTCGGCCAGAACCTGGTCAATGACGGGGTTGGCCGCCTGGAAATCGGCATGCCGGTGACGATCCTCGAATAACCCAGGCCCCATGAAAAATGCCCGTCTCATCGAGACGGGCATTTTTTTGCGCGAGGGAAAGGCTTAGCCGCGGTATTCGCACAGATAAGCAGTGTCCACGGCCACTTTGAGCTGGAACTTGCTGTCGGCAGGTACGTTGAACTGGCTGCCGGCGGCGAAGGTTTCCCAGGCGTCGCTGCCTGGCAACTTGACGGTCAACGCGCCCGAGACCACGTGCATGATTTCCCGCTGGGCCGTGCCGAATTCGTATTCACCCGGTGCCATGACGCCGATGGTCGCCGGGCCTTCCGGGGTACCGAAAGCGATCGACTTGACGGTGCCGTCGAAGTACTCATTGACTTTGAACATGGGTGGATCCTCGAAAAAAGGGGCAAGAAAGGCCGGCCAGTATGCCTTCTACACGGGCAAAATCAACGGCAGCAAGCGTGCCGTGTTACGCGCATCTTCCAGTGCCCGGTGTTGCTGGCCGTTGAACTGCATGCCCGCCAGTTGCAACGCGCCATTGAGCCCCAGCGGCTTGTCCAGGCGCCGGGCCTTGGCGAAGCGTTGTTTGAGGTTCACATGGCGTGTCTGGCCAAGCACACTGGCCAAGCCATGGCGCTGCCACTCCAACTCCAGTTGCTGGCGATCGTAGTCGCCCCAACTGGCCCAGCCTTCCAGGCGCGAATGATGCTGGCCCAGCCAGCGTTCGAACAGCGGCCAGACCTCGGTCAGCGGCGCAGCGCTGTCGATATTGGCCTGGCTGATGTGCGTCAACTGGCGGCAGAACGGCGTCAACAGTGGGCGGCGCAACGGCCGCACGAAACGCTGGAAGTGATCCAGCTCGCGGCCTTGACGGTTGACCAGGCTCACGCCGATTTCGATGATTTCCATCTCCGACACGGGCCAGCCGCCTTCATCCGTTGTGGCTTCAAGATCAATAATCAGCCAATGAGGCATCGCAGGTTCCCGTACTCATCCCTTTCTGATGGGGATAGAGCGTAGCCAAGCCTGGTAGTTCCGCCCAGGGCTACTCGATCTGCAGCAATACCTGGCGATTGCGCACCTGATCGCCGGCGCTGACGTGAATGGCCTTGACCACACCGTCGATGCCCGCCTTGAGCGGGTGTTCCATTTTCATGGCTTCGAGTACCAGCAACAGCTGGCCTTTGCTCACCCTATCGCCTTCGCGCACCTGCGCCAGAATGATGGCCCCGTCCATCGGCGCCTTGACCGTACCGTTGCTGGTTGGCGCTTCACGACTGGCCACGGTTTGCGTCTGATTGCTCACGCACAGGCTGTTGCCGGCGTGCAACAGCCAGAGCTGGGTGCCTTGCAAGTGATAGGCAACCCGTCGCCGAACGCCATTGATGTCCAGGCTGGCCCAGCGCCCGTCGCTGTGGCGGATGTGTATATCGATGTTGGCGACTTGCACATGATCGTCCGCCAATAGCCGCACGCTGACCTCGTGACGGTGTTCATCGAAGCACAGGCGGTAGGTCCAGGGCACGTTGGCGTTGTTGCGCCAGCCCGCCAGGGCCGGGCGATGCACTGCCGCGCTGTGCCGATAGAACAGGGCGGCGGCCAGTGCCAGCGCTTCTTCGCTGATGGCGGGGCGGGCAATATCGCTGAAATGTTCGGCGATAAACCCGGTGCTGAAATCTGCCGCGACAAACTGTGGATGCTGGAGCAGGTCCGCCAGTAACCGCTGATTGCTGGGAACCCCCAGCAACACGCAGTCCTGCACCGCGCGCAGCAGCTTGCGCCGCGCCTCTTCGCGAGTGGCGCCATGGGCGATGATCTTGCCCAGCATTGGGTCATAGAACGGGCTGATGCGCTGCGGGGCCTGCAAGCCATGGTCGACCCTGACGCCGGCCGCCGGCTCCCAGCGCAGTACCTCGCCGGTTTGTGGCAAGAAACCCTGGGCCGGGTCCTCGGCGTACAGTCGCACCTCCATGGCATGGCCGGTCAGCGTCACCTGCTCCTGGCGCAACGGCAGGGGTAGGCCGGCGGCGATTTGCAGTTGCCAATCCACCAGGTCCAGGCCGGTGATCAGTTCGGTGACCGGGTGCTCCACCTGCAGGCGGGTGTTCATTTCCAGGAAATAGAACTGCCCGTTCTGGTCCAGCAGGAACTCCACGGTGCCAGCACCGACATACTCCACCGCGCGCCCGGCTTTGAGCGCCGCCTCGCCCATGGCCTGGCGCAGCTCGGCGGTCATGACCGGGCAGGGCGCTTCTTCGATGACCTTCTGATGGCGGCGCTGCACCGAGCAATCGCGCTCGCCCAGGTAGATCAGGTTGCCGTGGGCGTCGCCGAACAGCTGGATTTCCACATGGCGTGGCGCAATCAACGCCTGCTCCAGAATCAGTTCGTCGCTGCCAAACGCGTTCAGGGCTTCGGACCGTGCGGTGTGCAACTGTTCTAGTAGTTGCGCAGGTGTATGCACCAGGCGCATGCCGCGTCCGCCGCCGCCGGCACTGGCCTTGATCATCAGCGGGTAGCCGATGCGTTCGGCCTCGTTTTGCAGGGTGGCGTCGTCTTGTGCGCTGCCCTGATAGCCGGCAATGCACGGCACACCCGCGGCGAGCATGGCGATTTTCGACAGGCGCTTGCTGCCCATCAATTCGATGGCGTGGGCGCTGGGGCCGATGAATACCAGGCCGGCGGCGATGCAGGCCTTGGCGAACTCGGGGTTTTCCGAGAGAAAGCCATAACCGGGGTGGACCGCATCGGCGCCGGTGAGGCGCGCGGCGTCGAGGATCGCCTGAATGTTCAGGTAGGACTGCTGCACCGGGGCTGGGCCGATGTTGACGGCTTCGTCGGCCATGCGGACGTGCAGGGCGTTGGCGTCGGCCTCGCTATAGACTGCCACGGTGCGGTAGCCCAGGGCCTGGGCGGTGCGCTGGATCCGGCAGGCGATTTCGCCGCGGTTGGCGATCAGTATTTTATTGAAACTGGGCATGTTCGGTCCCTGTGTGATTGGTTGCGCAGGTGCGGGCTCCCACAGGTGATGTGGCGTTTTCAAGATCAACTCACCCACCTGGCCTTGCGCTTCTCGACAAACGCCCGCGTTCCCTCAATTCCTTCTTCCCCGGTCACCGCCTCGGCAAACCAATCGGCAGCCTGGTCCAGCAGCAGTTCCAACGGCTGATCCAGACTCTGGAGCAACAACGCCTTGGTCCGGGCATTGGCACGCGGCGCACAACGCAACACCTGGCCCAACACCTCATCCAGGCGCTGCGCCAACCCCTGGGGATCATGCTCGACAAAATGCACCACCCCCAGGCGCTGCGCCTCGACCCCGTCAAACCGCGCCGCCGTCAACGCCAGGCGCCGGGCCTGTGTCAGGCCGATACGCTGCACCACAAAGGGTGCGATCTGTGCCGGCAGCACGCCGAGGCTGGTTTCCGGCAAGCCGAACTGCGCCTGGTGATCGGCAATCGCAATGTCACTAACGCACGCCAGGCCAAAACCACCGCCCAACACCGCACCCTGCAACACCACGATCACCACCTGCGGCAATGCCTGGACCTCTTGCAGCAGCGCACCAAACACCCGGTTCAGATCTCGCAAGCCCTCGCGGCTGCTCGCACGGCTCATGTCCTTTACATCACCGCCGGCACAGAAGTGCCCACCGGCGCCACTGATCACCAGCGCCCGCACGTGCTCGTCACCCGCAACATCCGCCAGCACCGCGCGCAGTTCGCTGACCATCTGCAAACTCATGGCATTGCGGCTCTGCGGGCGATTGAGGGTGATGTGCAGCACGCCGTTGTGCGGCTCCAGCATCAGCGTCTCGCAGGTATTCACGACTTTTTACCCGGCAGCGTGCCCATCAGTTTGCAGATGATCCCCAGCATGATTTCGTCGGCACCGCCGCCAATCGACACCAGGCGCACATCGCGATAGGCGCGGGCCACCGGGTTGTCCCACATAAAACCCATGCCGCCCCAGTATTGCAGGCAACTGTCGCTGACTTCACGGCCCAGGCGCCCGGCCTTGAGCTTGGCCATCGAGGCCAGCCGCGTCACGTCCTGGCCCTTGATGTATTGCTCGGTCGCCTGGTAGACCAGCGCACGCAGGCATTCGATCTCGGTGGACAGCTCGGCCAGGCGAAAGTGGATCACCTGGTTGTCGATCAAGGCCTTGCCGAAGGTCTGGCGCTCCTTGCAGTAGGCGATGGTGCTGTCGATGCACGATTCCAGGCCCTTGATCATATTGGCTGCGCCAAACAGCCGTTCCTCCTGGAATTGCAGCATCTGCATCATGAACCCCGCGCCTTCATGGCCGATGCGGTTGCGCTGGGGGATGCGCACATCATCGAAAAACACCTGGGCAGTTTCCGAGCTGTGCATGCCGAGCTTTTCCAGGGGCGGGCTGACGCTGATACCGGGGGTGTTCATCGGCACCATGATCAGTGACTTGTTGATATGCGGCTTGCCGTCCGAGGTGTTGGCCAGCAGGCAGATAAAATCGGCACTGGGGGAGTTGGTGATCCACATCTTGCTGCCGTTGATCACGTAGTCGTCGCCATCCTTGCGCGCGTGGGTTTTCAAGCCCGCCACGTCGGAGCCGGCGCCGGTTTCCGAGACGCCGATGCAGCCCACTTGTTCGCCGCTGATGGCCGGGCGCAGGAATTCCTCGCGCAACTCATCGGAGCCAAAACGTGCGAGGGCCGGGGTACACATATCGGTCTGCACGCCGATGGACATCGGGATACCGCCGCAATGGATGGTGCCGAACTCTTCGGCGGCGACAATCGAGTAGCTGTAATCCAGGCCCATGCCGCCGAACTTCTCGGGCTTGGAGATGCCCAGCAGGCCGAGGTCGCCGGCCTTGCGGAAAATCTCGTGGATCGGGAAGCGCCCGGCTTTTTCCCATGCGTCGACATGGGGGTTGATCTCGCGGTCGACAAAAGCCCGTATGGTACGACGCAGCTCTTCGTGTTCCTGGGTGAAGATCATTTTTATTGTTCTCCTGATCGTTAAAAGCGCGCGGCGCCGAAGCTGTTGGGTTGCAATTGGCGCACCTGGGCCTCTTGGCAGATATCCAGCAGGTAACCCAGCAAGGTGCGGGTGTCCCGTGGGTCAATCAGCCCGTCGTCCCACAGGTTGGCGCTGCCATACAGGGCCGTGGACTGGCTATCGAGTTTCTGTGCGGTGACCTGTTCGAGCATGTCGAGCATCTTGGGATCGGGCACCAGGCCGTCTTTCAATTGCTTGGCCTCGGTGACAATGCGCAGCACTTTGCCGGCCTGGGCGCCGCCCATCACGGCGGTGCGGCTGTTGGGCCAGGCAAAGATAAAGCGCGGGTCCAGGCCGCGGCCGCACATCGCATAGTTGCCGGCGCCGTAGGATCCGCCGACCACCACAGTCAGCTTGGGCACGCGGGCATTGGCCACCGCCTGGATCATCTTCGCGCCGTGCTTGATCACCCCTTGTTGTTCGGATTCGGTGCCGACCATAAAACCGGTGGTGTTGTGGAAGAACAGCAGCGGGGTCTGGCTCTGGTCGCACAGCTGGATAAACTGCGCGGCCTTGCTCGCGCCCTTGGGGGTGATTGGGCCGTTGTTGCCGATAAACCCGCAGGCGCGGCCCTGGATCTGCAAGTGGCCGCAGACGGTGTGGGGATCGTACTCGCCCTTGAATTCGAGGAAGTTGGAGCCGTCGGCGATGCGCGCGATGATTTCCCGTACGTCGTAGGGCTTTTTCGGGTCGTCGGGGATCAGGCCCAGCAACTCTTCAATCGGATACAGCGGCTCGGCGTAGGCCCGCACCGGCTGGGGCGGCAGCCGATCGTCCCACGGCAATAGGCTGACAATCTCGCGCACGATGCGCACGCCATCGGCATCATTTTGCGCCAGGTATTCGGCGGTGCCGGCGGTTTGCGCATGCATCTGGGCGCCGCCCAGCTCTTCATCCGTCGCCACTTCACCAGTGGCCGCCTTGAGCAACGGTGGGCCGGCCAGAAACAGCTTGGCTTTGCCGCGCACTACCACCACGTAATCCGAAAGTCCTGGCTGATAGGCACCGCCAGCGGTGGCCGAACCGTGGACTACGGTGATCTGCGGCAGGCCCATGGCCGACATCCGTGCCTGGTTGGCAAAGCTGCGCGCACCTTCGACGAAAATCTCGGCGGCGTAGTTGAGGTTGGCGCCGCCGCTTTCGGCCAGCGTCACCACCGGCAGTTTGTTTTCCATGGCGATCTGTTGCAGGCGCAGGGATTTTTTCAGGCCCGATGGCGAGATCGTCCCACCCTTGATCGCACTGTTATTGGCCACCACCAGCATGCGCACGCCGCTGACATAGCCAATACCGGCAATCAAGCCGCCACCGGCGGCGCTGCCGTCCTTGTCATCGTGCAATTTGTAGCCGGCCAGGCTCGCCAGTTCGAGGAAGGGCGCGCCGGGGTCGAGCAACAGGTTCAGGCGTTCGCGGGGCAGCAGTTGGCCGCGTTTGTCGAACTTGCCCTTGGCTTCGGCGGCCTTGTCCAACAGGTTCTGTTCCAGTTGGCGCAGGTGGTTGATGGCCGTGAGCATGGCCTCGCGGTTCTGTGCGAACTGCGGGTGGTGGGCGTCGAGTAGCGAGTCGATGACCGGCATGGTTTATTGGCCCTCCTTGAGCACATCCGGCAGGTAGGCACGGTGAAAACCATTGAAGGACGGGCTCGGCGGCTGGGCCTTGTGCAGCGGCCAGGCGCGGCTGCCCAGGCTGGCGGCGCCATCGATGCGCAAGGTGCTGCCGCTGACGAACGCGGCGGCGGGGCTGAGCAGGAACACAATCGCTGCGCTGACTTCCGATTCGGTGCCAATGCGCTTGAGCGGTACATGCTCGCGCAGGGTCGGGATCACGGCCTTGAACGCACCTTCGTAGGTGTCCATGCCGCTGGAGGCGATCCAGCCTGGTGCCACGGCGTTGACCCGCACCCCGGCGTAGCCCCACTCGAACGCGGCGGTCTTGGTGAAGTTGTCCATCCCCGAGCGCGCCGCGCCGGAGTGGCCCATGCCAGGCATGCCGCCCCACATATCGGCCAGCATGTTGACGATGGCGCCGCCGTGCTTGCTCATCGATTGATTGAACACTTCCCGCGCCATCAGGAAACCGCCCACCAGGTTGGTGCGCAGCACCGTTTCAAAGCCTTTTTGATTGATCGACGCCAGGGGCGAGGGGTATTGGCCACCGGCGTTGTTCACCAGGCCGTGGATTGGCCCGTGTGCTTCGATGATCTGGCTGACCAGCGCCTTGACCGCTTCTTCATCGCGAATATCGCAGGCCTGCCAACTGGCGCGGCCACCGTCATCGCTGATCTCCTGGGCGACACCTTGGAGTTTTTCCGGCTTGCGCCCCACCAGCACCACATGGGCGCCGAGGGCTGCCAGTTCATGGGCGGTGCAGCGGCCGATGCCACTGCCGCCACCGGTGACGATAATGGTCTGCCCCAGGAACAGGTCGGCTTTGAAGATCGAGTCGAAGGCCACGGCGAGAGTCCCTTAGTTGAGTTGATCGGCGAGGTGGCGGGGCACGGCAATCGGTATTTCCAGCAGTTGCTGGGCGAAGGCCTTGCCCTGTGGGTCGATGCGCAGGCTGGCGATACCGCCGCCGCCCAGGGCATTTTCGAGGAGGAAATTGAGGCTGTGGCTGCCGGGCAGGTACCAGCGTTCCACGCGCCCATGCAGTGGGTCGAGGACGTGGCTCATCCAGTCGACGATCACCTCGGGCGTCAACGCCTCAGCGATCCATGGCAAGTATTCGGGGCGGCGTGCGATTACCCCGATATTGCTGTGATTGCCCTTGTCACCGGAGCGCGCCACGGCCAGTTTGACCAAGGGCACGCTGGCATCGGCGCGGCCTTCGGGCTTGGGCGGGTCGAGCGGTGTGTGGGGCGTGCCCAGGGCCGCTGTGGCAGGCAGTTCGCAGGGGTGGGACTGGCCCTGGAAGTCGACGCTCAAGGTGCAGGCGCGCTTATCGATCAGGAACGAAAACAGGCGGATCAGCGGATACACGGTGGGTCTGCCGCCAACGATGCCGGTCAGGCCCGGCGCCATGCCGGTGGCGGCCTGGGCAATTTCCCGGGCGAACAGCACCAGTGCTTGTTTGCTCGGGTGACGCACCGCCAGTTTGAGCACCACCTCGCGGCAATCCTGGCGCCGGGCGTGGGCGCCGTAGGTGGCTTCGCTGCCGAGCAATTCAATATTGACCTCGGTGTAGGGCGCCCAGCCGCGCTGGCTGAACAGTTGCGAGGTTTTGTTGATGATCGCCTGGCTGACCCGCTCGGCCTTGGCCACCGCATCCATGCCGGCCAGCAGGCAACTGGCGGTGCAGCGAAAACCGTCGGGGTAGGTGGCGCTGACTTTGTACTGATCGGTCGGCGCCAGGCCTTTAGCGCCGTGCAGGCGCACGCGGTTTTCGCCTTGTTGCTCCAGTGTGACCTGGCTGAAGTCGCAGATCACATCCGGCAGCAAATAGGCGCGGGGGTCGCCAATTTCATACAGCAGTTGTTCGGCGACGCTCAGTTCGCTGATCAACCCGCCTGTGCCCGGTGCCTTGCTGACGGTGAACTGGCCGTCGGCGCTGACGTCGACAATCGGGAAGCCGATGTGCTCGTAGTCCGGCACCTCGCGCCAATCGGTGAAGTTACCGCCGGTGCACTGCGCGCCGCATTCGATGATATGCCCGGCCAGCGCGGCCTGGGCCAGTCGGTCGTAGTCCTGCCACGACCAGTTGAACTCATGCACCAGGGCCGCGCTGACCACCGCGCTGTCCACTACGCGCCCGGTGATGACGATATCGGCGCCCAGTTGCAGGGCCTGGACGATGCCCGGCGCGCCGAGGTAGGCATTGGTCGACACACACATCGCCGGCAACGGCGCGCCGCTGAACATATCGCTGATGCCCTGCAGTTGCTTGAACTGCGGTTGCAGGTCGTCGCCCAGCACCACGGCGATTTTCAGCGGCACCCGTGCCTGGTCGCAGACAGCCTGCAATGCCGCGGCGCAGGCCTGGGGGTGGATGCCGCCGGCGTTACTGATCACGCGGATGCCCTGGCGCTGGATATCGGCGAGCAATGGCGCAAGCACTTCGACAAAGTCCGTCGCGTAGCCGGCCTGGGGATCCTTCATCCGCGCCCCGGCGAGGATCGACAGGGTGACCTCCGCCAGGTAGTCGAACACCAGGTAATCCAGGGCGCCGCCGTGCACCAACTGCGCGGCGGCGGTGCAGGTGTCGCCCCAGAATGCACTGGCGCAGCCGATACGAACGGTCTTGTCCATGGGACGTCCTTCTCTGGAAAATCGCTGGGTCGAGACTACCAAGCAAGCGCTTGGTTTGTAAACTCTGCTCATAACTTTTGCCCAAGCGCTTGCTTGGGTGGCTGTCACGGCCTAAATTGCCGGCCATGACGCAATCAAAGTAGTTGAGGAGAGCAGCATGGATGAGCAAAAAGCCCTGGAGGTGATGCGCACCATGGTGGACGGCGGGCAACTGACCGACCCCGACAGTGCCCGGGGCAAGCTGCTGCAGACCGCGGCTCACCTGTTTCGCAACAAGGGCTTTGAACGCACCACCGTGCGTGACCTGGCCAGTGCCGTGGGGATCCAGTCCGGCAGCATCTTTCATCACTTCAAGAGCAAGGATGAAATCCTGCGGGCGGTGATGGAAGAAACCATCCACTACAACACCGCGCTGATGCACGCCTCCCTGGCCGAAGCGAGCAACGTGCGCGAGCGGGTGCTGGCGCTGATTCGCTGTGAGTTGCAGTCGATCATGGGCGGCAGCGGCGAAGCCATGGCCGTGCTGGTGTATGAATGGCGTTCGCTGTCGGCAGAAGGGCAGGCCCAGGTGCTGGCGTTGCGTGATGTCTACGAAGATATCTGGCTGCAGGTGCTGGGCGAGGCCAAGCAGGCGGGTTATATCAAGGGCGATGTGTTTATCACCCGGCGTTTTCTGACCGGGGCGTTGTCCTGGACCACGACCTGGTTTCGCGCCCAGGGCAGCATGACCCTCGAACAATTGGCTGATGAGGCGTTGCTGATGGTTCTCAAGGCTGATTAGGCCTGGAGCGCAAGCCATTTATTGTCGGGTCGAAAGTTGTCTCTCCAGACAAAAACGCCTAGCTTAGCGAGATTCAGATTTGAACGGTGCGTGCCTGATGTTTTCGCCATTGCGGCTGGCTGCGGGACTTACAGTATTGGCAATGGGCACCCTGTGGCAGGCGCAAGTTTCAGCGGCCCAGTTGGTGCGGATCGGTGCCGCGCATTTTCCGCCGTACACCGTGCGCCCGGAGCAGGGCGCCGACACCGGATTGCTGCCGCAACTGCTGGAGGCGCTGAATCGTGCGCAGACCGAGTACCAGTTCGTACTGGTGCCGACGTCCATCCCCCGGCGTTTTCGTGATTTCGAACAAGGCCGGGTCGACATGGCTATCTTCGAGAACCCGCAGTGGGGGTGGCAGGATATTCCCCATACCAGCGTCGACATGGGCCTGGAGGACGCCGAAATTTTTGTTGCCCAGCGCCAGTCCGGTCGCGACCAGGGGTATTTCGCTGAACTCAAGGGCAAGCGCCTGGCAGTGTTCAGCGGCTACCACTACGCCTTTGCCAGCTTCAACCCCGACCCCAAGGCCATGGCCGCACAGTTCAATGCCACGTTGACCTATTCCCATGACAGCAACTTGCTGATGGTGACCCGTGGCCGTGCGGATATTGCCCTGGTGACGCGCTCCTACCTCAGCGACTTCATGGTGCGCAATGCCGACACTGCCGGGCAGTTCCTGGTGTCCGAACGCATTGACCAGGTCTACCACCACTACGCATTGCTACGGCCCAAGGCCGCGATCAGTGGCCCGGCGTTTGCCGAGTTGCTCAAGGGCCTGCGCGACAGTGGCGAGTTGCTGAAGATCTTCGAACCGTACCGCATTGATGTGCTGCCGGTAGCGGATGCGCCCTGATCCCGGTAACGGCGCTTAAATTTTTGCTGTTGGCTCACGTCACTTCGTCTAACTGTCGACGATTACCGTGAGCCCCTTCCATGCCTAATCCCAATGATTTGTCAGTCCTGCCACTTCCGGCAGGGCCCACCCTGAACGCAGACGAAAGCGATAGCCGCCTGACCCTGACCCTTGCAGGCCAGCCGTTGGTGCGCCTGCGCCTGGAGCGCGGCGATGCACTGGACGTGTATCTGCAAAACCCCGCTGAGGTTCCTTCGGTGCAAGCCTTGTGGGCGGCGTGTTACTGGCTGTTTGCCCGGGAACCCGAGCGCCAGCAACTGACCTGGCACCTGGAGCACACCCCTGACGAGGCCCTGCGCAGCGGCCTGCTGCTGGCCACCGACGTGGTGGGGCAGTTGCGTTGCGAGCGCACCCTGTTCTGGCAATTGCCGCAGCCGTGGTTGGGCCAGCCGTTGAATGATGCCTATCCGCAACAGATGATTATCAGCAACGGCAAGCGCCATCCGGTGCGTGCGCCCAAGCCGCGCGGTGAAGTCTATCGACGTTTCGATGCACGCCTGGGTGCGTGGATCTCACTGCGCACGCTGGAGATCGATGTCGACCTGGCTCGCTTCAATCGCTGGCAGAACAGCGCGCGTGTCGCCAACTTCTGGCAGGAAAGCGGCAGCCTGGAGCAGCATCGCGACTACTTGACGAAGCTGGACGCCGACCCGCATACCCTGACGCTGATCGGCTGTCTCGACGATGAGCCCTTTGCCTATTTTGAGGCGTATTGGGCCAAGGAAGACCGCATCGCGCCGTTCTATGATGCGGACGATTACGACCGGGGTATCCATATGCTGGTGGGGGAGGAGCATCATCGTGGGCCGCACAAGGTTGCCAGCTGGCTGTCGGCGCTGGTGCACTACCTGTTCCTCGACGACCCGCGCACCCAGCGCGTGGTGGCGGAACCGCGAGCCGACAATGCGAAGATGATCGGGCATATGCAGAACCAGTGTTTCCACTGCGAGAAGGAATTCGATTTCCCCCACAAGCGTGCGGCGCTGATGATCCTGGGGCGGGAGCGGTTTTTTGAGCGGTGTGGGTTGGTCTGAGCGCTACAGGGCAACGAATATCAAATGTTGTGGGAGCGGGCTTGCTCGCGAAGGCGGTTTGTCAGTCAATTGATTCGTTGGCTGATACACCGCCTTCGCGAGCAAGCCCGCTCCCACACGCGTGGTGCTCAGACGCGTCGGGCAAAGGTATCGCTATGCGTCCCCGAAACCTTACGGCAGTGCACCAACGCATCGCGGATCATGAAGTTGACCAGGGTCGGCGACACGCCCAGTTCCTTGGCAATGTCCTTCTGCGGCACGCCATGCAGGCGGTACATCTCGAACGCGTAGCGCGTGCGCTGGGGCAACTCGGTCAGGGCGTCGGCGATGTTTTCCAGGGTGGAAAAATTGATATGCGAGGTTTCGGGTGAAGCGCCATGAATAACCACATTCAAGCCTTCCTCTTCCGTCCCGGAGTATTTCAGTTCCAGGGCCTGTTTACGGTAGTGGTCGATAGCCAGGTTGCGCACGATCTGGAACAGATAGCTCAGTTGCGCCTTGAACGATGAGGTGATCTGCGGTGCCGATTGCAGTCTGAAGTAGGCGTCCTGCACCACGTCTTCGGCGCGGGAACGGCAGCCGGTAATGCGCGCCGCGATCTTGACCAGGATCAGTCGATTATCGACAAACGCCTGGAGTAACGGTGAATCGCACCTGCTTGTGGATACTTGTTCCGTCATGGAAATCACCTTGCTGCAATAAGGTTTTAGTGGAGGGCATCCCTGCTGAGGCCTCCTACATATCGGGCAACAAATTATTCTTAATGATAATGATTGTCAAATGAGAAGTAGGATTAATCTTATTCCGAAATATAAATTGTGAGGTGCTTCTCTTTGTGTGTGGGCCTGGGCCTGCTGACTAATTATTTTGTCGGGCCATCCGTTCTCATTGGTGACAGGCCAGCCAGCACGCCGGCCAAGGATTTGCACCCGGAGGAGGACGACATGCGTTTGTATCGCGAGAACCCAGCGTTCCAGGCAAGGGTGGTCTGAGATGAGCACATCGACCCGCTGGCACCATGGTGCTGCGCGACGAGCGGCCCTGGCGACCGGCTGAACACGTCGCCACGCGCCCACGCCCTCTATCCCCGATTTCCCCGTAAGCCGATTTCAGGCAGGAACCCCTCATGATGGACGCCTTCGAACTTCCCCGCACTCTGGTCCAGTCCCTCCAGCGCCGTGCCGCGCAGACCCCGGACCAAGTGGCCCTGCGCTTTCTGGCCGAGTCTGCCGACGACACCGTAGTGCTCAGCTACCGTGACCTGGACCTGCGCGCCCGCACCATCGCCGCCGCCCTGCAGGCCTCGGCCGGGCTGGGCGAGCGTGCGGTGCTGCTGTTCCCCAGCGGCCCGGATTATGTCGCGGCGTTTTTTGGCTGCCTGTACGCCGGGGTCATCGCGGTACCGGCCTATCCGCCGGAGTCGACCCGTCGCCATCACCAGGAGCGGTTGCTGTCGATCATTGCCGATGCCGAGCCAAGGCTGTTGCTGACCAGTAGCGGTTTGCGCGACTCGCTGGGGCAGATCCAGGAGGCGCCACCCTTGCTCTGCGTGGATGAGTTGCACAGTGACATTGCCGCAGGCTGGGTCGCACCAAACCTGCAAGATGACGACATCGCCTTCCTGCAATACACCTCCGGTTCCACCGCCTTACCAAAGGGCGTGCAAGTCACCCACGGCAACCTGGTGGCCAACGAACTGCTGATCCGCCGTGGCTTTGGCATCGACCTCAACCCCGATGACGTGATTGTCAGCTGGCTGCCGCTGTACCACGACATGGGCCTGATTGGCGGCCTGCTGCAACCGATCTTCAGTGGCGTGCCGTGCGTGCTGATGTCGCCGGGGTACTTCCTCGGCCGGCCCTTGCGCTGGCTGGAAGCGATCAGCCAATACCGCGGGACCATCAGCGGTGGCCCGGACTTCGCCTACCGCCTGTGCAGTGAGCGGGTCAGCGACTCGGCCCTTGCGCGCCTCGACCTGAGTCATTGGCGCGTGGCTTATTCCGGCTCCGAGCCGATCCGCCTGGACACCCTGGAGCGTTTCGCCGAGAAATTCGCCGGCTGTGGCTTTACCCCGAACAACTTCTTTGCCTCCTACGGGCTGGCCGAGGCGACTTTGTTTGTCGCCGGCGGCACCCGTGGCCAGGGCATACCGGTCTTGCGTGTGGACGAACAGGCGCTGGCCGCCAACCGGGCGGAGCCGGGGCAGGGCAGTGCGATCATGAGCTGCGGCACCCGCCAGCCCGAGCATGGGGTGCTGATCGTCGAGCCCCATACCCTGGCTGAACTGGCCGACAACTGCGTCGGCGAAATCTGGGCCACCGGCCCGAGCATTGCCCACGGCTACTGGCGCAACCCCGAAGCCACGGCCAAGACCTTCGTGCAGCATGCCGGTCGCACCTGGCTGCGCACTGGAGACCTGGGCTTTATGCGCGACGGCGAGGTGTTTATCACCGGGCGCCTCAAGGACCTGCTGATCGTGCGTGGCCATAACCTGTACCCGCAGGACATCGAGCAAACCGTCGAGCGCGAAGTGGAAGTGGTGCGCAAGGGCCGTGTCGCGGCGTTTGCGGTGAATGACCAGGGCCTGGAAGGGATTGGCATTGCCGCAGAGATCAGCCGCAGCGTGCAGAAGATCCTGCCGCCCGAAGCCCTGATCAAGGCCATCCGCCAGGCGGTGGCCGAGGCCTATCAAGAGGCGCCGTGCGTGGTGGTGCTGCTTAACCCCGGCGCGCTGCCGAAAACCTCCAGTGGCAAGGTCCAGCGTTCGGCCTGCCGCACTCGCCTGGCCGATGGCAGCCTCGACAGCTACGCGCAGTTCCCCGACCTGCAGGTGCAGGCGGGTGATGAGGCCTTGGTGTCAGGGCTGCAACAGCAGATCGCCGCGATCTGGTGTGAGCAGTTGCAGGTGGAACAGGTGGCTGGTGATGATCACTTCTTCTTGCTCGGCGGCAACTCCATCAGTGCCACCCAGGTGGTTGCCCGCCTGCGCGAGGTCCTGGGTCTGGAGCTCAATCTGCGCCTGTTGTTCGAGGCCCCGGTGCTGGCTGATTTTGCCGCCAGCGTCGGGCAATTGCAGCAGGACGGTGGTGTGGCCCAGGGCGCAATCAGCGCCTTGTCACGCCAGCAGGATATGCCGCAATCCCTGGCGCAGAACCGCCTGTGGATCACCTGGCAGTTGGACCGGCAGAGCAGCGCCTACACCATCCCCGGTGCATTACGCCTGCGCGGCGAGCTGGATGAAGACGCGCTGCATGCAAGCTTCGCGCAACTGATCCAGCGCCACGAAGCGCTGCGTACGCGTTTTTATGAGCGCGACGGCCAGGGCATGCAGTGTGTCGATGCCCAGCGCGAGTTTGCCGTGCAAGTCATCGACCTGCGCGACTTGCCCGTGGCCGAGCGCGAAGCCCGCGCCGCACAGGTCCGCGAGGACGAGGCACGCACCCAGTTCGACCTGGAGCAGGGCCCGCTGCTGTGGGTCACGCTAGTTCGCCTGGACGATGAGGATCACCAGTTGCTGGTGACGATGCACCACATCATCGCTGACGGCTGGTCGCTGAATGTATTGATCGATGAATTCTCGCGCCTCTACGCCGCCGCGTCCCAAGGCCAGGCCATCGAGTTACCAGCCCTGGCCGTGCAGTACGCCGACTACGGCAGTTGGCAGCGCCAATGGCTGGCCGAAGGCGAAGGCCAGCGCCAATTGGCCTACTGGCAGCAGCAACTGGGTGACGAACATCCCACCCTGAGCCTGGCCACCGATCACCCGCGTTCGACCCAGCAACGGCACAGCGCTTCGCGCTACAGCGTGCGTCTGGATGCGGATCTCGGCGCAGCCATCCGCCAGACTGCCCAGGCCCACCAGGCCACGCCATTCGTACTGTTACTGGCGGCATTCCAGAGCCTGTTGCACCGCTACAGCGGCCAGCGCGATATCCGCATCGGCGTGCCCAACGCCAACCGTGGGCGTCACGAAACCCAGGGCCTGATCGGCTTCTTTATCAACACCTTGGTGCTGCGCGCCGAGGTGGATGCGCGCCTGCCGTTCAGCGAGCTGCTGGCGGCGACCCGCCTGACGGCCACCGAGGCCCAGGCCCATCAGGACTTGCCGTTCGAGCAACTGCTGGAAGCTTTCCCGCAGGCGCGCGAACAGGGCCTGTTCCAGGTCATGTTCAACCACCAGCAGCGCGACCTTAGCGCCTTGCGCCGCCTGCCGGGCCTGCTCGCTGAGGAGTTGCCATGGCATAGCCGCGAAGCCAAGTTCGACCTGCAACTGCACAGCGAAGAAGACCGCAATGGGCGCCTGAACTTGTCATTCGACTACGCCGACGAACTGTTCGACGCCAGTACTATCCAGCGTCTGGCCGCGCATTTGGTCAGCCTGTTGCAGGCCGTCTGCGCGCAACCACAGCAGGCTCTGGGCGATATCCCGCTGTTGAGCGCCAACGAGCATGCCCAGCAACGCACCTGGAGCGAGGCACCGTGCGCACCGGCGCAGCGCCTGGTGCCGGAGCAGCTCAACCAGCATAACGACGAGCGCACCGCCCTGGTCTGGCAGGACGCCAGCCTGACCTTTGCCCAACTGCACACCCAGGCCAACCGCCTGGCCCATTACCTGCGTGACAAAGGTGTCGGCCCGGACGTGTGCGTGGCGATTGCTGCCGAGCGTTCGCCACAACTGCTGGTCGGCTTGCTGGCAATTCTCAAGGCCGGTGGCGCCTACGTGCCGCTGGACCCGGACTACCCGGCCGACCGCCTGGCCTACATGCTGGCCGACAGCGGCGTGCAATTGCTGCTGACCCAGACCTCTCTGTTGGCGCAGTTGCCAGCGCCTGAGGGCGTGTCGGTAATCGCCATGGACAGCCTCAAGCTCGACAGCTGGCCGACCCAGGCGCCGGGCCTGCACCTCAATGGCGACAACCTCGCCTATGTGATCTACACCTCGGGTTCCACCGGCCAGCCCAAGGGCGTGGGCAACACCCATGGCGCCCTGGCGGAGCGTTTGCAATGGATGCAGGCCACCTACTCGTTGGATGAAAGCGATGTGCTGATGCAAAAGGCACCGATCAGTTTCGACGTGTCGGTGTGGGAATGCTTCTGGCCGCTGATCACCGGTTGCCGCCTGGTACTGGCCGGCCCCGGCGAGCATCGTGACCCTCATCGCATTGCGCAGTTGGTGCAGGAACATGGGGTCACCACCCTGCATTTTGTGCCGCCACTGTTGCAGCTGTTTGTCGATGAGCCGCTGGCGGCCGAGTGCAGCAGCCTGCGCCGGGTGTTCTCCGGTGGCGAAGCGTTGCCCGCCGAGTTGCGCAATAGGGTCCTGGCGCAACTGCCAGCGGTGCAATTGCACAACCGTTATGGCCCGACCGAAACCGCGATCAACGTCACTCATTGGCACTGTCAGCGCGCAGATGGAGAGCGCTCACCGATTGGCCGGCCGCTGGGCAACGTGATTTGCCGGGTGCTGGACGAGCAACTCAACCTGTTGCCGACAGGTGTGCCGGGCGAGCTGTGTATCGGCGGGATTGGCCTGGCCCGCGGTTATCTGGGGCGTGCAGGGCTGACGGCCGAGCGTTTTGTCGCCGACCCACTGGGCGCGGCGGGCGCACGCCTGTACCGCACCGGCGACCGCGTGCGCTGGGCTGCCGATGGCGTGCTGGAGTACCTCGGGCGCCTGGACCAGCAGGTCAAGTTGCGCGGCTTTCGCGTCGAGCCGGAAGAAATCGAGGCGCGGCTGTTGGCCCAAGACGGCATCGCCCAGGCGGTGGTGCTGATCCGCGACACCGCTGGCGGTGCGCAGTTGATCGGTTACTACACCGCCAGCGGCGAGCAGGCTGAGCAGGACGTGAAAGCCGCCCTGGCCGCCGAGTTGCCGGAGTACATGGTGCCGGCGCAACTGATACAACTCGATGTCATGCCGCTGAGCCCCAGCGGCAAGGTGGATCGTCGTGCCTTGCCGGAACCGGTGTGGCAGGTGCGTGAGCATGTGGAGCCGCACACCGCGCTGGAACAGCAAATCGCTGGGATCTGGCGCACGGTGTTGGGTGTGCCGCGTATCGGTCTGCGCGACGATTTCTTCGCCCTTGGCGGCCACTCGTTGCTGGCCACGCAAATCATCTCCCGCACACGCCAGGCCTGTGATGTGGAGCTACCGCTGCGCACCTTGTTCGAAGCCAGCGTGTTGGAGGATTTTGCCGAGCAGGTCCGCGAGATCCAGGCCAGCGGCCGGCGTAACCAGCAGACCGCGATTGGCAAGGTCGATCGCCGCCAGCCGGTGCCACTGTCCTATTCCCAGCAGCGCATGTGGTTCCTCTGGCAAATGGAGCCGGACAGCCCGGCCTATAACGTCGGCGGCATGGCACGCTTGCGCGGGGTGTTGGATGTGGGGCGTTTCGAGGCGGCGTTGCAAGCCTTGATCATGCGTCATGAAACCTTGCGTACCACGTTCCCGAGTATCGATGGCGTGGCCCAGCAGAAAGTCGCCGCGCAAAGCAGCGTGCGCATGAGCTGGCAGGATTTTTCGGCCCTGAACGAGGTCGAGCGCCAACTGCGCTTGCAGCAACTGGCCGACCAGGAAGCCCACAGCCCGTTCAACCTGGAAACCGGGCCGTTGCTGCGCACCTGCCTGGTCAAGGCTGGTGACCAGGAGCATTACCTGGTGCTGACCCTGCACCATATCGTCACCGAAGGCTGGGCCATGGACATCTTTGCCCGTGAACTCAGCGCGCTGTATGAAGCCTTTATCGATGAGCGTGAGTCGCCGCTCGAACCCCTGCCGGTGCAGTACCTGGACTACAGCGTGTGGCAACGCCAATGGCTGGAGGCCGGCGAGCGCCAGCGCCAGCTCGACTACTGGACCGCGCAACTGGGCAATGAGCATCCACTGCTGGAATTGCCCAGCGATCGGCCACGCCCGGCGGTGCAAAGTCACCAGGGCGAGCTGTACCGTTTTGACCTCAGTGACGACCTTGCCGCGAGGGTTCGCGCGTTCAATGCCGAGCATGGCCTGACCCTGTTCATGACCATGACCGCGACCCTGGCGACGCTGCTCTACCGCTACAGCGGCCAGACCGACCTGCGTATCGGCGCGCCAGTGGCCAACCGTATTCGCCCGGAAAGCGAAGGGTTGATCGGTGCCTTCCTCAACACCCAGGTATTGCGTTGCCAGCTCGATGGGCAGATGCGTGTCGGCGAGCTGTTTGAGCACGTGCGCCACACCGTGATCGAGGGCCAGTCCCATCAGGACCTGCCGTTCGATCATCTGGTGGAAGCCCTGCAACCACCGCGCAGTGCCGCGTATAACCCGCTGTTCCAGGTGATGTGCAACGTGCAGCGCTGGGAGTTCCAGCAAAGCCGGCAACTGGCCGCAATGACCGTCGAATACCTGGCCAACGACGCGCGTGCCACCAAGTTCGACCTCAACCTGGAAGTCACCGACCTCGACCATCGCCTGGGTTGCTGCCTGACCTACAGCACCGACCTGTTCGACGAACCGCGCATTGCACGCATGGCGGCCCATTGGTGCAACCTGCTGGAGGCGCTGATCGCCGATCCGCAGCAGCGCTTGAGCGAGCTGGCGCTGCTGCAAATCGATGAGCAGCGTGCTCTGCAAGACAGCCTCGGTATCGAGGCCGGTGAGCACCGTCTCGACCAGTGCATCCATCATCTGTTCAGCCAGCAGGTCCAGGCCCGTGGCGATGCCCCGGCGCTGACCTTTGCCGGCCAGACCCTGAGCTACCGCGAGCTGGACAGCCGCGCCAATCGCCTGGCCTGGATGCTGCGTGAGCGTGGGGTTGGCCCGCAGGTGCGGGTCGGCCTGGCGCTGCCGCGCTCCCTGGAAATGGTCATCGGCCTGCTGGCGATTCTCAAGGCCGGTGGCGCCTATGTGCCGCTGGACCCGGAATATCCGCTGGACCGCCTGCACTACATGATTGAAGACAGTGGTATCGGCCTGTTGCTCAGCGATGCGGCGATGTTCGATGCCTTGGGCGAACTGCCTGCCAGCGTCAGTGGCTGGTGCCTGGAAGATGACCTGCCGGTGCTCGCCAATTACCCGGCCAGCGACCTGCCGGCGATCAGCCTGGCGCAACATCAGGCGTACCTGATCTACACCTCAGGTTCCACCGGCAAGCCCAAGGGCGTGGTGGTGTCCCACGGTGAGATCGCCATGCATTGCCAGGCGGTGATCGGGCGGTTTGGCATGCGCCCTGACGATTGCGAACTGCATTTCTACTCGATCAACTTCGACGCCGCCACCGAGCGCCTGCTGGTGCCGCTGCTCAGCGGCGCGCAGGTGGTGTTGCGCGCCCAGGGCCAATGGGATGCCGAAGAAATCTGCGGGCTGATCCGTGAGCACCGGATCACTATCCTCGGCTTTACCCCAAGCTATGGCAGCCAGTTGGCGCAATGGCTCGCCACCCAAAACCAAACCTTGCCGGTGCGCATGTGCATCACCGGCGGCGAAGCCCTGACCGGCGAGCATTTGGCGCGGATTCGCGCAGCATTCCAGCCGGCGCTGTTTTTCAACGCCTACGGGCCGACCGAAACCGTGGTCATGCCCCTGGCCAGCCTGGCCCCCGAAGTGCTGGAGGAGGGCGCTGGCAGCGTGCCGATCGGCAGCATCATCGGTGCGCGGGTTGCCTATATTCTGGATGCCGACCTGGCACTGGTACCCCAAGGTGCCACTGGCGAGTTGTACGTCGGCGGTGCGGGCCTGGCCCAGGGTTATCACCAGCGTCCGGGCATGACCGCCGAACGTTTTGTGGCTGACCCGTATGCCGATGGCGGGCGGCTCTATCGCACGGGCGATCTGGTGCGCCAGCGTGCCGATGGCTTGGTGGAGTACTTGGGGCGGATCGACCATCAGGTGAAAATCCGGGGTTTCCGCATCGAACTGGGCGAGATCGAAACCCGCCTGCTTGAGCATGAGGCGGTCCGTGAGGCGGTGGTCCTGGCCCTGGACGCGCCGAGTGGCAAGCAACTGGCGGCGTATCTGGTCAGCGATGCCAGCGATCACACAGCCTTGCGCGAGGCGCTCAAGACGCACCTGAAGGCGCAATTGCCAGACTACATGGTGCCCGCGCACCTGATGGTGCTGGACAGTATGCCGCTGACCGCCAACGGCAAGCTCGACCGCCGCGCCTTGCCAGAGCCGGACCCAGAGGCCAACCGCCAGCAGTACGTGGCGCCGAGCAATGAGCTGGAACTGAGCCTCGCCGCGATCTGGTGTGCGGTGCTCAACGTGCAGCAGGTCGGGCTGCACGATAACTTTTTCGAGCTGGGTGGCGATTCGATCCTGTCGATCCAGGTGGTCAGCCGGGCACGGCAGGCGGGGATTCACTTCAGCCCGCGTGACCTGTTCCAGCACCAGACCGTGCAGGCCCTGGCAGCGGTGGCCACGCGCAGTGAGCTGATCACTGCCGAGCAGGGTGTATTGACGGGGCCCTCGGGGATGACGCCGATCCAGCACTGGTTCTTCGACAGCGAGATCCCGGCGCGCCAGCACTGGAACCAGGCCTTGTTGCTGGCACCGGTGCAGGCTCTGGACCCGCATCGCCTTGAACAGGCGCTGTTGGCCGTGCTGGAGCACCACGACGCCTTGCGCCTGAGCTTCACCCAGCGCGCCGCGCAATGGCATGCCGAGCATCGGGCGGTGCCGGAAGGCGGGGTGTTGTGGCTGGCCCAGGTGACGGATATGCAGCAGTGCGAGGCGCTGTTCGCCGATGCCCAGCGCAGCCTTGACCTGGAACACGGCCCGCTGCTGCGCGCCTTGCTGGTGGACGGGCCGATGGGCCAGCAACGCTTGCTGATCGCGATCCATCACCTGGTGGTGGACGGCGTGTCCTGGCGTGTATTGCTTGAAGATCTGCAAAACGTCTATCGCCAATTGAGCGACGGCCAGGCCGTCAGCCTGCCGGCCAAGACCAGTGCGTTACGCGACTGGGCCGCGCGTTTGCAGGCCTATGCCAGCAGCGAATCCCTGCGTGAAGAACTGAGCCTATGGCAGCAACAGTTGGCCGGCCCGGCGGTTGAACTGCCGGTGGACCGCGCGCACGGTAGCCTGCGCAATCGCGACGCGCAGACCGTCAGCGTGCGCCTGGATGCCGAGCACACCCGCCAATTGCTGCAGCAGGCGCCGAGTGCCTACCGCACCCAGGTCAACGACCTGTTGCTGACCGCACTGGCCCGCGTGCTGTGCCGCTGGAGCGGGCACGAGTCGACGCTGATCCAATTGGAAGGCCACGGCCGCGAAACCCTGTTCGATGAAATCGACCTGACCCGCAGTGTCGGTTGGTTCACCAGCGTGTACCCGCTGCGCCTGACCCCGCTGCAGATCGAAGACGCCAGTGGCCAGGGCGCGTCGATCAAGGCGATCAAGGAGCAACTGCGGGCGGTGCCCCACAAGGGCCTGGGTTATGGCGTGCTGCGCTACCTGGCTGACAGCACCTGTCGCCAGGCCATGGCCGCGTTGCCGAGCGCTTCGATTACCTTCAATTACCTGGGGCAGTTCGACCAGAGTTTTGATAGCCAGGCGCTGTTCCATCCATTGGAAGCGTCTGCCGGGCCGGCCCATGATCCGGATGCGCCGCTGCCCAACGCCTTGAGTGTGGACAGCCAGGTGTACGGCGGCGAGTTGGTACTGCGCTGGACCTTCAGCCGTGAGCGCCATGACCACCAGACCATCAGCGAACTGGCCGAGGCCTATCTGGGCGAGTTGCAGAGCCTGATCGCCCACTGCCTGAGCGATGATGCCGGCGGCCTGACGCCGTCCGATTTCCCGCTGGCGCACCTGACCCAGACGCAGTTGG
Organism: Pseudomonas sp. 25 R 14; assembly: GCF_900004755.1. Classification (NCBI taxonomy): domain Bacteria; kingdom Pseudomonadati; phylum Pseudomonadota; class Gammaproteobacteria; order Pseudomonadales; family Pseudomonadaceae; genus Pseudomonas; species Pseudomonas sp. 25 R 14. Next base: position 33,338 of record NZ_CVTS01000024.1, on the reverse strand, counting down.
ACGCGTTGCCAGTGCCGGCCAGCGCCATCGAAGACGTGTACCCGCTGACGCCGATGCAGGAGGGTTTGCTGTTGCATACCCTGCTGGAGCCGGGCACCGGTCTGTACTACATGCAGGACCGCTACCGCATCAACAGCGAGCTCAACCCCGAGCGCTTTGCCCTGGCCTGGAAAGCCGTGATCGCCCGGCATGAAGCCTTGCGGGCGTCGTTCTGCTGGAACGTGGGCGAAGACATGTTGCAGGTGATCCATAAGCCCGGCAGCACGCCCATCGAGTATCTGGACTGGAGTACTGTCCCTGAAACCGAGCAGGAGCCACGCCTGCAAGCGTTGCTGAAAAATGAGCGCGAAGCCGGTTTTGATCTGCTCAACCAGGCGCCGTTCCACCTGCGCCTGATCCGCGTCGGCGAAGCCCGCTACTGGTTCATGATGAGCAACCACCACATTCTGATCGATGCCTGGTGCCGTTCGTTATTGATGAATGACTTCTTCGATATCTACATGGCATTGGGTGAAGGCCGCGAGGCGCAGTTGGCAGCGCCGCCACGTTATCGCGACTACATTGCCTGGCTGCAACGCCAGAACCTGGCCGAGGCGCGGCAGTGGTGGCAGCAGAACCTGCAAGGCTTTGAGCGCACCACGCCCATTCCGAGCGACCGGCCATTGATGCGCGAACACGCCGGCCATAGTGGCGGCATGGTGGTGGGTGATTGCTACACCCGTCTGGATGTACGCGACGGCGCGCAATTGCGCGAGCTGGCCCAGGCTCATCAGTTGACCGTGAATACCTTCGCCCAGGCGGCATGGGCCTTGGTGCTGCGGCGCTTGAGCGGCGAGCGTGACGTGCTGTTCGGCGTTACCGTGGCAGGGCGCCCGGTGGACATGCCGCAGATGCAGCGCACGGTCGGCCTGTTTATCAACAGCATCGCCCTGCGGGTCAAGTTGCCTGAGGACGATCAGCCGTGCAGCGTGCGCCAGTGGCTGAGCGCGTTGCTCGACAGCAATATGCAACTGCGCGAATACGAGTACCTGCCGCTGGTGACGATCCAGGAACACAGCGAACTGCCCAAGGGCCAGCCGCTGTTCGACAGCCTGTTTGTATTTGAAAACGCCCCGGTGGAAGTCTCGGTGCTGGACCGTGCGCAAAGCCTGAATGCCACCTCGGACTCGGGCCGCACCCACACCAACTTCCCGCTGACAGCCGTGTGCTACCCGGGCGATGACCTGGGGCTGCACCTGTCCTACGACCAGCGTTATTTCGATGAAACCACCGTGCAAGGCATGCTCGCTGAGTTCAAGCGCTTGCTACTGGCGCTGGTGCAGGGCTTCCATGGCGATATGGCCGACCTGCCGCTGATTGGCGAGCAGGAGCGTGAATTCCTGGTGGACGGCTGTAACCAGAGCGCCCATGACTACCCGCTGGAGCGCAGCTACGTCGCACTGTTCGAGGAGCAAGTGGCACAGCATCCGCAGCGCATTGCCGCCAGTTGCCTGGACCAGCAATGGACTTATGCCGAGCTGAACCAGCACAGCAATCGCCTGGGCCATGCGCTGGTCGCGGCGGGTGTCGGCCTGGATCAGCCGGTGGCGCTGCTGGCCGAGCGTGGCCTGGATCTGCTGGGCATGATCATCGGCAGCTTCAAGGCTGGTGCCGGTTACCTGCCACTCGACCCGGGTCTGCCGACCCAGCGCCTGAGCCGTATCATCGACTTGAGCCGCACACCGTTGCTGGTGTGTACCGAGGCCTGCCGTGAACAGGCGCAGGCATTGCTCGAAGACTTTGCCTGCGGCGCGCGGCCGAAGTTGCTGGTGTGGGAAGAGCTGGCAGGTGAGCACACCAACCTGGGGATCTACAGTGCCCCGGACAACCTCGCCTATGTGATCTACACCTCCGGCTCCACCGGGCTACCCAAGGGCGTGATGGTCGAACAGCGCGGCATGCTCAACAACCAACTGAGCAAGGTGCCGTACCTGCAACTGAGCGAGCAGGATGTGATTGCCCAGACCGCGTCCCAGAGTTTCGATATTTCCGTGTGGCAGTTCCTCGCCGCACCGCTGTTCGGCGCGCGGGTGGACATCGTGCCCAATACCATCGCCCATGACCCGCAGGGTTTGCTGGCCCATGTCCAGGCCCAGGGCATCACGGTGCTGGAAAGCGTGCCGTCGCTGATCCAGGGCATGCTCGCCCAGGACCGTATCAGCCTGGATGGCCTGCGCTGGATGCTGCCGACCGGCGAGGCAATGCCGCCGGAGTTGGCACACCAGTGGTTGTTACGTTACCCGGATATCGGCCTGGTCAATGCCTACGGCCCGGCGGAATGCTCGGATGACGTGGCGTTCTTCCGTGTCGACCTGGCCTCGACCCGTGGCACCTACTTGCCGATTGGTACCCCGACGGATAACAACCGCTTGTACCTGCTCGATGGTGCGCTGGAGCTGGTGCCGCAAGGTGCGGTCGGTGAGCTGTGCGTGGCCGGCACCGGAGTGGGGCGCGGTTATGTCAGCGATCCGCTGCGTACCGCCCAGGTGTTTGTGCCGGATCCGTTTGGTGCACCGGGGGAGCGCTTGTATCGCACCGGCGACCTGGCGCGTCGGCGCAGTGACGGCGTGCTGGAGTATGTCGGGCGCATCGATCATCAGGTGAAGATTCGCGGCTACCGCATCGAACTGGGTGAAATCGAGGCCCGCCTGCATGAACAGCCCGAGGTGCGTGATGCTGCCGTCGGCGTGCAGGAAGGTGTCAACGGTAAGCACTTGGTCGGCTATCTGGTTGCCAGTGATGCCAGCCTCAACCCTGGCGAACGCCTGGACCGCATCAAGCAACGCCTGCGTGCCGAACTGCCGGAATATATGGTGCCACTGCACTGGCTGTGGCTCGACCGCCTGCCGTTGAACGCCAACGGCAAACTCGACCGCAAGGCCCTACCGGCCTTGGAGATCGGCCAGTTGCACAGCCAGGACTACCTGGCACCGCGTAACGAACTGGAGCAGACCCTGGCCACGATCTGGGCCGAGGTGCTGAAGGTTGACAAGGTTGGGGTGCTGGACAACTTCTTCGAACTGGGTGGGCATTCGTTGCTGGCCACGCAAATCGCCTCACGGGTGCAGAAAACCCTGCAGCGCGATGTGCCGCTGCGGGCGATGTTCGAATGCAGCACGGTAGAGGAATTGGCGGCGTACATCGACGGGTTGGCGGCCAATGAAATCAGCGCGGGGACAGTGGATCGGCTGAGTGATCTGATGGCGGAACTGGAGGGGCTTTAGGCCGGGGAAAGGGCTGCCGGTGGCTGATGCGGGCGGCACGCCGTTGGTCAGTTGTGCGTTTTTGCAGTGCCTGAACTGTCAATTCTGACAGTAGGCAAACTTCCCGTTTCAGGGGCTAGATACCAGCAGATTCAGGGCCTGTCACTCAGGCCCGCTGGTTATCTTTCCCTGGACAGGAGGTCTTCTCATGGTTAAAAAAACTACCGCCAATAGTTCGCAATCGGTGACTACCCAGCCACTTGCCGAAATCGCTGTCGAGTTACCCTATCCGCAGATCCAGTACGCCACCAATAACAGCATTCTGTACCCTATCGATGCCATTGACGGCACTGTCGCGACCATCGCTTTCCCGGGCATGGGCACGACACCCATCACCCTGTATTGGGCCATCAAGGACCAGGACAAGCCTGTGTTTAAGCCCATTGTGCAGCCGGGCAGTACTAGCGGCAGTATCGACATCCACATTCCGTGGCAGTGGGTCAGTACCTGTATTGGGCATACCGTTTTGATCTGGTATACCGCGATGGTGGGGGGGCAGCTCAAGCAGTCGCTGGTGCTGGAGCTGGAGATCCAGGACATCCGCGAAACGGACCTTCGGGAGTCGCTGCCGGTATTTGCTCATGCGCGGCTGGAATGGAACACCCTGTGGCTGAACATGTACGAGTTTGAGGGTGATGAGATCATCCGCATCAAGGCCTGGCCGATGATCCAGGCTGGGCAGCGGTTGTTTGTGACCGTGGCCGGTGACCAGCATCAGGTGCCATATGCGTTCACCTGGGTGGCGTTTGACCATGTTGTGCAGGCCGAAGAGGCCAATCCGGAACATGTGTTCGAGTTCAGGCTCGCCCGCGGCTGGCTGGCGCGCCGCCAGGATTACTCGGCCCTGACCACCCACATGGGCGTGATTTGGGACGGTTCAGCACCGGTACTGCCAAACCCGGATGACCTGGTGCATGAAAACCCTTTGCCACTCAACGCCCAGGACTTTCACCTGCGGACCACCACGTTGTTGCGGGTGGATCCAGCACTGGAACTGCCGCCGCCCCATCTCAAGGAGTCGGTGGAGTGCGGCACAGATGGCTGGCTGGTCAACCCGGTGAATACGGTGAACGGGGCGCATATTGTGATTGCGTACGAGGGCATGCGCGCCGGGGATACTGTGTGTCCCACCGTCACCGGTACGGCCGGCGCAGGATCACCGGCACTGGAATGCCGCACTGTGCAGGAAGGTGAAAGCAGTCTTGAGTTCCTGGTACCACCTTCGGCTATCAGTGCCAACTTTAAGTCACCGATTACCCTGGAATATCAGGTGTACTACAACGGCACCGGGCCCTGGCAGTCGCCGTCACGGGTGGTGAAGGTACTTGATCTCAGCGGCCTGCCCACACCTGCCGTTGAACAGGCCACGGGCAGCACGCTGGACCTCAATACCTTTACCGGTGATGCCACCGCGACGGTGAGTGCGTGGCCTTATATTGCTTTGGGTCAAGCCTGCTGGCTGTGGGTGACGGGAGTCTTGGAGGATGGCAGTCCCTATAGCTTTGAAATGCTGGAAGGTGAGCCGGTAATCGAGGAGTGGCTGGCCAATGGCGTCAACACGCCACTACCGCGTGATGAGTTGCAGAAACTGGCTGATTGCCGTGACGTTGAAGTGCATTTCGCGGTGAATTTCAACGGCCAGTCCGATAAAGCCAGTGCCAAGGCGTTTCCACCATTGGTACTGCATGTCGTGCAGGAGGATCTGGACCTTGATGCCCCGACAGTGCGTGAAGCTGTGGGCGAGCAACTGACGATCTGGAACGGCCGGGATGGTGTGACTGTACGGGTCGAGTACGAGCGCATCAGCCCCGATCACACGATCAGTGTGCAGTGGCTCCGCCAGGATGGCACGAGCCTGCCGCTGGAGCCCAAGACGGGTAACAGCGATCCAGGCTATGTCGATTTCGCCATACCTCGTGAAGCAGTGATTTATGGCGCGGGCAAAACGGTGCTGATTCATTACACCGTTACCAGCGCTTGCAAGCTGGCGTCTTCCAGGACCTTGCCTTTGCAAATCAGTGTGCCGGTACGTTTGCCAACGCCTGTGGTGCCACAGGCTACCAACAATATTCTGGATTTGAGCACCTTTGCAGGGAACGCGAGTATCACCGTAGAGCCTTGGTGGTTCATCTTGCCAGGTCAGAAGGTATGGTTGCGGGGTGTCGGGACAGGGGCAAATGGAGGCCCACGTATCCTCAGTGTCTATGTAGGGAAAGCGGTGGTGGCAGGGGAGGTGAGTGTAGGGTTGAAGGGCACCTTGCAGCGAGCTGAACTCGATATGTTGATGGACGGAAGTACTTTGACCTTTACCTGCAAGGTGACGACGGATGGCAGTGATCAGGAGAGGGACGCCGTTGTGTTACCGACTTTGGCTCTGGTGGTTCGTCTGTCGACAATAAATGATTCGGATAACTTTGACTCTTATCCTAATCAGGAGTTTTTACCACCAGGAAGCCGCGTTGATACACGGCTAGTCGTGCTTGACTTGCCAAGTACCTCGACCTCGACGATCAGTATTCATGATGTTAGAACTGCTGGGGAGAATGTGCCAGGTATGGTCGGCGGTAGATCATTGGCTGTATTTTGTGGCGGTGGAAGTGGTCCGCAACTGGCTTATATGCGTTTTAAATGGAAGTGCACAAGAGTCAGGTTTGGTTATTCAAATATCGGCACGCATAGCGTTACATTTATTGCCTATGATCAGCAGAATAAGCCGTTGGGGCAGCGTGTTGTGCATTCAGGAACATGGGTTGAGTTTGAAGCACCCGTTGGAGGAACTATCACTCATGTTAGCGTGTTGAGCACCCAGCGTGGCTCTATTGATTCATTAACTATATGGCATAGGGGGGAACGTGTTAATACGTAGTCTCAAGCAAATAAGTTGGCGTATGCGCAAATAAAATTTTAAAGGTTTGCGTAAGTAATAAAGTGCGCCGGCTGCGGCGGGCGCACTTGCTGTCTGTATCAGTGATGTGCTGATTTTTATTTGGGACCGAGGATTTTCCCCAACTTATCCGGCGATGGCGCCCCTTGCTGTTGCTGCAATTGCCCCTTGTCATCCAGATAGAAAATCGCCGGCGTGGCCGACAACTCCAACTCTTCCATCAACTTCATATTGGCATCGAGCTTGGCCTGGATCTCGGCAGGGATCTTGGCCAGCGCCTTGAGCTTGCTGGCTTTACCCGCCGATTCATGTTCTTGCAGGGCCTTGGCTGTGTCTTGGCTTGCCAGCAGCGCCGCCGATTTGCCCGGGCTGTCCTCGCGAATGATCCCGACCATGATGTGCCGCAACTGCACCTTGCCCGCTTTTACCCAAGGCCGCGCCTGTTCCCAGAACATGTTGCAGTACGGGCAATTGGGGTCGCTGAACAGGTACACGGTACGTGGCGCATTTTTATCGCCATCCTGGATCCAACTGCTCTGTTCCATCTTGGCCCAGATTTCCTTGGCCATCGGCGCGTAGACCAGTTTTTCCAGGGGCGCGGTGCTCAGGTCATTGCCTTTGGCGTCGTACAGATTGCCGGCGAGCACGTGCTGGCCGTCGGCGGTCAGGTACAGGGCCATGCCACGGTTCTGGTACTGCGCGGCATAGCCCTTGAGCCCACCCGGTGCGTCGAAGCTGCCGATGATCTTGGCGCCCTTGGCTTCGATCTGTTTGATCGGCGCCGGCCATTCTTCGGCATGGGCGAGGGTCGCTGCCAGGGTCAGGGGCAGCAGGGTTAGCAGGTGGCGGAGGCGGGGCATAGGGTTTTCCTTGTTGTGGCCGGCTGGGCGGCGGTCGAGTCCGTGGGGTCGAAAGATTCCATGGCGCGGGCCAGGCTGGCCTGGGACAGTTCGCCGAGGTGGCTGTTGATCAGGCGACCGTCGGCTTGGTAGAACAGCGTGGTGGGCAAGGCCATGGAGCCCACGGCCTGGCCGAGGCGGCCGCTGGCGTCGAACAGGACGTTGTCCAGGTTCAGGCCCTGGGTCGCCAGGTAGGTGCTGACGCTTTGCATGCTTTCGGCCTGGTTGACGAACAGGAAGGTCACATCAGGCCGTTGTTTCTGGGCGTTTTCCAGCACCGGCATTTCTCGTCGGCACGGCGGGCACCAGGTGGCCCACAGGTTGATCACCAACGGGCCGCCTTGGTAGTCGGCCAGTTGCACGGTTTCGCCATCGGCATTGCGCAAGGCGATGTCTGGCAGGCGCGTGCCTCGCTCGAAGATGTTCAGGGACAAACTGGCCAGTGCCCAGAAAGCCAGGCCGGTGATCACGCCTGCACTCAACGGCTTGCGCAGGGCCGGGCGACGCCAGCCCCACAGGACGGCGCCAAGCAGCAGGGCAATGACGCCAGGCCAGGCGAGAAAACCGCCGTCGCGCAGGTCGACGATTTGCAGTGGATCGTCACGGTAATAGGCCCAATACATCAACACAAAGCTGATCCGCGCACTGAGCATGCCCAGCAGGAACAGGCTGAACAGCACTGACTCCGGGTTCTCGCCGCCGCGCTTGGCCACGCGCCAACCCACCAGTGTGGCGAGGATCAGCGCACTGATCAGCAGCAGGTGGTTCAAGGCGATGGCGAAGGTGCCGATGGTCAAGGTCAGCATCAGAGTGCATCCCGGGTCTGGGTCCAGCGTTGCAGGAAGGCTTGCGCATTCACTTCGCCGGTGATGCGTTGGGCGCGGCGCTCTTCACCGTCGGGGCCAATCCATACGAAGCTCGGTGGGCCGGGGACTTTGTAGCGGCCCAGCAGTTCACGGCTGGCGGCGTTGTCGGCAGTGACGTCCAGGCGCAACAGGCGCACGTTCTTCAGTGCATCCATCACTTCGGGTTTGCCGAATACCTGTTTTTCCATGATCTTGCACGACACACACCAGTCGGCGTAGTAGTCCAGCAGCACCCATTGGCCCTGGGCCTTGGCGCTGTCGAGCTGGGCTTGCAGGGCCAACGGGTCGTTGATTGTGGTGAAGGCATCATGGGCCGTCGGTGCGCTGGCGACTTGCGAGCCGCCGAAGACCTTGAGCGGCTGCCACAGATCATCGCTGCCACCGGCGGCACCGATGACCAGAATGGCACCCCACAGCCCCAGGACCAGGGAACCTGCGCCCAGTACCTTGGCGACCAGCCCGTATTCGCGGGCCAGGCTCCAGCCGCAGTAAGCCATGACCAGGGCCAGTACGCCCCACAGGCCTAGCCACAGGCTTTCGTCGAGCACCGGGCGAATCATCAACACGGCGGTCGCAAGGAACAGGAAGCCGAAGACGCCCTTGAGCACATTCATCCAGTTGCCAGGCTTGGGCAGGAAGCGATTGCCCACGGTCACCAACAGCAGCAATGGGACACCGATACCGATGCCCATGGCGAACAGGATCAGGCCGCCGTGCAGGGCATTACCGCTTTGCGCGATGTACAGCAGGGCGCCGGCCAGGGGCGCGGTCATGCACGGGCCCACCAACAGGCCGGACAAGGCCCCGAGCACACCGGCGCCGAGCAGGCTGCCACCGCTTTGCTGGCGAGTGGCGTTGTCTAGGCGGTCGCGCAGGAAGGCCGGCAATTGCAGCTCGAAGAAACCGAACATCGGCAGGGCCAGGATCACAAACAGCGCGGCGAAGCTGCCGAGGATCCACGGCGTTTGCAGCAGTGCAGCCAGGTTGCTGCCCGCCAGCGCGGCCAGCACGCCGAGCGCGGCATACACCAGCGCCATGCACACCACATAGCTGGTGGCCATGGCAAAACCACGGCGTGGGCTGGCACCGCTGCCTACCACCAGGCCGGCGAGGATCGGCAGCATCGGCAGCGAACAAGGGGCAAATGCCAGCAACAGGCCGAGGCCGAAAAACACCAGCAGGCTCCAGCCCAGGCTGCGTTGTTGCAGGCCGCTGGCCAGGCTCTCATCCTGGGCCTCGGCGGTGGCGGCAACCGCCGGGTTGCCGCCCAGGTCAACGGTGAGCGATTGCGGTGGGTAGCACAGGCCGGCATCGGCGCAGCCCTGCCAGCCCAGCTTGACCTGGCCGGTGGCGCCGGCTGGCAGCTTCACTTCCAGGCCCTGGCGGTACACTTGTTGCTCGCCAAAGAACTCGTCGCTATGGGCTTCGCCCTGCGGCAGCACCGGCTGCTGGGCCAGGCCGTCGAACTTCATGCGTTGCTGGTACAGGTAATAACCATCGGCAATCTGCCAATACAGTTGGGTTTCACCCGAAGCCAGGCGCTCAGAGGTAAAGGTGAAGGCTTTGCCCACCGGAAGGAATTGGGCTTTGGTCTCGAAAGGATTGCTGCCAGGCGTGGCCTGGGCCAATCCGGTGAACACTATCAGCAGGAAGATAAACAGATGCCGCATGGTCAAGCCTTAGTTCGATGCAAGTGGGGCACACAATGTGTGGTGCTGATTAACCGATGATTAACCGGGCTATTCTAGAGTGTAGGGATTATCGGGGCGCGCATCTTTTCACGGCATAATGCGTACTTAATCCGTCCTCCTTTAAATCAACCTTTTTGCACAGGGTTCACCATGCACGTACTGGTCTGTGAAGACGATGACCTGATTGCCAGTGGCATTGTTGCCGGCCTCGGCGCCCAGGGCTTTACGGTCGAGCGCGTGGGCACGGCCGCAGCCGCCCGGGCGATGCTCAAGGCGGCGCAGTTCGACATCATGGTGCTGGACCTCGGCCTGCCGGATGAAGACGGCCTCAAACTGCTGCAGCAGCAGCGCAGTGCGGGCCTGGAAATCCCGGTGTTGATCCTCACTGCCCGGGATTCGGTGACCAACCGGGTCGACGGCCTGCAAGCCGGCGCCGACGATTACTTGCTCAAGCCCTTTGACCTGCGCGAGTTGGCCGCCCGCCTGCAAACCCTGTTGCGCCGGGTGGCCGGACGCAGCGTCGACCTGATCGAGCATGGCCGCTTGACCTACAGCCCCAGCAGCCGCGAAACCTTGTTGGGCGGCAAACCGGTAGACCTGTCCCGTCGCGAGCAAGCCCTGTTGCAGGCACTGCTGCACAACCGTGGCCGGGTGCTGTCCAGTGAGCAACTCAAGGACAGCGTCTATGGTTTCAACGATGAGCTGGAAAGCAATGCCCTGAACGTGCACATCCACCACCTGCGTCGCAAGTTGGGCAATGGCATCGTCGAAACGGTGCGCGGCCTGGGTTACCGCCTGGGCCCGGCGGACGCCGGAGAGGACGCCTCGTGACGAGCCTGCGCCTGCGCCTGACCTTCAAGCTGGGCGCCGCTTTTGTGCTGATCTGGGTGCTGGCGGCGGCCTGGATGCTCAACGACCTGCGTAACCAGATGATGTTTTCCCTGGACCAGCGGCTGGTGGCGTCGGCGCGCATGGTGGCCGGGCTGATGGAACAGATGCCGGGCCTGGCGAGCGTGGGCGAGGGCAAGCGCTTTGGCGCCGAACAACTGAATGTACCGGGCGGCATGGCGTGCCAGGTCAGTTCGTTGCGCGGTGAAATCCTCGCCCGCAGTCACACCACCCCGGACCAGGGGCTGGAGTCCCGGCAAAGCGGCTTTCGCGACCAGATCATTGACGGTGCTGCCTGGCGCAGTTTTACCCTGGCGCGGGGCGATTTGTTCATCACCACGGCAGACCGCCAGGTGGAGCGCGAGGCGCTGAACATGTCGATCCTGCTGGCGGCTTCGGTGCCGGTGGGCGTGGCCCTGCTGGGCTGCCTGTGCCTGTTGTGGCTGGGGATCGGCCAGAGCCTGGTGCCGCTCAATCGCATGCGCGATGCCTTGATGCGCCGCAGTGCTGATTCCCTTGAACCGTTGCAGATTCATCCGTTGCCCAGCGAACTCAAACCGCTGCTCGACACCCAGAACCAGCTGCTGCAACGCATCGCCAAGACCATCGAGCGTGAGCGTCGCCTGACCGGTGATGCGGCCCACGAATTGCGTAGCCCGCTCACGGCGATCAAGACCCATCTGCAAGTGGCGCGCATGACCGACGGTGCTGCCCGCGACCAATCCCTGGCCCATGCCGAGGAGGGCGCCGACCGCCTGCATCGCACCCTTGAGCAACTGCTGCTGCTGGCGCGGGTCGAGGGCAGCTTGTCGTTTGATGACGGCTTGCAGTCCAGTGCCGAACAAGTGGCACGCCTGGCGATCCAGGACGCCAACGCCGGGGATAATCGGCGGATCGACCTGATCCTGCCGGACAACCTGCCCCAGGACCCGGTGGAAATGCCCGTGGGCCTGGCGGTTGCCGCCTTGCGCAATCTGCTGGATAACGCCCTGCGCCACACCCCGCACGATACGCGGGTGGAATTGAGCGTGTTCACCCTGGGCAATCAAGTGGTGTTCCGCGTGCGTGACCACGGTGCGCCGATCTCCAGTGAAGACCTGCAACACCTGACCCAGCGTTTCTGGCGCAATGGCAACAGCGGCGGGTGTGGCCTGGGCCTGGCCATCGTGCAGGCGATTGTCCAGCGTTGTTCCTGTTCTTTGACTTTCGACAGCCAGGCTGATGGCCTGCGGGTCGACCTGGGCATGCCGTTACGGCGTTGATCCTTCCTGCATACACATAACTACCGCCATCCTCAGGCCCGACGCTTCAGGATGGCGTTAATTTTTGTGTTTGCAGGTTTGCCGGCTGAATGACTCAGCCTGTATTGAAAAGGACAGCACCTATGTTGGTCATCGACTCCACTTACCCCGCCAAGGATTTTAATCAGCGCAATGGCGAAGCCGTGCGCCAGTTGGTGGTGCATTACACCGCCGCGCCCTTTGCCTCCTCCCTGCGCACCCTGACCCAGCAGGGTGTCAGTGCCCATTACCTGTTGCCCGACCCCCGTGAGGCGGGTTATCGAGACGCCGGCTACGACGAGTTGAGGGTGTTCCAGTTGGTGGATGAACGCCAGCGTGCCTGGCATGCGGGAGCCAGTCATTGGGCGGGGCGCGATAACGTCAACAGCCATTCCATCGGCATCGAGATCGTCAACCTGGCCCGTGACGATGCTGGTGTCTTTACCTTCCCGCCCTATGATCCGGAGCAAGTCGAGGTGTTGATCGCGCTGCTTCACGACATTTGCACCCGTCATCCGCAGATAGGCGCTACTGATATCGTCGGCCATTCGGATGTTGCGTTCTGGCGCAAAAGTGACCCTGGGCCACAGTTGCCCTGGCCCGCCTTGTTCGCGGCGGGTCTCGGCGCCTGGTTCGATGAGGCCGCCAAGAATGCCTTTGTGCGGCGTTTTCGCATGGGCTTGCCGCAGGAGGTGGAGGTCGAGCGGGCCTTCCAGCGCTACGGTTACGCTCCGGCGAAAAACCGCCAGGCGTTCCAGCAGCGGGTGCGTGCCTTCCAGATGCACTTTCGGCCCACCGATTATCGTGGGCAACTGGATATCGAGACCTGCGCGATTCTTTATGCGCTGAATGAAAAGTACACCAGTGCCGGCGAGTGACCGGTCATTTGCCGGTTTTTCATCGAGCCGGGTGTAAATCCTCGCGCCGCTGAAGCGTTTCCAGAACAGGAAATCCGTGCGCACGCCCTTTGGGGGCCAGACGTCAACGGGTTGGCAGTTTGGTCACCATCATCAGCGTATTGAGGGATCTTGAGATGTCAGTCGCTACCAGTCGCATTGAGGATTCGCTGGCGTCGGCCAGCCCGACTCCAGCAGAAATGCTTTACCAGTTCGATGAATCACCGCTGCTGGCCCGCCAGCGCCAGCAGGAATCCAATGCGCGCAGCTACCCCCGGCGCATCCCCCTGGCGCTCAAGCGGGCCAAGGGTATTTATGTCGAGGACGTTGAGGGTCGCAGCTTTATCGACTGCCTGGCCGGGGCCGGTACATTGGCGCTGGGGCATAACCACCCGGTGGTGATCGAGGCGATCCAGCAGGTGCTGCTGGACGAGTTGCCCCTGCATACCCTGGACTTGACCACGCCGGTCAAGGATCAGTTTGTGCAAGACCTGTTCGGCCTGTTGCCGACGGAGCTGGCCCGGGAAGCGAAGATCCAGTTTTGCGGCCCCACCGGCACCGATGCGGTGGAAGCCGCGCTGAAACTGGTGCGTACCGCTACAGGGCGTAGCACGGTGTTATCGTTCCAGGGCGGCTATCACGGCATGAGCCAGGGCGCGTTGAGCCTGATGGGCAGCCTGGGGCCGAAAAAGCCGTTGGGCGCCTTGCTGGCCAATGGCGTGCAATTTTTGCCATTCCCCTATGACTACCGCTGCCCGTTCGGCCTGGGGGGGGCAGAAGGGGTCAAGGTCAACCTGCATTACCTGGAAAACCTGCTCAATGACCCGGAGGCGGGCGTGTTGCTGCCGGCGGCGGTGATCGTCGAAGTGGTGCAGGGCGAGGGCGGCGTGATTCCGGCCGACCTCGACTGGCTGCGCGGCCTGCGGCGGATTACCGAGCAGGCGGGCGTGGCGCTGATTGTCGATGAGATCCAGAGCGGTTTCGGTCGCACCGGCAAGATGTTTGCCTTTGAACATGCCGGCATTGTTCCGGATGTGGTGGTGTTGTCCAAAGCCATTGGCGGCAGTTTACCGCTGGCAGTAGTGGTGTACCGCGAGTGGCTCGACACCTGGTTGCCGGGCGCCCATGCCGGCACCTTCCGTGGCAATCAGATGGCCATGGCGGCGGGTTCGGCAGTGATGCGCTATCTCAAGGAACACAAGGTTGCCGATCACGCGGCGGCCATGGGGGAGCGCCTGGCCGAACACCTGCGCATTCTGCAACGGGACTTCCCGCACCTGGGGGATATTCGCGGACGCGGTCTGATGCTCGGGGTGGAGTTGGTCAACCCGAGCGGCACGCCCGACGTCCAGGGCCACCCGCCGGTCCATCGGCAATTGGCGCCGCTGGTACAGCGCGAATGCCTCAAGCGCGGGTTGATCCTGGAATTGGGCGGGCGTCATGGCAGTGTGGTGCGTTTCCTGCCCCCTTTGGTCATCACCGCCGCAGAAATCGACCGGGTAGCAGAGATCTTCGGGCGGGCGTTGGCGGCGGCAGTGGCCAGCCTCTAATTTTCCTGCACCGCTATACGTTCCTACATACATCAGCCACGCGCAGTGCGTGGCAGCCTCTAAGTGACGGAGAACCGCAATGACCTCAGTATTTGACCGCGAAGACATCCTGTTCCAGGTAGTGGTCAACCATGAAGAACAGTATTCCATCTGGCCCGACTACAAGGCTGTACCAGAAGGCTGGCGCACCGTGGGTAAAAGCGGGATGAAGAAAGAGTGCCTGGCCTACATCGAAGAAGTGTGGACTGATATGCGCCCGCTGAGTCTGCGCCAGAAGATGGATGCGCAGGTAGTTGCTGGCTGAACGCAAACAAATGTGGGAGCGGGCAAGCCATAATGCCAGTCAGTTAAGCGGTCATCGCCTTCTGTAGGAGCGAGCTTGCTCGCGAAAAACTTACAGACGCCGCATTCATTCAGTAAGCACGCGTTATCGTTGACGTTTTTCGCGAGCAAGCTCGCTCCTACAAAAAAGCCTTAACTGACTGGCATTAGGGCAAGCCCGCTTACATAGGTATTGCGTTGCTTTCAGGGCGCCAATGCCTTGATCACCTGATCCACATTCCCTTCCAACTCCGCCACCGGGTCTGCGCCGTCGGTGCTCAGCACCAGCAGCGTCGATCCCCCCGCGCTGATGGCGGCTTTCACCGCCTCAGCCGGTTGACGATGGTGCAGCACCAGTGCCACGTCGTTGTCCTTCAGGCTGACCGTCAGTGTTTGCAACGCCTCGGCGGACCATTCGGTATCCGGCCGTGGGTCGGTGCTGAGCAACTCCAGGTTCAAGCCACTCACCAGATAAGCAAAATGATCGCTCAGGCTGACCACGCTCAGGTTATCGGCCTGGGCCAGGCGTGCCTCGCTGTCGGCAGTGAGCTTGAGCAGGCGTTGCTTGAGGCTGGCCAGGTTGCTGTCGATTTGTGCCTTGGCGCTAGGCGCCAGGCGGCTCAGGTCGGCAGCCATCACATCGGCCATGCGCCCCAGGTTGTTGCTCGATTGCCACGGCTGGCTGTTGAGACCATCGACGGTGCCCGGTTGCAGGGCCACGCCCGGCAAACCGCCGTCTACCGGGCGCGCGGCGTCCACTTCGACAATACGGATATTGCTGCGTCGGGCTACCGGGTACAGCGGGTCATCCGGCCACAGCGAGCGCAGGCCGATCGCGGCATCGGCGTCCAGCGCCAGGGTGTGCAAGGCCGGTGCGCCACGCCCAGTAAAGTACGAAGTCTGGCGCGAACCCGGCAGGTTGGCCGGTGCCGCGCGTTCAAGCGTGACTTGGGTACCTTTGAGCAGGGTTTCGGCCAGGCCGTAGGTGACGGGCAATGCCGCCAGGACCTTGACCGGTTTGGCCGATTGGGCGGCGGCCGGCAGTGGTTTGGCAGGGGCGGCTGCCAGCAGCGCAGGGCTGATCAGGCAAGCGATGGCCAGGGCCAGGGGGCGTAGAACAGGGCGCATTATCCGAGATTCCCTTTCAGGCTGGGGACCGTGCCGCGCGCAATGGCGGCCAGGGCGAAGGCGATGCCGGCGACCAGGATGATCGCGGCACCGGACGGGATGGGCAGGTCGAAGATGATCGGCAGCAGAATCCCGCACAGGGTGCTGACCGTGGCAATCACCACCGAGATCCAGAAGAAACCTTTGAGCGACTGGCTCAACAGGCGCGCCGCAGCGGCGGGAATCACCAGCAGGGCACCCACCAGGATCGCCCCGATGACCTTGACTGCCGCCACGGTGATCAGGGTCACGAGGATCACGAACAGGTAGTCCAGGGTCTTCACGGCCACACCACGCACGGCGGCCAGTTGTGGGTTGAAGCTGGCGAGCATGATGCGGTTGTACAGCGGCAGCGCCAGGGCCATCACCAGTGAGCCGACAATCGCCAGCACCAGCAGGTCATTGCCGTTGACGGTCAGCACCGAACCAAACAGCACGTTTTCCAGAATGTGCACGTTGATCTTGCCCGCGAGGATCAGCAGCAGGCTCGCGCCCAGCGCCAGGGACACCGAGAGGAACACGCCGATCAGCGTATCGGGGGCCAGGCCGGTGCGGTTGCGCAGGTAGTTGAGCAGGATGCCGAACAACAGGCAGTAACCGAACAGGCTGCCATAAGGCCCGGTGTAGGGTTCCCCCAGCAGAATGCCCACGGCCACGCCGGTGAGTGCGGCGTGGCCGACGGCTTCGGAGAAGAACGCAAAGCGCTTGACCACCACCAGCGTGCCCAGGCCACCCAGCACCGGGCCGATCAGCAGGCCGGCGAGCAGGGCGTTGACCACAAACCCATAGGCCAGGGCTTCCGGCAGATAGCCGGATGAAGCCCAGCCCTGGACCATCAAGCGAAAGGCTTCGTAGCTCATTGGGCTGTGCTCCGTGGATGGGTGGAAAACAGCGTCAGCAGGCGCTCCGGGGTCAGTGCTTGCTTGGGCGTGGCGTCGAACAGCACGCGGCGGTTCAGGCCGGTGACGCGGTCGGCCAGGCGACCGACGGCCTCCAGGTCGTGTTCGATCCACAGCACGGTGATCCCGGCCTGGCGCCAGTCGCTCAGCAGGCGTTCGAATACCTGGATCCCGGCTTCGTCGAGGGCCGACATCGGTTCATCGAGGACCAGCAGTTGCGGCGCCGGGATCAAGCCCTGGGCCAGCAACACACGCTGGCGCTCGCCGCCGGACAGCGCTCCCATGCGGCGTTTGCGCTTGTCTTGCATGCCCACGCGCTCCAGTGCCTCGCCAATCGCGCCGGCGTAATGCCGGGACAGCCCAAGAAATGCCGGGCGTCGCTGGCACATGGCAGCCATGAAGTCGTCGACGGTCATCGGCAAGCCGCGGTCGAACTCCAGGGCCTGGGGTACGTAGCCGATGGTGCCTGTGGCGCCGGGCCAGTGCAGGCTCAGTTGGCCCTGGTGCGGGGTCTGCCCCAGCAGGGTCTTGATCAACGAACTCTTACCGCCACCATTGGGGCCGACCAGGGCGTGGATACTGCCCGGTTGCACCTGGAAACTCACGTTGTCGAGGATCGCGGTACGGCCTAGGGTCAGCGAGACGTTGTCGAATTCGATCGTCGGGCCGATGCTGGCCACATTCAGGTGTTCAGCCGCCGTCATGCCCCCGACTCCTGGATGGCCCGGACCACGGTATTAAGGTTGCCGGTCATTTCCACTTCGTACTTCTCGGCGCTGTATTCACCGTAGGAAATATGCGACAGAGGGTACAGCTTGACCCCCGACTCACGCTGGATGGTGTCAACGTAAGAGGACGGGAAGTCCATCTCCGAGAAGATCACCTTCACGTCCAGTTCGCGCAGTTGGTCGATGGTCTTCTTCAGTTGGCTCGGGCTTGGCTCGATGCCATGGGCCGGTTCCACCACGGCGGTCACTTCCAGGCCGAACTCGCGCAGCAGGTAGTCGTAGGCGGCGTGCACCGTGGCCACGCGCAGGTCGGCGTTGGGCGCGCTGGTGAGCTTGGCCAGGGCATCGGCGCGCATCTGGCGCAGGCGCTTGCCATAGGCACGGGCGTTCTGGGTGTAGGTCTTGGCGTTGTCCGGGTCGAGCTTACCCAGCTCCCGGGCGATGTTGTTGACCTGGGCAATGGATGCGCTGATGGACAGGAAGGTGTGCGGGTTGACCACTTTGCCAGCGCCACGGGCCGCATTGCCGGTGGCGGCCAGCAGCGGCACGTTGGCGTTGGCCTCGATCACCGAGATGTCCGGGCGCTCGCTGGTGGCGATCATGCGGTCGGCGAAGTCATCATGGCCGACGCCATTGAGCACAATCACGTCCAGGCTGCCGATGCGCTTGATATCTTCGGCGCGCGGCTCGTAGGCGTGGGGGTTGAAGCCGGCCGGAATCAGCGGCACCACCTCGGCCTTGTCGCCGACGATATTGGCTACATAGCTGTAGTAGGGGTGCAGGGTGATACCGATACGCAGGCGCTTGGCCGCCTCGGCATTGGCCAGGGGTGTCAGCAAGACGCTGAACAGGCCCACCAGCAGCAGGCGGAGCAAGGGAGATGACATAGACATGGGCAATCGATCTTCTCTCGGAAACAGCGTGAATTCAGTGGCGATGCTGGCGGGTGACACCAGCGTCGAATTGCGCAACGACCTGCTGCCAGCCAGCGGCGATCAGCCCCTGGTCGCTAAGGTCGGTCGGGGCGGCCAGGTTGGCGCTGCGGTTGAGCCAGATATCCGGCTCGGCACCGCTCACGCGCATCAGCAGCGAACCGCTGGTTTTGTTGGCCTGGCTCAAGCCCAGGTACGCCGAAGGCGCCAGCAACTGCCAGCGGTGGTCGCCACGGCTGACCGAACTGGCGTCCTGGGCGAACGGCGCGAAGCCTTCTTCGGCCAGTTGCGCGGGCGTTGGCAGGGCGCTCTGCTCCTGCTGGAGCAACTGGATTTCATCCAGGGTCACCCGCAGGTCGGCATAGATGCCTTGCTCGGCGGCGCTCAAGTCGCGACGGGCGTCCAACTGGTGGCTGGACACCGCCTCGACTGCCTGGGTTTCACCGTGCAGGGACACCACCGTGCCGGCGACGGCCAGGATGATCAGGCACAGCAGCAGGACATAGAGGGTTTCGTGGCCGGCGCCGGCAGGCCGGACGACCTGGGTGGTGCCTGGGGTTACGCTGCTCATTGGGCCTGGATATCCGCTTGGTCGATCTCGACAACGTGACCGGGACCTGCGTCAAACAGCACATAGAACTCGGCGGAAGGTTTCTTGAAGGTCAACGTAGAGTCTGCGCCCAGCTTGCCGGGGACCAGGATGGTCTCGTCGTAGCCGATCACATCCAGGGTCACGCCGGGCGCGCCGCTGCCGTCGGAGAAACCGCCGGTGCACTGGATCTGCTCGCCGGGGATTTCCTTGCATTCGCACATCGGGTTGTGGGCCAGGGCTTGGGTGCTTGCGCCGGCGCAGAGGATCAGCACGGCGCAGGCGCGTGTCAGGCGAATCAAAGTCATGGTTTAACTCCTTGCTGGGTCAACCAGGCGACGGTGGCAGGCGAAGCCTGGCTCAAGGGAATGGAGGCCTGTTGCATGCTGCCGTCCCAGCCTTCCATGGTGATCCACAGTTCGGCGTCGGGCGATGTGCGTTCAGGAACCGGCAGGGCGGCGCCCATGCGGTATGGGGTGCCGAAGAAAATCACCCCGGCGGCGCGCAGGCTACGGGGTTTGCCGATACGCAAGTAAGTGGCCTTGACCTGCTTGACGCACTCTTTGCACAGCGCGGCATTGAAGGATTTCATCGGGCCTGCCGGGTCCGGGCGCGGGGCTTCGTTGCGCAGTTCGGCCAGTGTCAGGCTCCACGGGCCGACCTGCACCTCGCCCACTTCACGTTCGCCCAGGCCGCTGTCGCCGCGAAACAGTGCGGCATCGGCAAAGTACTTGGGCATGAAGCCCAGAGGCACCAGCAACAGCAGGACATTGATATGAAAACGCCATTTGTGCCAAAAGGCCCGCAGCGGCGAGGGTGGTTGCACGGTAGTGGCCTTGTTCATCGCATGCCCTCCGGGGTTTCAGTCTGCAGGGCTGGCGTGGCTTGAGAGTGCTCGGCCTGGCGTTGTGCCTTGTTGTTGCGCTTGAAAGCATGCAGCGTCGCCAGCGCGGTGCGTTTGCTCCAGATCAACAGCCCGCTGAGGACCATCATGCTCAGCAACAGGCCGAAAAACGCCCAGATCAGCTTGATCCACAGGCCGCCAAAGTCGCCGGTGTGCAGTGGGCGCATGGACTCGGTGACGAACTCCAGGGCCGAGCGGTCGGACAGCAGGTGCGAGGAGGCGATTTCACCGTTGTAGGGGTTGATCTCGGCGGTCTGGAACATCAGCGGGTACCAGCCACGTCCACCAATGCTCAGGTGGCTGTAGGCGGTACTTGGCAGGGTGATGAAGGTGGTTTCCAGCCCGGGAATACGCTCGGTGGCAATACGAATCGCTTCGTCGATGGGCATCATGGGGGCCGGTACGCCAGGGTCAGACATCGGCACCTTGTCCCGGCTGATCACCGGCACAATTGGCGCTGTGGAAATAGTGATCTGGTTATCCGACAGTGTCGCTTCGATCAGGAACCAGGTGCCGGTAATGGAGATGACGGCGATAAACCAGATCGACCAGATCCCGCTCAGGCGATGAAAGTCGCCCCAGAAGATCCGCGCGCCATGCTTGAAACGCAGGGTGGGTTTGAAAAAGCCTTTCCAGAACCGTTTGTAGACCACCAGGCCCGTGACCAGCGACGCCAGCATCGGCAAGCCGAGAAACGACACCAGATACCAGCCCCAGCTGTAGCCATTAGTGAAGGGCACCAGCCACCACCCATGCAAGGCGCGGGTGAACTGCTCGAAGTTGAACGATGGGCTGATGCCCTGGATCACTCCGGTGTAGGGGTTGACGTAGACCGTCACGGCGCGCCCGTCGGGGTAGGTGACCCGGGCCATCAGTGCAAAGTGGGACTCGTCGTGACGGATCAGGTCGGTGACGATCAGGTCCGGTTCGGCGCGGTTCATCGCCTTGATGATCTGGTCATAGCTCAATAGCTCGGTGTCATCAGCGGGCTTGTCGGCACGGATATCCGGGTTGGCCAGCCAGACGATTTCCTGGCTGACCACCGCCAGGGTCCCAGTGACGCAGACGATCAGCACAAAGAACCAGATGGGCAATGCCAGCCAGCTGTGGACGAGAAACCAGAGTTTGGAGCGTGACTTCTTCGACATGTCTATGGGGGTCTTGATCGGGAGGGGGCAGAGAAGGCCCGGGAAAGGCCCAGTCGTAGCTTTTGCTTACGCGACGGGCTGTATCTAAGTTAAGACGGATGAGAATCGCAAAACCCTAAGGCGAAAATGAAAGTAAATGTTTCAGATGTGCATTTGCCGGTAGTTCTGCCTGACGTGCACCAAACTGTAGGCGCTGGCTTGCCAGCGATAATCGTCAACGATAACGGGGGCATGCCTGATGCCCCGCGTTGTTCTCGGGTTTTTCGCCGGCAAGCCGGCTCCTCCATGTGATCGGGTTCTCATGTTGCAACGTATAGCGGCTATGGGAACAGATCCTTGGCGCGCTGGCGAATCTGTTCCTCGGTCAATTCTTCTATATGGGTGGCGAGG
Organism: Pseudomonas sp. 25 R 14; assembly: GCF_900004755.1. Taxonomy (NCBI): domain Bacteria; kingdom Pseudomonadati; phylum Pseudomonadota; class Gammaproteobacteria; order Pseudomonadales; family Pseudomonadaceae; genus Pseudomonas; species Pseudomonas sp. 25 R 14. Next base: position 12,004 of record NZ_CVTS01000024.1, on the reverse strand, counting down.
AACCACACATGCCCGAACGGATCCTTCAACGTCCCGGAGCGGTCGCCGTAGAACTGATCCTTGGGTTCGGAAATTACCGTGGCGCCGGCTGCGATGGCTTGTTTGTACTGCGCGTCCACGTCTGTCACATAAAGGTGCAGGCCAACGCTGGTGGGATGGCTGCCAGGACTGCCGAAGGCCATTTCATCGCAGGGTGAGGCCAGCATGATTGGCGAATCACCAATGCGCAGCTCGGCATGGCCAACCTTACCGTCCGGCATGTCCAGGCGCATGATTTGAATGGCACCGAAGGCTTTTTTATAAAACTCGATCGCTTCAGCCGCCTTATCGATACCCAGGTAGGGCGTGATGCTGTGATAGCCCTCGGGAATGGGTTTGACGCTCATTTCGTTCTCCTTGAGGTTGTACAGGGGGCCGGTTTTTCCGGTCTGTTCACTATAGGCCAGGTCTTTCGTGGCCTCTGGGCACCCGACGACTGTCATGTTTGGCTTGGCGTGAGCGCTGCCCCCTGAATATTTGCACAACAGAGGCTTGACCTTGACTTAACTAGAGGTTTTACCCTGCGTGGCATCGGATCGCACGATTGCACCTACAGAGAGAGGGGATTGGTCATGCAGGTATCAGCGAAAAGTCATGGTTTTACCCAAATGATCGAGTTTCAGATCGAGCCCCGGCAGCAGTCCGCGCTGGTGTTGGCGCTGTCTGAGCAGACCGAGCGCCTGGCCCAAGGCCATGAGGGGTTTCTGAGCGCCAGTGTGCAGGTCAGCGAAGATGGGCGGCGGGTGCTCAACTACCTGCAGTGGCAGACCCGCGAAGATGGCGATACGGCGTTCAAGTGCCTGGAGCGTGAGGGCGAGGATTTTTGGACATTGATTCGTGCCCATCAGGCCACGGCCGTGACCTTTGGCTCATTCCAGGTGCTGCGCAGTATCGAGCGCAGCCCGGACAACGCCTTGGCGTGCAACCTATATAGATAGATGCAGCATGCGTTCACCTTGCAGGTTTCCCCCAGGGCGGCGCTTGTTCACCGCCAGTTCACCGATCTTGATCAGGCGCGTACGCGTGACATTGCGGCTCAGGCCCAGCAGGTTGGCGGTATGTACCTGGTTGTAGTGGCTGAAGCGGTAGGCGGCGCGCAGCAGCGCGTCCTCGACTTTTTCATGCAAGGCGCCGGCCTGTTCGTCGAACAGCTTCTGGAAGGCGCGCTCCAACAAGGCTTCTGCGCTGTTGTCGATGCAGTGCTGGCTGTCGTCCTGGCGCTCGATGCGCATGTTCGACAGGCGCAGGTCATCGCGCTCGATTACGCCATTGCGGCAAATCAGCAGGGTGTGGTGAATGACGTTTTCCAGTTCACGAATATTGCCCGGCCAACTGTAACCCTTGAGCCTTTGCTCGGCCTCGGGGCTGATGGTGATGGGGCCGTAGCCCAGGCGCTGGCTGTAGGCGTCGATAAAGTGCCGGGTCAGGGGCAGGATATCGCCGGGGCGTTCGCGCAAGGGGCTCAGTTCCAGGCTGACCACGTCCAGGCGATAATACAGGTCTTCACGGAAATGCCCGGCGTTGATGGCTTTTTCCAGTTGTACATTGGTCGCCGCCAGTACCCGCACGTCAATGGGAATGCTCTTGCGTGACCCCAGGCGCACCACTTCGCGCTCTTGCAGGACGCGCAGCAGCTTGACCTGGATGGCCATGGGCAGATCACCGATCTCATCGAGGAACAAGGTGCCGCCGTCGGCCTCTTCGAACCATCCGGCCTTGGCGCTGAGGGCGCCGGTGAACGCGCCTTTTTCATGACCGAACAACTCTGCCTCCACCAGCGATTCGGAAAACGCCCCGCAGTTCACCGCCACGAAGGGCCGGTTGCGCCGGGCGCTGAGGTTGTGGATGTGGCGGGCCACCAGCTCTTTACCAGTGCCGGTTTCGCCGATGATCAGCACGCTGGCTTCGCTGGGCGCCACTTGCTGGATATGCGCGAGCAGGGCCTGGGATTTCGGGTCCTCGAAGACTTGCGCGGTGGCGCGAATCGACGTGGCGAGGGCGGGCGAGGGCGGTAGGGTCAAAAGCTGCATGGGCACCTCTTAGGAATAGAACGTTGGCGTCGGCAGGGACTGGTTCAAGGCCCAGTCACCCAGTTCGTGGAGTTTGTAGTCCACCGGATCGTGCAGGCTTTGGGTGCGCAGGTTGCGCCAGTGGCGGTCCAGGCGCAGCGAGGCGTGGGTGGAGCGGGCGCCGGTGACTTCAAACAGGCGGCTGCACAGCTCCAGGCCGTTGCGGGTGGCGGCGACCTTGGCCGTGGCGATGGCAATCGCCAGTTGCCCGCGCTCGTCTTCACTCAAGGCAGGGCCCTTGGCCCAGGCCTGGTCCAGCAACTCGGCGGCCCGTTGTACCAGCAGGCGCACGCCTTCCAGCGCGACCCAGAACTCGCCGTAGTGGTTGAGCACATAAGGGTCCTGACGCACATCCTGGACGCTGGATTTATGCCAGGGCCGGGTTTCGGCGAGGGTGTAGTTGCGCGCCTCCTCAAACGCGCCTTCGGCAATGCCGAGGAACATATGGGTGAATGTCAGTTGGGCAATCAATGGACGCAGGCAGGCGAACGGCGTACTAAGGGGGCCGGGGTCGAGCAACAGCTCTGACTCTTCGACCCGGACGCGTTCAAAGCTGGCGCTGCCACTGTCGGTCTGGCGCTGGCCGATACTGTTCCAATCGTTATGCACGGTAATGCCACTGCGCCCGCTGGGAATGGCGGCGATCAGCAGCTTGCCGCCGGCGCTTTCATCGACTGCCGAGGCGATCAGCATCTGCGAGTCGCTGGCGCCGGAGCAGAAGCTCTTTTTACCGGAAAACTCACGCCAGCCGCCGAAATCCTTGACCACCGTGCGCGTGTCCAGCGGGTTCAGGGCATTGCCCCAGAACCAGTGCTTGCGGGCGGTCTGTTCGAACCAGGGCTGCCATTGCTCCGGGCGGGAAAACAGGCGCACGGTGGCCAACATCAGATGATGGAAGCCGAAGACGTGGGCGATGGAACTGTCGACTTTGGCGAACTCGCGCACGATTTCCAGGGTTTCGCTCCAGCGTGCGCCAAGGCCGCCGTACTGGGTGGGAATGCTCAGGGCCAGCAGGCCACTGTGGCGCAGGGCGTCGCGCTCAGCCTTGGGCGTACCGCCGCGCTCGTCACGCTCCACGGCGCTGAGGGCGAATTCGGCGGCCAGCAGCTTGGCGGTCTGCAAGGGGGTTGGCAGGACGCTATGGGGTTTGGCTGTCACGCGGTGCTCCTCAAAAAACCTAATGCCTGACGCAATCACTGTGGGAGCGGCAAGCCAGCTCCCACATAAAGTTGATATCAGCGTTTTGGCAGTACATCGTTGGCAATCATTTCGCCGAACGGCCCGGTGAGGTTGGTGATGCCACGTCCGGCAAGGCTGGCGTAGGGTTCCGGCAGCAACGGGAACACCAGTTCGGCAAAGCGATAGGCTTCTTCCAGGTGCGGGTAGCCGGAAAAAATGAAGCTCTCGATACCGAGGTCGGCGTACTCCTTGATCCGCTCGGCCACTTGCTGCGGGTTGCCCACCAATGCAGTGCCAGCACCTCCGCGCACCAGGCCGACGCCGGCCCACAGGTTGGGGGCGATTTCCAGGTTGTCGCGCCGCCCATCGTGCAGGGCAGCCATGCGGCGCTGGCCTTCGGAGTCAAAGCGCGAGAAGGATTTTTGCGCGGCGGCGATGGTGTCGTCGCTGATGTGCTCGATCAACCTGGCGGCTGCTTTCCAGGCCTCGTCTTCGGTTTCGCGCACGATCACATGCAGGCGGATCCCGAACTTGACGGTACGGCCATGGCGGGCTGCGCGCTCGCGCACATCGGCGAGTTTTTCCGCGACAGCTGCCGGTGGTTCGCCCCAGGTCAGGTACACGTCCACCTGCTCGGCGGCGAGGTCATGGGCGGCATCGGATGACCCACCGAAGTACAGCGGCGGGTAGGGCTTCTGGACCGGCGGATAGAGGGCCTTGGCGTTTTGCACCTTCAGGTGTTTGCCTTCAAAGTCGACAGATTCGCCCTGCAATACCCGGCGCCAGATCTTGAGGAACTCATCGGTCACCTCATAACGTTCGCTGTGGTCGAGGAAGCTGCCGTCACCGCGGTTTTCATCGGGGTCGCCGCCGGTCACCACGTTGATCAGCAGGCGGCCGTTGGACAGGCGGTCGAGGGTGGCGGCCATGCGCGCGGACACGGTGGGCGAGATGATCCCCGGGCGGATTGCCACTAGGTAGCGCAGGCGCTCGGTCAAGGGCACCAGCGCCGAGGCAATGACCCAGGAGTCTTCGCAGGAGCGGCCTGTGGGAATCAGTACGCCGTGGTAGCCGAGGTTGTCGGCGGCCTGGGCCACTTGTTTCAGGTAGTTGAGGGTGACTGGGCGTGCGCCTTGGGTGGTACCGAGGAAATGGCCGTCGCCATGGGTCGGAAGAAACCAGAAAACATCCATGACAAGTCCTTGAGCGGTGTTCAACAGGGAGTGTTGCCGGATCAACAGTTGTATGGGCAACAGTTGCGGCGTTGGGGGACTGTTATAGAGCGTCTCTGTTATTCCGTAAACGAACTGATTTCTATATTTATATATCTTTAATGAATATGTGGGATTGGCTGATAGCGACTATCACAGAGGATGATTTTTCCCTGCGAAGGGCTGGGAGTAGCCTGTGTTCATTGCCTTGACAGCCCATTCGCAGGACCTTCGCCATGAACCATTCACTCTCTGTTGCCTTGTTGCTGATTGCCTCTTTCCTCGCCGGTTGTGCCGCTCAGCCTGGACCCGAACTGCGCCCGTATACCGCTGAGGAAACCAGGCAGTTGGCGATGGAGGGGCTTAACCGCCGTGGTTTGTCGTTTGACGAATACCAACACAAGAAAGCCGAACTGGCTGCCCAGCCACAGAAGCCTTTTGGCTTTGATCGCCAAGGTGAAATGAATGCCGAGCGCAGCGTAACGCTGCATGGCCGTCCCAGTTGAAACGATTGGCGGTGTCCCAGGGCCCGAGGTTCCGCGCAGGTACTTCGGGCTTTTTGTTTTCCATCCTTTTCATCGAGCCTGTTAAGCTCAATTTCAGGAGCGTTCCTACGCACTTTTAAATTCTTTAACGGCATCCGATCGGGTTAACCTGACAATCTCTGTACTGGTCGCTGCCCCTGGGACGCTGATCTCGGGAACATGCTCTGCGGGTCTTTAACGTCATGAATAAACGTCCTTTGTATTTCGACTACGCCGCCACCACACCGGTGGATGAGCGGGTCATCCAGGTCATGGTCGAGTGTCTGGGTTTCAACGCCAATTTCGGTAACCCTGCGTCCAGCTCCCACGCGTTTGGCCAACAGGCCCGGCACACGGTCGAGCAGGCGCGTCGGCAGGTAGCGGAGTTGGTCGGCGCCCAGCCCGAGCAGATCGTCTGGACTTCCGGCGCCACCGAGTCCAACAACCTTGCGCTCAAGGGCGTAGCCCAGGCGCGCGGCGTGGCCGGTGGTCATATGATCACCAGCCAGATCGAGCACAAGGCGACGCTGGACACCGCGCGCCAATTGCAGGACGCCGGGATTGCCGTGACCTACCTGGTGCCGGACGCCGACGGCCTGATCACCGTCGAGGCCGTCAGCCAGGCACTGCGTGAAGACACGTTCCTGGTGTCGTTGATGCTGGTCAACAATGAGCTGGGTACGCTCAATGACATCCCGGCCATCGGCGTGCGGGTGCGTGAGCATGGCGCGCTGTTGCATGTGGATGCGGCGCAAGGGGCGGGCAAGGTCGAGATTGACCTGGCGCGTTGGCCGGTCGACCTGATGTCGTTTTCTGCGCACAAGCTGTATGGCCCCAAAGGCATCGGCGCGTTGTATGTCGGGCCGCGAGCACAGCAGAACGTCACGGCGCAGATCCACGGTGGCGGTCATGAAGGCGGGCTGCGTTCCGGCACCCTGGCGACCCACCAGATCGCGGGCATGGGCAGCGCCTTTGCGTTGGCTGCGCACTCCTTTGCCGAAGAGTCGGCGGGCATTGTCGCCCTGCGCGAGCGTCTGCTTGAGCAAGTGCTGAGCATCCCCGGCGTGCGCCTGAACGGCAGCGCCACCCAGCGCATTCCCCACACCTTGAGCCTGACCTTCAGTGAAGGCGAGTTCAATTCGGCAGCCTTGAGCGCCGGCATTGCCTTTTCGGCAACCTCCGCCTGCAATTCGGCCAGCAATGCACCCTCCCATGTGCTGCTTGCCCTGGGGCATGATGCGCGCAGTGCCGGCCGCACCATTCGCCTGAGCCTGGGGCGGTTTACCACCGAGCAGGATATCGATCAGGCAGTGCAATTGATCAAGGCCGCGTTGGCCAGCGCACCGGCCTTCTGGGCAGTTTGAAACACATAACAATTATTAGTGGTTAGCAGGAGACAAGATGAGTACGCAGCCTTTGACCCATGGAACGGTTCCCCAGCGCCTGGCGCATACCCGCGAGTTGATGAAACGGGAGGGCATCGATGCCCTGCTGGTTCCATCCGCCGACCCGCACCTGTCCGAATACTTGCCGGGCTACTGGCAGGGGCGGCAGTGGTTGTCGGGGTTTCATGGGTCGGTAGGCACGTTGATCGTCACGCCTGATTTCGCCGGCGTCTGGGCTGACAGCCGTTACTGGGAGCAGGCGGCCAAGGAGCTCAGCGGTAGCGGCATTGAGTTGGTGAAACTGCAACCGGGGCAGTCCGGCCCGCTGGAATGGCTGGGCGAACACACCCCGGAAGGCGGGGTAGTGGCGGTGGATGGCGCGGTGATGGCCGTTGCGTCGGCCCGCACCCTGGGCGGCAAGTTGGCGGAGCGTGGTGCTCGCCTGCGTACTGACATCGATTTGTTGAGTGAAGTCTGGACCGACCGTCCGGCGCTGCCAAACCAGCCGATCTACCAGCACCTGCCGCCCCAGGCCACTGTCAGCCGAGGCGAAAAACTCGCTGCACTGCGCGCCAGCCTGAAGGACAAGGGCGCGGATTGGCATTTCATCGCCACCCTGGATGACATCGCCTGGCTGTTCAACCTGCGTGGTGCAGATGTTTCGTTCAACCCGGTGTTTGTGTCATTCGCCCTGATCAACCAGCAGCAGGCAACCCTGTTTGTTGCCCTCGGCAAGGTCGATGCCCCGTTGCGTGAAGTGCTGGAACAGGATGGCGTGACGCTGCGTGACTACAGTGAAGTGGCGGCGGCCCTGGGCGAAGTGCCGGACGGTGCCAGCCTGCAGGTCGATCCGGCGCGCGTGACCGCAGGGTTGCTGGATAACCTGGGCAGTGGCGTCAAGCTTGTGGAAGGTCTCAACCCGACCACACTGGCCAAGTCCCGCAAAAGCCTGGCGGATGCCGAGCATATTCGCCGGGCGATGGAGCAGGATGGCGCGGCCCTGTGCGAGTTTTTCGCCTGGCTGGACTCGGCCCTGGGGCGCGAGCGCATCACCGAGCTGACGATTGACGAGCACTTGACGGCTGCGCGTACCCGGCGCCCGGATTATGTGTCGCTGAGCTTCAATACCATCGCCGCCTTCAATGGCAATGGCGCGATGCCGCATTACCATGCGACCGAAGAAGAGCATGCGGTGATCGAAGGTGATGGCCTGTTGTTGATTGATTCTGGCGGCCAATACCTGGGCGGCACCACCGATATCACGCGGATGGTGCCAATCGGCACGCCGAGCGAGGAACAAAAACGCGATTGCACCCGTGTGCTCAAGGGGGTGATTGCGCTGTCGCGTGCGCATTTCCCCAAGGGCATTCTCTCGCCCTTGCTGGACGCCATCGCCCGTGCGCCGATCTGGGCCGAGGGTGTGGATTACGGTCATGGCACCGGTCACGGGGTTGGCTACTTCCTCAATGTTCATGAAGGTCCGCAGGTGATTGCCTACCAGGCTGCGGCCGCACCGCAAACCGCGATGCAGCCGGGAATGATCACCTCCATTGAGCCGGGTACCTACCGCCCGGGTCGTTGGGGGGTGCGTATCGAGAACCTGGTGTTGAACCGCGAGGCGGGCAAGACCGAGTTCGGCGAATTCCTCAAGTTCGAAACCCTGACCCTGTGCCCGATCGATACCCGTTGCCTGGTGCCGTCATTGCTGACGACCGAGGAGCGCCAGTGGTTCAACGACTATCACGTTGAGGTGCGTCATCGCTTGAGCCCGTTGCTCAGTGGCGCTGCGTTGGAGTGGTTGCAGGTGCGTACGGCTGCCATCTAAGGGGCGGCCGCTCGCAGGCGCAGGCTTGCGAGCGGCTTGCAGGTCTTAGCTCAAGGCTTCGCGGACAAAATCCAGGCGATCCTGGCCGAAGAACAGCTGTTGACCGACAAACAGGCTAGGTGCACCAAACACGCCCCGGGCAATCGCCTCTTCGGTCTTGTGCTTGAGGGTGTCCTTTACTTCCTCATCCTGGGTCAATTCCAGTACCTGGGCAGGGTCGAAGCCGTGTTCGGCCAAGACCGCTGCTACCACTGCCAGATCCCCCAGGTTGCGTCCATCCACCCATAGCGCCCTGAACAGGCAGTCGATGAAGTCGATAAAACGTTCCGGCTGACGGAGTTGAATGCCGGTGACGGCGCGCATCAGTGTCAGGGTGTTGATGGGGAAGTGCGGGTTGAACTTGAGGGGTACGTCGTAACGCTTGGCGTAGCGTGCCAGGTCTTGCAGCATGTAGCGGCCTTTGGCCGCAATTGTGATGGGAGAGGCGTTGCCGGTGGCTTTGAAAATGCCGCCCAGGAGTATGGGTTGATACACCAATTGGCTGCCGGTTTCGGCACAGATTCCGGGCAGTTGGGTATAGGCCAGGTAGGTGGTGGGGCTGCCGAGGTCGAAGAAAAATTCCAGGGTTTTGCTCATGTCGGATGCTCGCTGCTTATTGTTATGTAGGCGTGCTTACCAGGTTTCGTTCCAGGGGCGCAGATCCAGCTCGAAGGTCCAGGCATCCCGTGGCTGGCTGTGCAGGTACCAATAGTTGTCGGCAATATGCGCTGGATCAAGGATGCCATCCTGGTCCTTGAGCGCGTACTTGGTTGGGAAGTTGTCGCGGATGAAGTCCGTGTCGATGGCGCCATCCACCACCACATGAGCCACATGGATGTTCATCGGGCCAAGCTCGCGCGCCATGCTTTGAGCGAGGGCGCGAATCCCATGTTTGGCCCCGGCGAAGGCAGCGAAGCCAGCGGCGCCGCGCAACCCGGCGGTGGCACCGGTAAACAGGATCGTCCCGCGTCGGCGGGTTGCCATGCGCTTTGCTACTTCCCGGGCATTCAGGAAGCCGGAGAAGCAGGCCATCTCCCATATCTTGAAATACTTGCGTGCGGTTTCTTCCAGAATGCTGCAAGGCACGTTGGCGCCGATGTTGAACACGAAAGCCTCAATCGGACCCAGCTCGCTCTCGATCTGCTCAATCAGCGCGATGACCTCGTCCTCCTTGCGCGCATCGCAGGCAAAACCGTGGGCCTCACCGCCTGCAGCCTGAATGCTGTCCACCAAGGGTTGTAGTTTGTCGGCACTGCGGCGAGTGACGCAGGCTACATAACCCTCACGGGCAAAGCGCTTGGCGATTGCGCCGCCTGTAGCATCACCTGCGCCGACGACCAGTACGATTTTCTTATTCTCAGTCATGGGGAAGTCCTTTGCTAAACGATCGTTAACTAAACGTACGTTATGCTACGATCTGGCAGGCGTCAAGGCACTGTATTCAGGGGGAGAGGCGATGCGCTATTCAGTCAGTCACAAGCAGCAAACCAGAGACAAACTCCTGCAAAGCAGTGCGGCCCTGGCTAAAAAAGAAGGGTTTGCCAGTGTTGGCGTGGACGGCTTGATGAAGGCTATTGGCTTGAGCGGGGGGGCGTTCTATAGCCACTTTTCGTCCAAGGATGCGCTGTTCAGTTCAATCGTCGAGCGCGAGTTGAGCCAAAGCCTTGAGCGTCTGGGGGCGGGAGACGTGCAGAGTCGCGAGCGCCTGGGGCGGTGCCTGAAGATTTATTTGAGCATGGCCCACGTGGAGCAGGTGCAAGACGGCTGTGCTTTGCCAAGCATGGGGGCGGATATTGCTCGCGCTGATATAGCTGTACGCCAGCAGGCACAGGAGTGGATTTGTCGATTGCAGGCCAACTGGGCGCGGACTCTGGAGAGTGACAGCCTGGCCTGGGCCATTTTGTCCCAGTGCGTGGGCGCATTGGTGGTGGCCAGAATGATGGTCGACCCGCACGTTCAGGAGCAGGTGCTTTCATCGAGCTATAAAGAGCTCAGCCAGAGAATCGCCCAGCAATGACCACTTACTTGCAGAGCACGATCATGCTTCGGCTGGTATAGCCGGCAGGGTTGAGGCCAAAGGGGTAGTCACCCGGCTCTTCACTATTGTCGCCGGACTTGGCGATGACTCTGTAGCCCTTCTTGCCGCACGAGTTGGCTGCGCTGATATAGCACTGGTCCCAGGAGGAGGACAGGCCGGAGCAGTTGATATGCAGCCCTTTCTTTCCGCGTTTGACTTCTGTCTTGGTGGTTGCTGCACACCCTGCAAGGGCGATGACGACAAGCACTATCAAAATTCGCTTCATTACCATCCTTAATAGCCGCGCCGTTGGAATGCCCGATGCTGGCTTTGCTCGCTCTCAAGTGTAGCGTTCGTGGATGTCCCTATTTGAAAAATTCCATGACTGACACCGAGTTACAGCCTAAACATGGCCTAATTGAGCGGCAAATGCCAGAGCTTCGTTAAATCCTGTCTCAATCTGCCGCGACGATTGGCGTTGACTGGCTGCGCATAGTCAGCGTCGCGCCCACGGAGGCCAGGATAATGCAGGCGATAGCCAGCCATTGCGCCAGGGACAGGTATTCCTGGAGGAAAAACAACCCGCAAAGCGCGCCGAATGCGGGCTCGATACTCATCAGGGTGCCGAAGGTACGTGCGGGCAGTCGGGTCAGGGCGACCATCTCCAGGGTGTAGGGGAGGGCGGTGGAAAGAATCGCCACGCCGATGGCGATTGGAATCAGTGCGGGTGTCAGCAGGGCGCTACCGGCATGGACGATACCGATAGGCGCGACAAACAGTGCAGCAATCATCACACCGAGGGCGGCTGTCTGGACACCGTTGTCTGCGCCAGCCTTCTGCCCGAACAGAATATAGAGGGCCCAGCAAATACCCGCGCCCAATGCATAGGCGGCGCCGGTCAAGTCGATGCCTTGGCTGGCTTCGCCAACCGGTATCAATAGCAGCAGGCCGATGATGGCCAAGGCTATCCACAGGAAGTCGACGGCACGCCGCGAAGCATAGATGGCAACGGCCAGTGGGCCGGTGAACTCAAGGGCCACCGCAATCCCTAGGGGCACGGTACGCAATGACATATAGAAGAGGAAGTTCATGCCGCCAAGCGCCATCCCGTAGACGATGACGGTGCGCAGCGACTTGGCGGTGAGTTTTGCACGCCAGGGACGAAGCAATAGCAGCATGATGATGCTGGCGAAAACCAGGCGCAGCGTAGTGGTGCCTTGGGCGCCTACGACAGGGAACATGCTTTTGGCCAGCGAGGCGCCCGACTGGATCGAGGCCATGGCAATGAGCAGCAGGCCGACAGGGAAAAGCGCGGAGCCCAGGCTGCGGGATGAGGTGGTCATTGGGGGTGTTTGTCCAGGGTCATATAAAGGCAGAAGCCGCTATGATGATCAACTGGTTCAGAATGGGCAATATATTGCTCAGTTTTGTGCGTCTTCTCTATCGAACGGAGGGCTTTTGGGTATATCGATAGAAAAACTAAATTAACGGTTGACGGCGATTTATATCTGTCTATAATTCGCCCCACTTCCGGCGCAGTCGAAACGGAAAACTCCTTGGTAAACAATGAGTTACGCAGTTTTCGACAGCAGGTTGCTTCAGTTCATCGAAGCCAAAAGGAGGTTGAAAAAGAGGTGTTGACAGCAGCGTGTAACGCTGTAGAATTCGCCTCCCGCTGACGAGAGATCGAAAGCGCAAGTGGTTGAAGTTGTTAAG
>NZ_CVTS01000002.1:0-46666 GCF_900004755.1 Pseudomonas sp. 25 R 14 | reverse complement strand
GCTGGCTGCTGGCTGCTGGCTGCTGGCTGCTGGCTGCTGGCTGCTGGCTGCTGGCTGCTGGCTGCTGGCTGCTGGCTGCTGGCTGCTGGCTGCTATTATATTTAAGTTATTGATATTAGTCAAGTTTTTGTCCGGGTTCTAACTCGTAAGCTGCAGACTTTAGCGACCACTCGGAGTCGTGAACATAAGGCATTTCTGAGTTTGTTTTCGGGGATGCCGGCACTCATTGGTCAAAATAGCCGGGGGAGCTGAGAGTGGGTTATCTGTAAATCTCATACTGGTAATCGTGAAGCTGGCTTGTTTGCGAGTTGTGTTCGGTCGGCAGGACGGGACATGTTAGAAAAATAAATCCGTCCCCTTTTCGCTTAAAACTCCTGCCACCTTCAACCCACCTGCTCGAACCGCCGCCGCTTCAGGAACAACCCCGCCCCCAGTGCAACGGCAAAGATCGACAGCAACCCCAGGTCAAACCCAAACAAGCGGATTTGGCTCGCTGCAACGCAGCCAGCTGCACCTATCGCTATCAGCAGTACCCCTAACCATTTACGAAGCGGGTACGACTTAAGAAACCGATCGAGCAGAAAGAACAGCACCAGAGCAACGACCAGTTGGGTAATGTCAGACATGTGTTTCTCCCGTCAGGTCTTGATGATCAGTGTCGAGGCGGTGCGTTGCGGGCCGATGCCGCCATTCACCTGCGCCTCAATGCTCACCAGTACGTCGCCTGCATGATAGGTGGGCAGGGTTTCATTCACATACATGCGCACACCGGCGCCGACAGGGGCACCCACGTAGGGGGAGGCAACATAAGAGGTAGCGCCAGCGAACGCCGAGGCCGCAAGGTTAGCGATTTTGGTGCGTTGGGTGTTGAGAACATCGCCCTGTTGCCGGGTCAGCGGCTTGGAGATGCCGATCATCATCAGGCACGGCAGGTTCTTGGCAAGCATCTTGTCGTACACCTCGACGACCTTGCGGTTGACCTCGTAGTGGGCGCTTTTTGCTTCGCCAAAATGCAGCTCGCGCAGGCGTCCGCGTTCGCTGTCGGTGAGGGTGATCTGCGAGACGTTGAACACGATCCCGTGATTGCCCATGTATTGGAAAGTCCCTTCGAACTTCATCGCACGCATCCTTTCGAGCCAAAGGCGGGGATTGTCCAGAAAGCGCGCGCTGGATTCAAATCATTTCACCTGGCTGGCAAGGTGCGTTACCCACCGTGAGGTGCTGACGGACATAAATGGTCGTACTGGGCTGCCCCGGGGATAAAGGGGACGGATTTATTTATCCGACACCCGTTTCGCTTGCAGACAGTAATCGAGGAGGTGGCGGTGCGCGGTTTGAGGCGACGAGCAGCGAACGATGCCTGATCGGTTAAGGGACAGAATGGGGCGATCCGTAAGACATTCGGCGTGTGGTGCCAGTGGCGCCACCCGAAAACAGGCGAGGAACAATGGTCGGAGTCACGCACGAGTTGCGTTGGTTGCAAATGAGCATTCCGAGCCTGTTTTCAACGCAGTATGCTCGTCGCACAGGCATTTTCCGTACAAAATCTAAGGGTTGAAGGCGTTTGGCCATTAGCACAAGCGTGCTATTTGATCCTGCCCACCCACGGCTCATATTATTCCTCCTGAATTACAGAAATCGGGAAAGGATCTCCATGGGCTACAGACTTCCACCCCCTTGTCGATGGCTGGCTATCTTGGCCATGGCCTGCAGTACCCCGGCCATGGCCGAACAAGCCTCGGGCGATTACTGGATTATTTACGGTAAAGGGGAGCGCCTGCACAACGAGGTGTACGTGGCCGATGCCGCCGGCATCATGCAAAAGCCTGGTGGCGTGCAATCGGTGCAGGTCATGCAGTTGTTTGAAGACCCGGCCTTCCCGACCCTTGCCGCCTATGAGGTGCAGGTCAAATGCAAACAGCGCCAGATCCGCCTGGATAGCGCCCGGGCGATACGTCGCTTCGACGGTGCCGTGAAGGATGTGAAGACCAATATCCACGGCTGGGTCGCACCGAAGGACTACTGGTTGCAACGCACCTTTGCCTTCGTCTGCGCCCCAGATAACCGCACGCGCAACCAGATGTTGCCGATCGGCAAGATGCCGGCGGCGCGGATGGTCGCCACCATTCAGGCCATGTTCATTCAGTTGATCGGTGTTCAAGCCAACAGCCAGGCGGTGCAAGAACTGGACGACATGCTGGGCAGCAGCGCCCGATGAGCGCACGTCCTCTGCTGCTTCTCAGCTTTCTGCTGCCGACTCTGGTCGGCTGCATCCCAACCCTGCCGGAATTGCGCGCCAGCCACCAATGGCAGGGGCGCGACGCCAAGGAGGCCATCGACTTCTTCGGCCCGCCCGGGCGCATGGAGCCGTTGGCCAGTGGCGGCGGGGTGCAGTTGGGCTGGTACCGCGACACCACCTATGTGCGCCAGGAGGTGGTTGGCAGCACCGCCGAGAGGCAAGGTAATGTGATGGTCCATACCAATTACTGGGACGACGTGACCCATCCTGGCGGCTGCACGATCCTGATGACGGTGGACAAGGCGCGACAGATCAGCGACTTCTCCATCAAGGGTCGCTGTAACGGCGTGAACCTGGCGCCGTAGCAGTCCTGAAGAAAAGCAGGCGAAGGCTCGTGGGGGCGGGCTTGTCCTGCGATTGCCGTGCCCCGACATTGGTCAGCCACCGCGAACCTTCTTTACTTGCTGGTACACCCCTTGCCCCCGGTGTACGCCCATGAAGATTGTGGTCACCAGCATCCCCGTCGACGACCAGGCCAAAGCTATTCGGCAAACCCAAGTGCAGTGAGTGAATTGTTCAGAAAGTCGAAAGGGACGCAGCTATCAAAAGGCAGTTAACCTTATGCCGTTCGCTCAGCCGGGATTTTCATAGCAGCCTTTACCGGGGGAATTGCTTCCGGCTTGGGTGAGCGCTTTGACTGGGTTGATGGGCTAGCGTCTTTAGCAAGTTTCATCGCCTGCCCCGGAGAGCATTGATGAAGTTGAGTGTTTTTATAGATCCATGGTTTTTGGTGGGCATCCCTTCTTTGGTGTTTGGTTTGTTTTTCACGTGGCCGGTCCTGCTCGGGCTCGGCGCTTCGCTACTTGTTTGTTCACTTGTCAGCAAGTAAAGGAGGGTTCTCATGAGCGCTTACTGGAATGAAGTAGCTGATTTAGTTCGGAAAGTTTCCAGCGCGGGGAAGTGTCTGGAAGACTTTCTTCAGCGTGTTCCTGATCCATGGAAGGCGGCTGACAAGAAAGAGTTTTCTGTTCTGCATGCTGACCTCCTGCATGCCCAGCAAGCCTACTCGTCATTCGAGCACTCCAAGCTTGATGTTTGATTTTGCAACTATTCGATTTTTAGGTAACGATTGACTGCCTCCCCCATTCCGCCCTCAATTTATCCCGGCCAACCGAGCTGAAGCCACATAGACAGTCATCTGAAAAGGGGCAAAGGGTATGGGCGTTTTCGACTACAAGGGCATGACAGGCGAGCACGCCAAGGCGCTGTTGAGCGACGCCTTGGCTTTATCCGAATACGCTTATGACTCCACCGGCCAACCTCTGGCAACCGGTGGCTGGGCGCCTATTGGTGCGCAAGCCCTGGGCGTGACGCAGAAAGTGGACAAGCAAGGCACCTTTTGGGGTGAGACCGCATTGGCGCCTTCCGCCAATGTCGAGATTTTGGGGCAGTACGATGGCGTTGGTAAGCTGATTGCCATGGGGATTGCCTTTCGTGGCACTTCCTTTGCCCTGACTTGGGATGGATTGGGGGACGTGGCCAGCGACCTGGCTGCCGCCGCACTTCCCGGATACGCCGCCAATTACGCCAAGTACGCCTTCAGTGCCTTGTTGGAAAACGTCGCCAGCTACGCCACGAGCCAGGGCTTGACCGGCAAGGATATTCTGGTCACCGGCCATAGCCTCGGCGCACTAGGGGCCAACAGCTTGGCAACCTTGAGCCGCGATCACTGGGGTGGCTTCTATCAGGATGCAAACTACGTGACCTTTGCCTCACCCACTCAAGGCTCGGGTGATACACCGGTCTTGAATATCGGCTACGAGAATGACCCGGTGTTCAAGGCCATTGATGGTAAAGGCATCAACACCTCGGCACTGTTCTGGGGTAACGATAGGGCTTGGGATTCGGCCGCCAACAACCTGGTCAGCTTCACTGATAATTACGCCTCGTTCTCGGCACATTTACCCAATAGTCTCAACTGGGGAGTCGCCAAGGCTCACTCCCTGGTCGGCTATATCCAAGGCATGGAACGTATCGCGTCCTCGGATTTCTACGACCTGACCAGCAAGGATTCGACCATCGTCGTCTCCAGCCTTACAGAGGTCGCGCGTGAAACCACCTGGGTGCAAGACCTGAACCGCTACGCTGAAAAACACACTGGCAATACCTTCATCATGGGTAGCGAGGGAAACGACCTGCTCAAGGGCGGAGCTGGTAATGACTTCCTGGAGGGTGGTGCCGGCAATGACCGTTTTCGCGATGACGGTGGCTACAACATCATCCTGGGCGGCCAAGGCGATAACGTGTTGGAACTGCAAAAGTCACTGGCCACCTTCAGCTTTGCCAACGACGGCGATGGCACGCTGTACATCAACGACGCCTATGGCGGCATCAGTATGACCCGCGATATTGGTGCGCTGGTGAGCAAGGAGGCCTCCTATATACCGTGGACTTCAATCCCCTGGGGCTCCTATGACATCACTTATCAAGTCACCGGCAACGGCCTGCTGGCCGGTACCGACTTGACGCAATACGCGACGTCCGCCAAAGGCGATGCGCAGGACAATGTCCTCACCGCTCATGCCGCTGGCGATTGGTTGTTCGGCTTGGGCGGCGACGATCACTTGATCGGTGGTCAGGGCAATGATGTGTTTGTCGGCGGGACTGGTAATGACCTGATGGTTTCGGGCGGTGGCAGCAACACCTTCCTGTTCAACGGCCTTTTTGGCAATGACCGGATCGAGGGTTACCAGGCCAGCGATAAACTGGTGTTCATGGGCATTCCTGGCCTGAGCCAGGATTACGATTACCGCTCTTATGCCTCGACGTTCGAAGACAACACGGTGCTGTCCTTCGGCGACAATTCTGTGATGTTGGTGGGCGTGGACATGACTCAGTTGAATGGGGCGGGGGTTTTCATTTCCTAAAGCAATAGGGGCAGAACACCGCAGGTGGCAATGGGTGATCTGCCCCACTCTTGAACCTCCCCGTAGATCAATGCTCTACGGGGGGTATTACCTTGGATCTTTCGAGATAAGCGTTAAACCAGGCTGATCATGTCTGCGCTCAATTGCGCCGCGCTGAAACCTACCAATGTGACACTGCTGTCGCCTGCCAGGATTATGCTGTCGCTGCCGTTCTGGGTGGTGGCGCCAAGGACAGCGTCGGTGGTGGCAAACAACGATTTGGAGAACACCAACAGGTCGTTCCCGTTCTGATGGATGTTGAAGTCGCTGATTCGGTCCTGGCCGAACCCTCGCTGATCGAACACAAACTGGTCGCTACCCACGCCGCCGCTGAGTTGGTCGTTGCCCAGGCCACCGATCAGGATGTCGTTGCCGCTACCGCCATACAACGCATCATTTTCGGTACCGCCCAGCAGGGTGTCGTTGCCATCGCCGCCGTGCAGCAGGTCGTTGCCGGCGCCACCTTCGAGCCTATCATTGCCGCCCTGGCCGAATATCAGGTCCCGTGCGACGGTGCCTTTGAGGATATCGTCCAATTGGCTGCCCTCAACGGCTCTGGAGTAGGCTTTGTCGGCGCCGAACAGGCCTTCGAAGTCCAGTTTGCCGCTGGTGACGGTGTAGGCTGGAGTCAGTGCCTGCCCGATACTGCTGAAGATCCCGCCGATAACAGGCAATTGCCCGAGTGCACTGGGCAGCCCGGTTTCGAATTCCACATGCTCGACGCCGTGCAGTTCCTTTAGGCCGTACTGGCCACTGGTATCGTTGAGAAACAGGGTGCCGTCACTCAGTTTCACGGCTTCGTAGGAAGAGGCTGCGCCCTTGAGGAAGACTTTGTCATTGCCATCACCCCCAGAGACGATATCGGTTCCGGTGCTGACCCGGAAGCTGTCGTTGCCACTGAACCCGTCAAGGAAATCATCGCTGCGACCGTCTTGCAGTTTGTCTGCACTGTCGGTGCCCAGCAGGAAGGCCGGTGTGCCGAAGTGATTGGAAGTGGCGGTAGCCTTGTCGCTCACCCAGGTAAAGCTGCGGCTGATGGGGTCGAGGTTGCTGATGATTACGGTGCTGTCTCGTTCGATGTGGTCGTAGAACGTCGATTGGCCTATGCGCTGGATGGGATTGATAAAGATCCCCTCCAGGTGAGCCGCCCACCCACTGAGGTTGGCAATCGAGAATGGGCCGTTGGGCCAGGTGGGCAGAGCATAGATCGTGTCGAACAGTACGATGTTATCGGTGGTGGAGGTGTAGCTGGCGTCGCTGCCTTTGAGAGCGTCGATGATGGCGCTGCCCACATTGGTTTCCTGGCCAATGAGGCGGTGGACTACATCATTTTCGAAGCCGAAGTTGAAGATTCCCTCACTGTTGCTGGATTTGGGCGACTCCATACCGAAGTAATCCGAATCCTTGAAGAAACCGTCTGCCAGCGTTTCCTTGCCCAGGTACATGCTGTTGGTTACCGAACCGCCTTGACTGTAGCCGGTGACCAGCACGTCCTTGCCGCTCAGATTGTGGTCAATAGCGTAGTTCTTGATTGAATCGAGCAGGTAGTCATAGCCGCGGATATAAGAGTTGTCGATCATTGCTGGCCAGCCCAGCAAGTCGACCGGGGAGTTGGTGCCGGCAATGGAGAAGCCTATTTTCAGTAACTGGTCACTGTCGTCGTATTGGCCGAAGACCCTGGCCTGGGAGCCGAATACATTCTCGCCCGTAAAGCTGCCAGTCAGGTCGATGTAGCTCTTGTCAACCTTCAGTTCGTTGGCACCGATCTCGCGCCAGCCCTTGGGCAATGCAAAGGTATTGCCCTCTCCCAGGACTAGCCCAGGGAGGTTGTAGAGGGCGCCTACGGTGGCGACGCCACTGGTGTAGGTGGCGAGGTTCCAGGCATCTGAAATAAGGCCGCGGGCGTCTTGCCCCTTGTAATCGAACATAGCCATTTACTTTCTCCTATGGCCCGACGGCCAAAACCGATGGTCGACGATGAAGGCTGATAAGTCGGGCTAAACAAACGTGCATTGAAGTTGTTTTGTGCGTTTGGTTCAGGTTGCTCCCGATCGTCAATATCGGCTTTGACTATAAGTGAGCCAGACAACCCTAACTTATAAATAAATAAAATTGCACTGAAAAAAACTACCGATGATCGGATTGTACTGAAGTTCAGATACCTGAAAGAAACCTGTCATTACTTAATTGAAATGTTGGGTGCGCCCAGAGGTAATAATGTTGGAAGTGAGCTTTGCGGTTTGTGTTCTTGAAATAGATATTTTATGAAGGTAATGGATTGATAATTATGAGTTTTAATTGTTTTTCCACTGCTGGCGAGGCTGTAATAAGCCGTGTGTGACTTGAGTGGTTTTGTTGTGACTACTTGGTCAGCTTGGTGTCGGTTGTAGTGGTTTTTGTTGTGGGGCATAAAGTCGGTCAAGTACTCCTGTGCGCTCTGGCGAAGTCTCACAGGTGGAGGGTGTCGGTTGTTGGGTTGTATTGCAAGAATGAAACTATTGATCGGGGTTATCCCGCAATCGACAGCGGCCCATTCGACTTGGTGTTTATATAAAAAGCACTTGGCTCGGCGGCGGGGTAGTAGATAAGCGCTTTTAAAGGGCGTCAAGCGCCGGGCTTCTTAAGAAGAACTTATTGTGCGAGCGTTGCATGCCGCTGTGCAAATCACAGATATGACAGCCAGCATGAAACGACGGGTTCGCAGCGGGTGCAACTGACAACCCAAAAAGCTCAGCCTGCGGCCTGCAACCACTTAAACAACGCCATTTCCACGCTGCTTGGCTTGGGGGCAGAAGGAGACAACAGGCAGTAGCGCGAGCCATCTTCAACAAATCCCAAGGGCGCGACTAACACACCGCTTTGAATATCGTCGCGCACCAGGTGCCACGGACCAATGGCGACTCCAAGGCCTGCAACAGCCGCCTGGATGCTGAAATAGAAATGCTCAAAAGACTGCATTTCCATAGCCGGAGTGGGTAACCCTTTTGCAGCAGCCCACTCCTGCCAAGCCGTAGGCCGGCTAGTCGTCTGAAGCAGGGGGGCCGAGGGGCGCAGAGCGTTTCGGTTTTTACCAAACCATAGGTCAGCTTTTTCTGGGCGGCAGACAGGGCCGACCTTTTCTGCGAAAAGCGTTTCGGCATGATAACCGGAGGGCCGGGGGAAATCGTCGCGCCGAATGGCCAGGTCGATGCCCTGGTTGAATGAAAAGGGGCCGCCGCCGGCAACCAGATGAATGTCTAACCCTGGATGACATGTTTGGAAGTCGCTCCAGCGCGGGATCAACCAGCGCATCAGCAGCGTTGGCTCGCAGGACAAGACAAGTCGGCGAGCACGCCGTACGTCGCTGCGTATCTCGCGAACGGCCTGGTTCATCAGCCCGAGGCCTTCACTCACCGCTTTGGCCAGGCGCCTTCCGGTATCCGTTAAAAAAACCCTTCGGCTACGCCGCTCGAACAGCTCAGCGCCTAAATCCTCTTCAAGCAGGCGCACTGCGCGGCTAATGGCGCCGGGGGTCAGATGCAGCTCGTCAGCCGCACGGGCGAAGTTTTCGAAGCGTGCGGCGGATTCGAAGCAACGCAGTGCGAGCAAAGAGGGCAGGCGCGCCTCAGAAATAAGTGAGTTGTAGTCACTATTTTCTTCAGAAATCATCGTTATTACCCAAACAGAAGATCTGTAATTATTGCCTTGCGCAACCAATAATTCAAAGGGTACACCATGGACGAATGGATAGTAGTAATCACCATCACACTCCTTGCATGCATCAGTCCAGGGCCCGATTTCGCCATGGTCTCTCGCAATGGGTTGCTACGGTCTCGACGGGCGGGCGTCCTCACGGCTGTGGGGATTGGTGTGGGGGTGCTGGTCCATGTGTGCTACACGCTGCTTGGCTTAGGGTGGGTACTGCAACAGACACCTTGGCTGTTCAATACGTTGAAGCTGGCTGGAGCTGCCTATCTCGTCTACCTGGGCATTAAAATGCTTCGTTCCAGGCCGGCGGTTGAACAACTGGACGCGCCACCTGCGGTGATGTCGGATCTGGAAGCGCTGCGGATGGGATTTCTCACGAATGCGCTGAACCCTAAAACGTCGATCTTCATTGTCAGCCTGTTCATGGGGGTCGTACGGCCGGACACCGCTATCACTGTGCAAGTCGCCTATGGGTTGTTTATCGCCGGGGCGCATGTGTTGTGGTTCAGTCTGGTCGCACTGTGCTTTTCCGCCGGGAGGGTGCGCGAGAAATTGATGGCCGCACGACAGTGGATCGACCGGGTTTTTGGTGCCGCACTCGTGAGCTTCGGGATATTACTGACCGTTGCTTAACGTGATGGCCAGGTTGAATACTCGTACAGGGTTTGGCTGGTCTTCATGCCGTTGCCTGCATATCGCCACGATGCACGATATGCACTTTGTTCCCGTCCGGATCCCGCAGATAGGCGCCGTAATAACCGTCGCCATAATGCGGGCGCGGGCCGGGCTCACCGTCATCGATTCCGCCAGCCAGCATTCCAGCGGCATAGGCCACGTCTACTGCACCTGGCGAGGGGGCAGAGAAAGCCACCATGCTGCCATTACCCGCAGTGGCGTCCTGGCGGTTGTAGGGGGAGTAGACATAGAAGCGCGGTAACGGGCTGCTGGCGCTGATCCAGCATGCGCAAGCCGGCCCGCCATCCGGGGTTACATGGCGGCGGCACAGGCCCAGTGGGATCAGTACGGCATCGTAGAATGCGGCGGCTTTATCCAGATCGTTTGTTCCGACGGTGACGTGGCTGAACATCTCGACTCCTTGAGGGTTATAGGGCTGAAAGTCAAAGTACAGCGCTTTTATTGGGTCTGCCAGCAGAGTGGCGACATGCAATGGCAAGGTCCGTCAGGAGCTAATCGAACCCGAGGTACACTGAGTCTGGGAAAATGCCAGGACGGATTATCCAGATTAACCGCAATATGTTTCCCGAGTCGGGTTGATTATCAAAAGATTCCTCGTCGATATCCTGTGGTCATTGCAACCACTGAATATCGACGAGGAAACACTGATGTCCAAACTTTTTACCCAAGGCATTGTTGGTCAACTGAACACGCCCAATCGCGTGGTCATGGCGCCCATGACTCGCTCGCGCAGCACCCAGCCTGGCGATGTGCCGAACGCCATGAACGCGCTCTATTACGCACAACGGGCATCGGCTGCGTTCATTGTCACTGAAGCCACGCAGATTTCACCCCAGGGCAAGGGCTATTCCTTTACCCCGGGGATTTACAGCCGCGAACAGATCGCCGGCTGGCGTCTGGTGACCGAGGCGGTGCATGCCGCTGGCGGGCGAATTTTCCTGCAGTTGTGGCATGTAGGACGCATGTCGCATCCTGACTTCCACAAGGGTGATTTACCTGTTGCGCCTTCTGCGATTCCTTTCGATGGCAGTATCTGGAAGGTGGATGCCGAGTCGGGTGTCGGCAGCATGGCC
This sequence comes from Pseudomonas sp. 25 R 14, assembly GCF_900004755.1. Lineage (NCBI taxonomy): Bacteria > Pseudomonadati > Pseudomonadota > Gammaproteobacteria > Pseudomonadales > Pseudomonadaceae > Pseudomonas > Pseudomonas sp. 25 R 14. The sequence continues at coordinate 36,005 of NZ_CVTS01000002.1, read as the reverse complement.
CCATGCCCGACACCACGGGCACTGGAGCGCGACGAAATCCACGCCATCGTCGACGATTACCGTACTGCGGCGCGCAATGCCATGACGGCGGGTTTCGACGGTGTCGAGGTGCACGCAGCAAACGGCTACTTGATTGACCAGTTCCTGCGCACCACGTCTAATGTTCGTACGGATGAATACGGCGGATCCCGCGACAATCGCCTGCGTTTTCTCAAAGAAGTCATGGATGCGGTGATTGATGAAGTGGGGGCCGACCGCGCGGCGATTCGTATTGCGCCGTTTCTCACGGCCCGCGGCATGGCGTGCCCGGACATTCTGCCCACTTTGTTGGACGCTGCTGGTTATTTGCAGGACAAGGGCATTGCCTACCTGCACTTGGTCGAGGCGGACTGGGATGATGCTCCCAAGTTTCCCGAGGACTTCCGTCGGGTCGTACGCGAGCGGTTCCGCAATGCCATTGTGGTGGCCGGCAAGTACGATGTGGAGCTCGCAGAGTGGGTGCTGGAAAAAGGCTACGCAGACTTTGTCGCTTTCGGACGTAAGTTTGTCGCCAACCCGGATCTGCCACTGCGGCTGGAGAAAGGCTATCCCTTAGCCGGTTTGGAGGGGGCCGAGTTATTTGGTGGTACTGAGCGCGGCTACTCGGATTTTTCCGCCTGGGCCCAGCAGGGCTGAAACCTACAGGTCAGATCCAAAAATCTCCTTGGGGCGCGCTCAGTTCGCCAGCTTCAAGGAGATTTCGTCCATCAGCAGTTTGACTCGGCGCGGCACAGCGTGGCCGGAAGGGTAGACGATCTGCAAGTCCACGCCCTGCAGAGAATAGGTCTGCAGCACCTCGACCAGCCGGCCTGCGTTCAAGTCATCAAACACATCGATGTAGGACTTGATACAGACACCGTGACCCGCCAGGCACCACTGGCGCACCTGATCGCCGTCATTGGCGATACGCCTGCCCGACACCTGAACCTTGAACGTACGGCCATCGGCGCGGAACTGCCATTCACGGTGGATGTTGCTGCCAAAACGCATCAGGATGCACTGCTGATGGGCCAGGTCCGATGGGTGTCGGGGCGTACCGTGGGCCTTGAGGTAGGCGGGGGATGCACATACGACCCTACGGCCCTCGCTGAGTTTTCTGACGCGCAAGGTGCTGTCAGATAGGGCGCCATATCGAATGGCGAAATCAATCCCTTGCCCCGCGAGATCCAGGTAGCCATCCGTCAGATTCAGGTCGAGACTGATCTCGGGATGAGTTTGCAGAAACTCATCGAGGATCGGCACGACACGGTTTCGGCCCAGGTCAACGGGGGCGCTCAGGCGTATCAGCCCCGAGATACGTTCGATGCCCAGTTTGATATTGCTCTCGATATCGTCAGCCTCTGCCAGCAGGCGCCGGGCGCCCTCCATCAGCATTCGCCCTTCGTCTGTGAGGCTGATTGAGCGTGTCGTACGGGTCAGCAGCGTTGCGCCGTAGTGCCTTTCCAAAGCCCCGAGCCGTTCCGAGACAGACGTCGGCGAAAGTCCGGCTTCGCGGCCTGCCGCCGACAATCCGCCTTTCTCGACAATCAATAGAAACAGCGCGAGGTTCTCGAAGAGCATTATCCGGATTTCCCTGAATATGATTGTGCTTTTTGCCGGATTCTACGCCAGTTAGAAATAGCGATCAGGTCATTTATGGGGGGTAAACCTGCTTTAGTTCAGTAGCGCGTGCCTGACGAATCGTGCCGTTTTTTCCAGTGTTCCCCGCATAGCAAGCCCAGGAGTCGGTGATGGCGGGGCGCTTGCACTTCCACGGTGGGCGCCATGCACGCGAGCACATTGAAGAGAATTGTATCTCTCGATCCGCCCCCAGCTGTACGGGGCAGGGCGCCACAGAACCCTCTACTGTCAGGGCAACAATCATTTGCCGGATGCCGCACCATGTTCATGTCCACCAGCCTGCTTTCGGCCTTTGCGCTGTTTGCCTTCGTGTCTTCGATTACCCCAGGCCCCAATAACACCATGCTGTTGGCGTCAGGCGTGAATTTCGGTTTTCGCCGCTCGATTCCCCATGCCCTGGGGATCAGCGTGGGCTTTATGGTGCTGGTGATTTCGGTCGGCCTGGGCCTTGGGGAGGTGTTCAAGGCGTTGCCTTGGGCGTACACCGCGTTGCGTTATATCGGGGCGGCGTACTTGTTGTACCTGGCATGGAAGATTGCCAACTCTGGCGCGATGTCGGACGACACGCACGGCAAGCGCAAACCCATGACCTTTCTCGCGGCCGCGGTGTTCCAGTGGGTCAACCCCAAAGCCTGGGTCATGGCGTTGGGGGCGATCACCACTTACACGCCGGCTGAAGGCTACTTCACTAACGTACTGGTCATCGCCGTGGTGTTTGCAGTGGTCAACCTGCCGAGTGTGTGCGTCTGGGCGGGGTGTGGCACCGGTTTGCGCAATGTCCTGCGTGAGCCGCGCTGGTTGAAGCTATTCAACTGGTCGATGGCGGGGCTGTTGGTGCTGTCGTTGTACCCGATGTTTTTTCTGGGTTGATGGGATCGAGATATAAAACCCTGGACCTATCCCGAAACACTCTACCGAACTGTGAGAAGTGACAGTATCGAGCAGCAAGGGGCTTGCGCACTATTAATTGCAGTCTGCGGTTTTTCTGTCTTTCCAGCCAATGGTGTTTTTTGGAGGGGATCGTTAAACCATCAATCTCAAGTTAATGGAGTGTTACCCAATGTCGAAGGAATTAATGAGCCCGCTGGGCTCGGACAAGCTGCAAACCAACCCTGAGGTCGGAGGCTCTGCCAATGAGCTGAAAGACCCGTCTTCCCAGTTGGCCTTTCTTAAAGACTATTCCACAGCACCTGCCACCTATTTGGTGATGGTTGATGGATACGTCATGACCACCCCGGATATTGCCAAGGCCTCGAAATTTCTGGTGGTCAACTATGGCTCCGGGAATTGGTACATGGTTACTGTTGGCACGGCACAGTACCTATCGTTTACCAGCCGCAGCTACCTGTATGCCTATTCGAGCTGGACTAACGCCAGGTACATGAGCATTGACCCCGTGAGCTTTAATAGTTACCCGGGGCTCTATCTGTACAACGGTTACGTCTGCTGCAACGGCGTAGCGGACAAGCCCGGCGAGCTGATGAACGTCCATCCCGAATGGATCAAGTGACGCTTTGAAACACGCAAAACTGTGCGCTTGATGAAGTAATACAAGAAGTCAGTTATGCATCACGCGCACTTTGCCTCACACCCCAGTGTCAGACCGGTGAGATGGTGGCCAGCAGGCCGATCCCAATAGTCAGTGCCAGAAACCCAAACAGAAAAATTGCCATCTTAGCCATGGGGCCTCCAAAAGGAAGAAGGGCGGCTGGAGGGTTCCTGCCGATGAGCCATTGTCGGGGTTGTGGTGTGTTCGGTACAGATGCAGGTGATAAAGAAAAAAGCGTATCAGATTCGACATTCAGGCTGCTGTGCTGGGGTTCTGGCTGGGGCTCGGAGGTGCTGATCAGACTGTCGGGAGCTTGGGGTTGGCGTCTGGACTGGGAAGGCCCTTAACGCGCGGCAGGATGTATTTGAGCCATTGCACGCGGTGTGGGCCTGACAGGTCCGGCATTTGGTCGATGCCCGCCGATTCAGCTTCATCGCTTGGGTAGCAGCTGTCACTGCTGCGCCTGCCGTCGGGGTAGACAATAAAGCCCCCGCGCCCGTTTTCACATTCATGTAGATACACCGGCGACAGTTCGCGCTGCTTATCAATGCGTGCATTCAAATGGACGATATAGGCACCCATCGCAATCGTCACGCACACAATCAGCCCCAGGCATATCACCAACTGCCAGGTATAGCCGGCGCCGGCGTTATCAGAATGCACGGGCGACACAGCACTGGCCTGCCTGTTCGCTATGCTTACCCAGCAGAAACCAGCTGCCACCTCCCAGGCGTACCAATTGCCCCCGAGACGGCAGGACGTTGGTCATCAGTGTGAAAAAAATCAAGGCCAGCAGGAGCCCTTTGACTATCGAATAAAGGTTCATGACGGTGATGACCCATGGATAGGAAGCGCCCAGCCTAGACAGTGCCGGGTTAACGCCAGGTAAACATCCACGGAAAATCGCTCGACTTCCGATATCCTTCAAACCTCTGCGCAACCTGTGCCCGAGGGGGCTTTCCCGTGCATATTCACCTGCTGCTGGTCGAGGACAACCTTGATCTGGCCACTACCGTTATCGAGTACCTGGAGATCAGTGGCATGGTCTGCGACCACGTCAGCAATGGCCAGGCCGGTCTTAACCTGGCACTCGCCCATCATTACGACGTCATTCTCCTGGACATCATGTTGCCGCGCCTCGACGGCCAGCAAGTGTGCGAGCGCTTACGCCAGCAAGGCAGCCAGACGCCCATCCTGATGCTCACTTCACTGGACGCTCTCTCGGACAAGCTCGCCAGCTTTGCAGCCGGCGCCGACGATTACCTGGTCAAGCCCTTCGAGCTGGCCGAGCTGGTGGCCAGGATCCGTGCCCTGAGCATGCGCCGCAGCAGCCAGACCAGTCGCTTGCAGGTAGACGACCTGGTGATGGAACTGACCACCCGCAAAGTCAGCCGCGCCGGGCAGGAGCTGCATTTGTCGCCCATCTGCTGGACCTTGCTGGAATACCTGATGCGTGCCAGCCCTGAACCGGTCCCCAGGGAGCGCTTGGAAACCACCATCTGGGGTGACGAGCCACCGGACAGCAATACGCTCAAAGTCCACATGCATCGGCTGCGCAAGGCGGTGGACAAACCCTTCAACCGGCCGTTGATCCACACCCTGCCTGGGGTCGGCATTCAGGTCAAACCCCATGCGTAACGGCCTGAGCCTGAAGTGGGTGATCAGTGGCAGCTTCCTGTTCCTGATTGCTGTGGTGTTACTGATCTACAGCCAGTTGCTGCCGCTATACACCGTGCGCGGCCTGCTCTACACCGCCAGCGCGATGATGGAAGAAGAGGCGCAGTATTTCGTCAGGCACTACAAGAAGGATCCAACCACGCCACCACCGCACAACTACTTCTTTAAGTCGGTTATCGGTAAGGAAGCCTTGCCGGCAAGCGTGCGGGAGATGCTCAAGGCACCGCCGAGCATGTCCTTCGGCGCGGTTCAGGTCTTCGGTGATATCGACTCCGATGACGAAGACGCTGAAGTCCGGGCGGTCCTCTCCCAGCCTCTGGGCGACGGCAAGACCCTTTACATGTATGACATCGACCATGATCACGAAGAGGGTGGCGAGGTGGAAACGCCGCTGTCCGATGCCTACTTTGACCAGGTGCTGCAGGGCGTCACGTTCATCAGCCTGGCAGTGTTCGTGCCGGCGCTGATCATCATCGCCCTGTTGGTCTGGTGGCTGGTACGGCCGCTGGGGCGCCTGGCCCAATGGTCCAGCACGCTGAAAAACCCGGACGCAATGGCCGGCGAGCGCCCTGATTTCAGCTTCAAGGAGTTCAATACGCTGGCCGACGCCCTGGCCCAGAGTGTTGAGCAAGTGCAGGCCGCCAGCCAGCGCGAAGGCCGCCTGTTGCGCTACACCAGCCATGAACTGCGAACTCCGCTGGCGGTGCTAAAGGCCAATATAGAACTGTTGACCCTGCAGGCCGGCGGTGTCTTGCCATCTTCCCTGCAGCGTATTGAACGCTCGGTGCTGAACATGCAGCTTATCGCCGAAACCTTACTGTGGATGAGCCGCGAGCGTCCCGAACCCTTGCCGGAGGAAGACATTGACCTGAGCGCGTTGATGGGCGAGTTAATTGACAAGCATCGCTACCTGATCGGCAACCGGGATATCGAGCTGATGATCGACATCCACAACCAACCTTGCCGATTACCTCCCACCGCATGCCGCATCGTGATCGGCAACTTCCTGCGCAACGCGCTGCAATACGCGGAAGAAGGCCAGGTAGAAATCAACTTCAAATATCCCCGCTTGGTGATTGCCAATCACATCAGGGAAGCCAAGCCGCGGGAGGAATCCAACGATTTCGGCTACGGTCTGGGGCTGCAGTTAATGCGCCAGTTATGCGCAAAACTGGGTTGGAAGATTGATGTGATACTTGAGCAGCAACGTTTTACGGTTGCTCTCGATTTTACTAACTTGCGGGACGACGAAGGGGCGGGGGAAGACAATTGCGGAACAGGTAAGAAAATTGCGAAGCAGAAAAGATAAGGGCTTGCATGAAGTTCATCATGCAAGCCCTTGATATCTATGGTGCCCGAACCCGGAATCGAACCGGGACGCCCTTACGAGCGGGGGATTTTAAGTCCCATGCGTCTACCAGTTTCGCCATTCGGGCGGCAGCGCGATGAAGCAACTCAAGAAGCTTTGCCTGGCAAAGTGCTTGAGCGGTGCAGCAGGCTAGGGAATATATAGATCCAGGCACGTTGGTGCAAGTTTGCGAGCGGTCTTTTTCTGATTGGTTACGTGCGCCAGCGTAGAAAAAAATCCCACCATATCAGTGATCTACATTTGCCAAGGAGGAGCATGCGACTCGGTAGCGCATCGCTGCACAGTCCTTGGGACCGATGATTGGAAAACCATGCACGGCCCGTATTTCGTACCCGTTGGCTGTCTATTTCACCTACTTGACGCTTGCAGGAACCCTATTCGCGATGATCGCTGCAACCGTTATTGCCTTTTAGTCCTGCCTCCACGTGGTTATTTACTAAGGTCCCTTATAGGAGTTCCAACCATGCATGGAGGCAGTGCGGTGATCCGGATAATGATCGTTGGCGGTGGTCTTGGTGGGACCATGGTCGCCAATCAGTTAGTGGCAAAGCTGTATCCCGAAATCGTCAGGGCCAAGGTGAAAGTCAGCCTGCTCTCAAACTCGGCGGAGCACTTTTACAAGCCTGCCTTCATGTACGTGGCGTTTAACCAGTTCTTTGAAGAAGAACTCAAGCGCTCGGAGCGTTCTTTGTTGCGGCCGGAGATCGACTTTCAGGTCGATGAAGTGACCCGCTTCGATTTCCCCGGGCAGACCCTGCATACCCGCAGCGGCCAACGCCACGGCTATGATTACCTGGTGATCGCCACGGGCTGTGTACCCGCGCCGGAACGGATTGAAGGGCTGAAGGAGGCCGGGGATCATTTCTACCAATACGAGCCTGCACGACAGTTGGCCCAGCGTCTGGGCACCATAAAACGCGGGCGGATTTTCATTACCGTTTCTTTCCCCCAAACCCCGAATGTTCCTCATCAATGTGGGATTGCCCCCGTTGAAACCACCCTGATGCTGGATGATTTTCTGCGTCGTCGCGGCGTTCGCGACAAGGTGGAGATCGTCTACACCTATCCCACGACGGCGCAGTTGATGCGCAACTGTTTGTTCTTGCAGCGACCTACAGGCGAAATTCTGCCTGGCCTGTTTGAACAGCGTGGCATCCACTTTCAGCGAGGTTTTACTCTCGACAAGGTCGATCCCGATCAACGCATTGCCTATTCCGCAGAGGGTGATGCCCAGCCGTTCGATATCTTGATGGCGACCCCGCCGATACGAGCGGTGGATGTCGTAATAGCGTCGGGCGTATCCCAGGCGCAAGGCAATGAGGGATGGCTACCCACTCATCACGAGACCCTGCAAGTCTACGGTCTGGAAAATGTGTATGTGATAGGCGATACCGTCGACTTACCCGTCAGCAAAGCAGGAGGCGCTTGCCATAACCAGGCACCGGTTATTGCAAACAATATTGCAGGTGAAATTCGCCATGGTTCTGCCGATGCAATCTACGACGGGCGTGTCCAGGCCGTGGCTCAAATGGGGCTGAACGCGGGTATGCCCCTCTGGTACGACTATACGCACGATGTGTTGCCGACCCCACCGAACAAGTTGGCAGGCTTGCTGCGAAATGGATTTAACCGCGGTCTTTACTGGGCTGTGGCTCGCGGAATGCTTTGACTCAATACAAAGGAAGGAGTCTTTGTCATGGACGCAATACCCTCTGACGGTGCCCAGGCGGGCGCTACGCCTGATCTGGCGATACACGAAATCGTGCAAAAACTTCAACCTTTGCTCGATAGCGGCCGGCTGGACAACCTGATCGACCTGCTCTCAATTGCTTCTGACATCGTCGATCTGCTGGATTGCGCAATGGTGGAAAAGCTCGCAACGCTGTTTGAGCAAACCACCAGCGTGAGTTGGGAGCTGGGCAACGCAGTGCGTATGGCCAAGTCGCAAACCCAGGCCCTGGAACATCCCGATAGCCTCTATGGCTTGCTGACCCTACTTCGCGAACCGGACACCCGGCGGGGCGTAGGTCTGATTCTGAGAACGCTGAACGTCATTGGACGACAACTGTGACACGACCTGGAGGTCCACCTCATGATCGCCGATTCCCCACTGGCACAAAATGCCAGTACCCAATGGGACCCCGCGTCCTACCTGAAGTTTGCCCGCCTGCGAGAGCGTCCTGTTGTTGAGCTTCTTGAGCGCATCCACCTTGAGCGGCCGCACTGTATCTACGACCTGGGCTGTGGCACCGGTATTGCCACCCAGTTGTTGGCCAAGCGCTGGCCAGACGCTGAACTGACCGGCGTCGACAGTTCTGCCGAAATGCTTGCTGAGGCGAAATGCCTGCCAATCAAGGCTCTGTGGCAGCGCCGTGATCTGCAAGGCTGGCACGCCGAGCAACCTGCGGATCTGCTGCTGGCTGCTGCAGTGTTGCATTTTATTGATGGGCATCATGAGCTGTTACCCCGGCTGTTGCGACAGCTCAACCCCGGCGGTTGTTTTGCAGCCCATATGCCCAATTGGCGCGACGCACACTGGTATCGCTTGATGCTCGATACCCTGGAAGATGCGGGGCCCGGAGGCGTGCCATTGGGTACTCTCCAATTGCGCCAGGCAATGTCGACTCGCCCAGTGCTATCGCTGGATTGCTACTACCGTTTGCTGGCTCCCATGAGCCACGAATTGGATATCTGGGAGACTGAATATCTGCAAGTTGTCCAAGGCCAATCGCCGATTTTTGACTGGGTCAAGGTCTCGGCCCTGCGCCCTGTATTGCTGGCTCTGAATGATCAAGACCGGGCGAGGTTTATCTATCACTACCTTGAGCGAGTGCGCCAAGTGTACCCGCCGGAAACAGATGGCCTGACATTGTTCCCGTTCAAACGGATCTTCATTGTGGCGCGGGTCTGACTGCGGACTAACGACATGCCGATGGATGCGATCGCTTACTCAGGGGTATGGCATTATGCGATCATTGAGGTTTGGAACCATCGAATAGGGAAATGGCATGCGCGTCATCACGGTGAGAACCAAAACGGAACTTGAATCTGCCAAGAATGCCGGGTACGAGCAGATCACGGTAGAAGGTGAGCTTGCGAACAAGCTCAAATCGTCGAAGAAGATTGCGGTAGCGGGGACGATCACGATTGGACTGCTGACCGCGGCACTGGCGGCTGTGCCTTTTACCGGTGGGCTCTCCATGGCGGCGGCTGTGCCCATCGCCACCCTGACAGGGTTGGAGATCGCGGCCATTATTGCAGCTGCCACTTTGGGCCTGGGGCTGATCATTGCCCTGTTCAAAGGGTATGAGGAAATCTCCTTTGAGGCCGGAAAGATGGTCCTGAAAAAGAAACAGTCATGAGCGCTTTTGTCGACGGGCCGCCTTATTTCTTCCGCTGCAAGAAGTGCGAGCATCGTTTCACCCGTGCAGTGCGGTTGGGGCTGTTGTGCCCCCAATGTCATTCGATACGGATTGAACGAGACAGGCTGATGAGCAAGTAAACCACTGGCCCACTGTAGGAGCGAGCTTGCTCGCGAAAAACTTGAGAACGCTGCGCTTACCCTGTAAGCACGCGTTATCGTTGACGTCCTTCGCGAGCAAGCTCGCTCCTACAGTGGTATTACGCGAAGGCCGGTCAGGTGTTTATCCGCGCAATCGCCGAATGATCTCCTCGTAACCAACCGCCCGCGACAGTTGTTGCAGCGCCTCAAGGCGACGTGCATAGGCCTGTGCATTACCGTAGGTCAGCTCTACATGCAGGCTGTCTATCATCACCAGGTAGGCCTCGGCCAGAACCTCGCTGGCCTGTTCGTCTATGCCTGGATAGGCTTTGAGCAACCCCTTCTGGAAATGGCTGCGGATCGTGGTCATGTAATCATCGAACCCGGACATGACCACGCCCCTCAGCGGCGCTGGCGGGTAAAATGCGGCCCTCAACAAGAACCGCAGAGATTCATTGGCGCTGTAGCGGCGTTGCAGGTTGTCGATATAGACCTCGCCGGGGGCCTTGACCGATCGTGAGTTTTTCGAAAATTGGCTTTGCACGTAGTCGCGCTCGGCCTGCAGTGCAAGTTCGAGTGCGACCACGTAGAGCGCGTCCTTGCTCGCAAAGTGCGCGTACAGCGAGGCCTTTTTGATGCCCGCGCGTACGGCGATATCGTTCAGCGAGGCGGCGTCGTAACCATGCTCGGCAAATTGATCCAGGGCCAGATACGCGATGCGTTCGGCGGCCGAGGTCAGGGTATTGGATGTCATGGTGTTGCTCCTCAAATCAGTGCCCGGTCAGGTCAAAGGCTTGGCCTGTCCCCCGGGGAAGGCTGATCGTCGTCAGCAGGCAGGTCAGCAACGCGCTGGCCAACAGCAGTGTTGCCCAGGCCACTGGCCCCTGGGTCAGGGCCAATGCCGAGAGTGGCGTCGCACTGGCGGAAATCGACAGTTGGAACGCGCCCAGCAGTGCAGCGGTGGAGCCCAGCGCGCGTTTTTGCGAGGACATGACAAGCGACATCAACGTGGACTCGGCGATCCCCAAGCCAAACAACGCGACGGCCATGCCCGCCACTATACCGGGCAAGCCCAGTTGGGTCAGGGTGCAAACCACAGCGATTGCCGAGCCTGCGGCCATGCACGACACGCCGATCAGCGAGAGACGGCTCAAGCCAAATCGGCTGACCAGTTTCCCGGCGCTCATCGCCCCGATCAGGATGGCTACACCTGTGACACCGAACAGCATGCCAAAGGCTTGTGGGCTCAAGCCGTAGGTCTGTTGATAGACCAGGGTCGCGCCGCCGATGTAGGCAAACAGAAAGAAGAACACCGCCGCCACGGCGAGGGTCGGGCGCAGAAAGTGCCGGTCCCTGGCAATGGTCAGGTACGTGCGACACGCGGCACCCAGGCGCAAGGGTTCTCTGTGGCGAGAAGCCAGGGTCTCTGGTAGCGACAGCCAACTGTTGCCAAGTACCGCCAGGCCAAAAGCGGCGAGCACCAACATCACGGCACGCCAGCCGTAGTGTGTATCGATCACCCCACCCAGTGCCGGGGCGAAGATCGGCGCCACCCCTTCGATGGTCATCAGCAATGCAAAGAGCTTGGTCGCGGCCACGCCTTCGCTGACGTCGCGCACCATGCTCATGATCACCACCAGCGTCAGTGCGCTGCCAAGCCCCTGAACAAAGCGCAGGGCGATCAACGTCTCAAGTGTCGGTGCCCACGCAGCGCCCAGTGAACACAAGGTAAACAGCACAAGACCGGCCAGCAGGGGGCGTCGGCGGCCGTACGCGTCGACGATGGGCCCGAAGATCAACTGGCCTGCACCCATAGCCAGGAGGAAGAACGTCAGGGTCAACTGCACACTGGCGAAACTGCTCTGATACTCGCGGGCAATCTCGGGAAGGCTCGACAAGTACATATCGACCGCCGACGGGCCGAGGGCGCCGATCAGTCCCAGGCCAATAGCCAGCCTCAGGGGGGGGCTGTGGGTGGGTTGCGAATTCATACAGTCTCCAACCTAAAAAACATCCTACCGGTCGGTAGGTTTTGTGAATGATAACGACACCTCGGTTAACGGTCAATGTGGGTAACCTCACCGTTTTCTGTAGCTGACACACCGTTATCACGAGCAACCCCACAGTTGAACTGCAGTGTTTTCATCCCGCGTAAGAAGTCAGCAAATCGAGGAGTTTTCGCTTTCCATTTAGGCGTTTTCCTAAATACGCCGGTAGGACGTGTCGTGAGAATGGGCGCACTTCTATCTCATCTGTGATGTGTCATGTCCTTTCTCCCGATTCGTGTTCTGGTCATCGAAGAGCACCCCTTCAAGCAACTCGTTGCCATTCAGGCCTTCAGGGACGCCGGCTGTGACAGCGTGGTGGGCGCGGCCGATGTGAATGCTGCGCTGCAGTTGCTGGAGCACGCGGGGCCAGTGGATATCGTGCTCTGTGCCTTGAACGAGGAGGGCATGCAAGGGCTGACGACGCTCGAAATACTCAGCCGCACCCGCCGGGTCAAGTCGCTCATCATTTGCAGTGCGCTTGCCCCAGACCTGCAAGACGCCATCGACCGTATGGTCGGCATGCTTGGAGCCAGCGTCCTCGGGTATGTCGATGTGCCGGTACGCGCAGGGGCGATCACGCCACTGTTAAGCCGATACCTGGAAACCACCGTCGCCGCCGGGAATGTATCTGCGAAGGCTCGCTACCCGCTTGCCAGCCAGGCGGGCCTGGAACAGGCGATTGCAGGGAATGAACTCAAGGCATTTTTTCAACCCAAGTTCAATTTGGCGACCGGTGAAGTCGACAGCCTTGAAGTACTCGCGCGCTGGGAGCATCCGCAGCACGGCGTGCTATGCCCGGCGGATTTCCTGCCGCAGGTTAGCCAGTTCGGTTTGATGGATGAGCTGTTTTTTGCCCTGCTGGAACAGGCGTTGGCCTTCCTGCAAATAGCGCAGGCGCAGGGGCATGTGCTGTCCCTGGCGTTTAATCTGGAGGCAGAGCAGCTGTCTTGTGAGTCGCTGTTACCGCATCTGTGCAAGGCGCTGGAGCACTACGCGATACCTGCCTCGCGCCTGACTTTCGAGATCACCGAAAGCGGGCTGCTGGAGGTGTCTCCCAGGGTGCTCGAAACCTTGATTCGCCTGCGGATGATGGGCGCCGGTCTGTCCATCGATGACTTTGGTATTGGCTACTCTTCGTTGGAGCGTCTGTGCCAGTTGCCCTTCACCGAAATCAAGCTCGATGCGCGCTTCGTTCGTGACCTTGATAGCAGCCCCCGTAATTGTGCGGTGATCAGCAGCACTCTGGCATTGGCTGAAGCTCTGGATATGGCAGTCGTGGTAGAGGGCGTGGAGTACGAAAGCCAGCGCCAACGCTTGCTCAAGTTGGGCTGCCATCAGGGTCAGGGTTACCTCTGTGCGCGACCCATGAGCGCAACGCGTGCGCTTTCGTGGCTGGAAATGAAGTTGGCGTCACGCAGCACGCTCTGATGTTTTGAAAGTAGGGGGCTAGACTGAAGCAGTCAATTGCCTTTTTGGAGCATCCCGATGACCCACAAAAACACCATCTGCCTCTGGTTCGACGGCACTGCATTGGAGGCTGCCAACTTCTACGCCCGCACATTCCCGGACAGCACGGTAGAGGCTGTCCATAAAGCCCCGGGCGATTACCCTGCGGGCAAGCAGGGTGATGTCCTGACCGTGGAGTTCACCGTCATGGGCATTGCGTGCCTGGGCCTCAATGGCGGGCCAGGTATCCAGCACAACCAGGCGTTTTCCTTCCAGGTGGCCACCGACGACCAGGCCGAAACGGATCGCCTGTGGCAAGCGATTGTCGGCAACGGCGGAGAGGAGGTTGCCTGTGGCTGGTGTCGGGACAAGTGGGGGCTGTCCTGGCAAATCACCCCGCGCGTGCTGACGGCGGCGATCACCCATCCCGATCCTGCAGCGGCCAAGCGCGCATTCGAGGCGATGATGGGCATGGTGAAAATCGACATCGCGGCCATCGAGGCGGCGCTCAAAGGGTGATGAAATCCTGATATAACGTCGATCCTCAACACGCAACAACGGCAACGGAATGCATATGAAATTGACGCCCCAGAGGCTGGTCGAGCTGGTGATGGCCAACCCCATCAATGCGCAAATGATCGAGCGCTTGCCAGCCCTTGGCCTGGAGCAATGCCTGCTGACCGCCGGCTGCCTGTTCCAGGCTGTATGGAATCATCAGGCCGGATTGACCGCCGACTGGGGAGTGAAGGATTACGACGTGTTCTATTTCGACACGGATGTGTCCTGGGAAGCCGAGAATGAAGTCATTGCGCGCGCCGCCGAGCTTTTCCACGACCTGGGCGTGAATATTGAAGTGAAAAACCAGGCGCGTGTTCACCTGTGGTACCCGCAGCGATTCGGCATGCCTTACCCCCAGTTGCGCTCAGCCAAGGCCGGGGTGGATCGCTACCTGGTGGCGGGTACTTGTATCGCCTTGGCAGCAGACACTGGCGAAATCTATGCGCCCTACGGCCTGGCCGATACCGAACAGGGAATTCTGCGGCTCAACCCCATCACCCCGCAGCCAGGACTGTTCGAACATAAAGCCAGGAGCTATCAGGCTCGTTGGCCATGGCTCAGGATTGAACACACCTCGACCGGGCACTAGGCGCTGGTTTGCCAGCGCTTACTGTACGTGGCTACCCCTACGATAGTGATAATCCAAAGGCTTTAACTCGGGTCTTTGCGCGACATGGGCAGGTGATTTTGCTGTTCCGCCTGCGGCCATGATGCCACAATGCCATTTTGTCGCAGCATTGGATCAGGCAAATCAAATGAATGGCCTTGGGCGTGGGCAGGACCAGGATTTTTTCATCGAAGAGCAGGTGCGTACTGATCGCCTGCATCAGCTGTTTCGCCAATCCTTCTCTGCGGTTTTTGGCAGTTATCTGGCCGCGGGCATGCTGTGCTGGCTGTGCTGGGACCGGCTTGATCCCCGGCTGATGATCGGTTGGCTGGTATTGCTGGCAGGCTCGTCGCTCCTGCGTTTGTCGATGTTTCTCCAGTATTTTCGCAGCCCCCGTAGCGAGCGCACACCGCAACGCTGGGAGCGTCATTATTGGATCACCCTGGTGCTGTCGGCCGGTATCTGGGGCATAGGGGCCTTTGCCGTGATGCCCGCCGATGATCGGTTGACCCAGGCGCTGGTCATGCTCTTTGCCGTGGGCATGTCGGTCAGCGCGGTGTCGTGCTACTCGGCCTACCGCTACATGACTATGGTGTCCATGGCGCTGGTGTTGTTGCCGTGTACCCTGTGGTTGCTGTTTCAACCGTCCAAGATGCAGCTGGGCATGGCGATCGCCGTGCTGGTGTTCTCATCATTTGTGGTGGGCGCCTCGCGTAAATTGTCCGAGGCGCTGGAGACGGCCTTTCGCCTGACCCGTGAAATAGAGCGTGCCCACAGTATTTCAACGCGCGCGGCGCAGACCGACGAACTCACCGGGCTGATGAACCGCCGGGCATTCTTCGATAAAGCCCAGGTGCTGTATGACCAATGCACACGCACCCATCAGCCGCTGTGTGCGCTGATGCTGGATATGGATCACTTCAAGGCCATCAACGACACCTACGGCCACCAGGCCGGGGACCGGGTATTACGGCAGATTGGCCAGGTGATCAGCGCCTCCTTTCGCCAGGCGGATATCCACGGCCGCCTGGGGGGCGAGGAGTTCGCGGTGTTGTTGCCCGATACGACCCTTGAAGTGGCGCGCGACATCGGCGAGCAACTGATCCGCGCCATTGCCGGCTTAAGCATCGACCCGGTGCACGGCTTGAGTGCGAGCCTGGGAGTGGCCTCGACCCATGCCGTGGGTGACGACTTGCAGCACTTGATGAACACCGCCGACAAAGCCCTGTACCGCGCCAAGGCCATGGGGCGCAACCAGGTGGCGGTCGCGTCCTAGCAACCAGCCTTTTGTAGGAGCGAGTTTGCTCGCGAAGAGCGTTAACGATAACGCGTGCTGACGGGATAGGCGCGGTGCTCTTGCGTTTTTCGCGAGCCCGATCGCTCCTGCAAGTCAGTCTTTGCCCATGGCCTTGGCCAGCACCCGTGAGACCTGGTCGGCGGAGTAGGGCTTGGCGAGGAACTCGAAGCCGGCATAGCCGCACTTGGCCAACTCCTCGCTGTAGCCCGAGGTCAGGATCACGGGCAGCTCGGGTCGTCGCCGGCGCAACTCCCTGGCCAGCGCCACGCCGCCCATGCCCGGCATTACCACGTCGGAAAACACCCCGTCGAACGCCCGTGCATCCGGGCCGATCATCTCCAGCGCTTCTTCGGCATGGGTGGCCCAGACCGTCTGGTAACCCAGGTCTTGCAGGATCTGGTTGGCGAAGCGGCCCACTTCCAGGTTGTCCTCCACGATCAGGATGCGCCGCCGCACGGCGTCCGGGTCCAGTTCGAGCGGGGCCTGGACGGTGCAGTCCAGGAGCTCCTCGGGCTCCACCTGTGGCAGGTACAAGGTAAACACCGTGCCCTGGCCGAGCACGCTGGCGACATCGACGTTGCCCCCCGATTGCTTGGCGAACCCGAACACCTGCGACAGGCCAAGCCCAGTGCCTTTGCCGACCTCCTTGGTGGTGAAGAACGGCTCGAAGATACGTTCAAAGGTCGCCTTGGCAATCCCGCTGCCCGTGTCCGCCAGGGAGATCGCCACGAAGGGTTTGCCTGAACCACCGTGCCCGCGTATGCACGGCAGCGGCTGGTCTCTTTCAAGGCGCAGCACCAGCGTGCCCTGGCCGTCCATCGCATCCCGGGCGTTGAGGGCAATGTTGATCAAGGCGGTTTCAAACTGGCTGGAATCCGCGCAGACGTGACAGGCCCGTTCAGGCAATTCGACGCTGACATGAATCCGCGCGCCAGTAACTGTCTCCAACATGTCGCCGATGTTCTGCACGCGCTGGCCCACGTTGAACACTTGCGGGTTCAGCGGTTGGCGCCGGGCGAAGGCGAGCAATTGGCTGGTCAGTTTACTGGCGCGTTCTACGGTATCGGACACGGCACTCATGTAGCGCTGGCGGCGTTCTTCGGGCAGGTTGGGCATGCGCAGGAAATCGACCGACGAGCGGATGATGGTCAGCAGGTTATTGAAGTCGTGGGCCACGCCACCGGTCAACTGGCCAATGGCTTCGAGCTTCTGGGACTGGCGCAACGCCGCTTCCGTCTGGTTGAGCAAGGTGGTGCGTTCCATGACCCGTTGCTCCAGGGTCGCATTCAAATCGGCCAGCGCCGACAGGCCTTCGCGCACGATGGCATCGGCGCGTACTCGTTCGATATGGGCCCAGGAGCGTTCTGTGACTTCACCCAGCAGCGCCAGGTCGTAGGACGACCAGCGGCGCGGGACGCGGTCGTGAATGGCCATGAGCGCGGTCAAGCGCCCGGACTTGATCAGCGGCATGCAAATCGTCGCCGTCACGCCAATGGCCTGGAAGGTCGCGGCGTCCTCGGGCGTCAGTTCCGTCAGGTTGTCATTGATGATCAGCGGCTCGCCGGCCTGCAGGCGCTTGACCGCCAATTGGCCGAAGTCGGCCAGGCGATAGTGCCCGACGATGCTGGGCGAACCTTCTGCGGCCCAGTTGCCGCGAATGGTAAAGCCGTCTTCATCGGCTTCCATGTCGGCATAGGCACAGTTGGACAGGTTCAGGTGGGTCGCCAGCACCCGTGTGGTGGCCGCCATGATCGCCGCCGGATCGGTGGCATTGGCCACACCGTTGCCGATCGCATCCAGCACGGCGAGGCGGCGGGCCATGAACACGGCGTTGGTGGTCTCGGTGACGGTATCGAGCATGCCCACGACCTTGCCATGAGGATCGCGGATCGGGCTGTAGCAAAAGGTGAAATAGGCCTGTTCCGGCGCATCACCACGCTCGATGATCAGCGCAAAGTCTTCGATAAACGTGGCCCGGCCTTCGAATGCAGCGTCGGCGATGGGGCTGATCTGGCTCCAGGCTTCCTGCCAGATAGCACTGAAGGGCTGGCCCAGGGTTTCGGACTTGTTGCCGAGGATCGGCAGGAACGCATCGTTATATAAGGTGATCAGCTCAGGCCCCCAGACCACCGCCTGGGGGAAATGCGAAGCAAGACTCAACGAAACGGTGGTCTTGAGTACATCCGGCCATTGATCGATTGGCCCCAGAGGGGTGTTGGCCCAGTCATGGCGGCGAACCCGTTCGGCCATTTCACCGCAATCTTGCAGCCAGTCTGTCATTTGCTGATTACCCTGTTTGTCGCACTTTGCTGTATTTCATCGCAATGCCAAGCAACAGACCCGGACAGCGCGGGCCAGTTCAGCACTATTGCGTGCCTAATAGCGCCGTCCAGTAGATGCCTGCATCGCTCTTGGGATCCAGCCCATAGGCGGCGCCCAATTCGCGAAACTGTGGGTTCATCAGGTTGGCACAGTGACCGGGGCTGGCGAGCCAGCCATCGACCACTTTGCGCGGCGTATCCAGGCCGGCTGCAATGTTTTCACCGATCTGTTGGGCCACATAGCCCGCCAGTTCCGCACGGTCCCCGGGTGTGCGGCCGTCGCGGTCCAGATGGTCGAAGAAGTTGTTGTTGGCCATGTTGCGCGCATGGCTGTCGGCGGCGCCTGCCAACTGAGCGTTCCAGGCCAGCGGTGTAGTCGCGGCGAAGGTCTGCGTGCCACATTGGCGAGGTTGGTTGCGGGCGGCATTGACCATCTCCAGCAACTGCTGGCCGGCAGTCTCGGAGCTGGCCAGGCCGCGACTCAACAGCGGACGGGCGAGGACAATGCGCCAGTCCTGGCCACTGTTGCTGACGCCAATATCGACGAATTGCGGGTCCAGCACCACCCGGCAGAAACTCTCACGCACCGCTTTCATTGCCGATTGCGAGTCGCGAGGACCGGTCAGGCTGATCGCCTGCACATTGACCATGGGGTAGGCCACTTGGGCCAGGGCTTGCTGCAAGTCGCCAACATTGTTGACCGGCAACACCAGGCGCGGGTCGACCGCCAGCGGCGGCAATTCCTGGGAACCCTGGTCGCCGCAGCGCTGCACCTGGCTGCGGTATTGGTTGATCGAGTCGATCAATTGACTCTCTTCGCTCGCCGACGCCGTGGCGCAAAACACCAGACTGGCGGCCAGCGTCGTAACACCTATCATCAATGACAGAACGCGCATGGACGTTTCCCTTGAGCATGAAAGTGCCCATGATGCGCGATGAAGGGGCGCAGATGCACCCCTTGGGCAACATTTTGCCCTCAGTTCTTGAATGCCGAGTGCTTGCGGCCCTGGTCACACAGGGCAAACACCACCACCAACACCGAGGCGATGGCGAGGATGATCACTACGCCGTCCGTCGAGTGGGTGGTCGAGGCGGCCACCATCGACAGGGCCCCCAGCGGCGCCAGGCCCCCGGCGATGGCCGTACCGATCTCACGCCCGGTGCCGAAGCCCGAAGAACGGGTCTGGGTCGGGAACTGGCGGCTGAGGAACGAGCCCTGTGGGGCGAACATCATCGGCGCGAGGATCCCGGTGCCGATCCCGATGGCCAGGTAGATCATCAGGCTTTCACCGGTGTTCAACAGCGCCAGGAACGGGTAGGCGAACAGCAGCGACAACACACCGCCGAGTACCAGCACCGACTTGCTGCTCCACTTGTCACACAGCCAGCCGAAGCACGGCACAGCGACAATGGCCACCAGGCTTGCGATGGTCACCGACAACGAAGTGACATGTACGTCGACACCCTTGAACTGCGTCAGGTAGGCCAGGGAGAAGGTCTTGAAGATGTAGCTCAGGGCGTTGTAGCCAATTGCCACGAAAAACACCACCGCCAGGCCCTTGAGGTCATTCTTGAACAGGGCCTTGAGCGGTGAGACCTTGGCTTTGGCAGGCTCTTTGCTCAACTCCTTGAACTCCGGGGTTTCCGGGATGCTGTTACGCACCCACAGGCCCACACCCACCAGGGCGATGCTGCAGATAAACGGGATGCGCCAGCCGCCTGCCAGGAGGAACTCATTGCCATTGATGGTCAGCAGGTACACGGTCAGCGACGACAACAACAGGCCCAGGTTCAACCCCAGTGCCGGCCAGGCACCCTGGCTGCCACGCTTGCCTTCTGACGCATGCTCGTAGGACGTGACCGCCGCGCCGGACAACTCGGCGCCGGCGCCCAGGCCCTGGATGATGCGGACAAATACCAGAATGATCGGCGCCCAGATGCCAATCGAGGCATAGCTGGGGATCAGGCCGATCAGCGTGGTGCACACGCCCATCATGCAGAAGGTCAACACCAGCACATGTTTACGGCCGAACTTGTCGCCCAGGTAGCCGAATAGAATGCCGCCGAAGGGGCGGGCGATAAAGCCGATGGCGAAGGTGGAGAAGGCCATCAGGGTCGCGGTCTTCGGGTCACTGTTATCAAAGAAAATCTTCGAAAACACAATCGCCGCCATGGTCGCGTAGAGGTAGAAGTCATACCACTCCAGCATCGAACCGAAGATGGTGGCGGCAGCGACCTTGCGCAGGCGTTTCTTGGTTTGTGCCGGGGTTTCCACCGTGGCGGGGTTGTGGGCTTTTGCCGTCATGCTGTACTTCCTTCTCAGTCATTATATTTATTAGGGTGTTGCAAACGCGGGCGAGACAGCTCCCACAGAGGATTTGTGTCAGGGCTTTCAGTTGGCCTTGAACATGCGGTCGGCGATCATTTCGCCAATCGGAATGGCAGAGGTGGCCGCCGGTGACGGCGCGTTACACACATGCAACATGCGTGGCGTCTGGGCGAACAGGAAGTCATGTACCAAGGTGCCGTCGCGCATCACCGCCTGGGCGCGGATCCCGGCCTCGTAGGGCAGCAGGTCGTCGATCTCCAGGGATGGGCAATACTTGCGGCATTGCTCCAGGTAGCCGGACTTGAACAACGAATTCTTCATTTCCACGCTGCCGGAGCCGAGGTTCTGCCAGATGGTTTTCCAGAACCCGGGGAAACGCGCGTACTCGGCCACATCCTTCCAGTTGACGGAAAACTTCTTGTAGTTCTCCCGGCCCAGGCCCAGTACGGCATTGGGGCCAACGGTGACGCTGCCATCGATCATGCGGGTGAGGTGTACCCCCAGAAACGGCAGTTCAGGGTCAGGGATCGGGTAGATCAAATGGTTGACGATGTTGTTTTTCGACGCCGGCAAGCGGAAGTACTCGCCACGGAACGGGATGATCTGGTGATCGATATCGATTCCGGCCAGGGTCGCCAGGCGATCCGACTGCAGGCCGGCACACACCACCAGGTGCCGCGCCTGCCAGGCGCCGTCGTGGGTGCTGACGGTGACTTTGTCGGTGTCTTCGCTAATCGCGGTCACGGTTTTTTCCAGGCAGATCTCGCCACCATTGCGGCGAATCACCGCGGCCATGGTTTCGCAGACCTGGCGGTAGTCGACGATCCCGGTGGCGTCGAGGAACAGCCCACCCAGGCCGACGATATTCGGCTCGCGGGCGCGCAGTTGATCCGCGTCCAGGCGCTCGACGTTCATCCCGTTGAGTTGCGAGCGTGCATAGAGCGCTTCCATGCGCTGCACTTCCAGGGCCGTGGAGGCCACCAGCAATTTGCCGCACACCTCGAACTTGATCCCGTGTTCGCGGCAGAATTGTTTGGTGGCCTCGGCGCCGCGCTTGCACAAGTCGGCCTTGAGGCTGCCGGGTGCGTAGTAGATGCCGGCATGGATCACGCCGCTGTTATGGCCGGTCTGGTGCTTGGCCAGCACCGGTTCCTTTTCCAGGATCACCAGTGACGCGTTGGGCTGGCGCTTGAGCAGCTCCATCGCGGTGGCTAGGCCGACAATGCCGCCGCCGATGATGCAAAAGTCATAAATCATGTGTGGGGCTACCTAAATCAATACATTTCAGTCTGCTTATCAGGTTGTCAGACTAATGTTTTTGTTAAAAAAACGACGCGCCCGCAGGTACGCTTCATCGGTATCGGGTCGATCAGTGGGTCGCGGGCAGTTCCAGTTGCAGGCGTTTGGCGGCAGCGCGCAAATGCGCTTCGGCGGCAGCGGCGGCGCCTTGGGGATCTGCGTCGAGGATTGCCTGGTACAGCGCCTGGTGTTCCTCGGTGGCATCCGCCGAGCCGCTGGCAAAGCGCGAGGCTGAGTTCTCCCAGGCGGTCTTGCGCGCGCTGGCCAACTGGTTGCGCAAAAAGTCGTGGAAGGCCACGAAGTATTCGTTTTTGCTGGCGTCGGCGATGGCTCGGTGAAACTCCACGTCGGCGAGGGCGGCGGCTGCAAAGTCTGCGCGCTTGTCGTGCATTTCCTGCAGGGCGCGTTTCATGCGCTGCAGGTCGCCCGCGTCGCGGCGTTGGGCGGCAATGGAGGCTGCCTGGGTTTCGATCCATAGGCGCACTTCAAACATTTGCGCGAGGTCAGGACGTCGGCCGTTCTTTTCCGGAAAGCGGAACACCGTGCCGGCCGGGGTCTGCGAAATGAACGAGCCCAGGCCACGCCGGGCGGTGAGTACGCCATCGGCCTTGAGCTGGGCAATCGCCTCGCGCACCACCGAGCGGCTGACATTCAACTGTTCAGCCAGTTGCTGTTCGGTAGGCAGGCGCGACTCGGGCGCCAGTTGTCCGGAGTCAATCTCGGCCCGTATGGCGCTGACAACACGCACGACGAGGGAATCTGGACGCTGGAGCTCAAGCATGACGAAACCTAGGTGATCAGGTTGTCAGACAATAGCCGTTACGATTTTCCCTTGTCAAGGCGCCGTGCTGGCCTGCAGCGTTTTTACCCGGCGCGCGAAGGCCAGCAGCAGTGCCAGCGCAACCAGCCCCGAGGCCACCCAAAAGGTCATGCGCAACCCGTGGCCCACGGCGATGGGGAGGGCGGAGTGGATATCGCCTGTGCTCCAGGCAAACACCGCGCCCAACGCCCACGCGCCGATGATCAAGCCCAGATTGCGCGACAGGTTCAGCCAGCCGGCAATCACCCCGCGTCGATCCGCCGATACATGACTCATCACTGCGGTGTTGTTGGCCGCCTGGAATTGCGCGTAGCCCAGGGTGAGGATGACCAATGCGCCGATATAACCTGTGATGCCCAGGGGCATCAACGCCAGCACCAGGCAGCCTGCCAGCATGCACAACAGGCCACCAAGCGTCGTGGCATAGCTGCCGCAGCGGTCAGTCAGGCGCCCGGCCGGCATGCCCGCCAGCGCCGCGATACACGGGCCGACGGCCATCGTCAGGCCCATTTGCGCGGGATCGAGTCCCAGGCCATGGCTCAGGTAGAACGGCCCGGCGACCAGGGTGGTCATCATCACGGCCGCCACCAGCGTACTCATGCCCAGCCCGGCGCCCAGGGCCCGATCATGCAGTGCCGCGAAAACACTGGAACGCCCCGCGGCTGATGTCTGTGGATTGCTGTCGGCCAGTGTGCGGTGTACCAGCACCCACGCCAGGGCGGCCAACGGCAACATGATCAGAAACAGCGCGCGCCAGCCAGATGCCGCGATCAGCGCGCCACCGATGGCCGGCCCCAGGCCGGTGCCCACCGCCGACAGCGTCCCCAGCAAACCCATGACGCGGCCTGTCTGCGCCTTGGGCACGGTGGCCGCGACCAGCGCCATGGTCATTGCCAGCATGATCGCCGCGCCAAACCCTTGCAGCGCCCGCGCCGCGACCAGCATACCGAGGGAGGGCGCGGCACTGCACAGGACGCAAGCCACGGCGAAGAGCATCACCCCCGTCAGCAACAGGCGGCGGTGTCCGAGCCGATCCCCCAGGCGCCCGACGCTCACCAGTACCGCAGTAATCGCCAGCAAATAACTCAGCACCACCCACTGCACCGCTGCAAAAGGTGCAGCAAAGGTCTCGGCCATCTGGGGCAGGCCGACATTGGCAATACTGGTGCCCAGTGAAGCCAGCAACATGCACAACGACAAGCCGGCGAGCGCGCCGCGTGGGGTAGGGGACGTCATGGGCATTTCTCGTTCTGCTCCGTGGTTGTTGCCCGCACTCTACGGCCTCGCCTAACATGGCGGTAGACGCAGTAGTTGCACTCTATATGTGCGTCAAACGCCTGATGAGGATCATCCTGTGTCGCTGCCTGACTTCAACCTGTTGGTCACCCTGGACGTGCTGCTGGCCGAAGGCAGTGTCGCCCGTGCCGCTCAACGCCTGGGCCTGAGCCCGTCGGCCATGAGCCGCGCGCTGGCCCGCTTGCGGGAAACCACCGGCGACCCCTTACTGGTGCGTGCAGGCCGGGGACTGGTACCGACCCCACGCGCCCTGGAGTTGCGCGAGCAGGTCAGCCAACTGGTGCAGGATGCCCAAGTGCTGCTGCGTCCACATCAGGCACTGGACCTCAAGGGCCTGGTGCGCACCTTCGTGCTGCGCACCAGCGAAGGTTTTGTCGAAAGTTTCGGCCCTGCGCTGATCGCCCGTGTCGCCGAAGAAGCACCCGGCGTGCGCCTGCATTTCGTCCATAAATCCGGCCACGATGGCACGCCGCTGCGCGACAGCGGTGTGGATCTGGAAACCGGTGTGGTCGATAGCACGGCCAACCCAGAAGTGCTGACCCAATTGCTGTTTCGCGACCGTTTTATCGGTGTGGTCCGCGCCGGCCACCCACTGAGCCAAGGCCCTATCACCACCGCGCGCTACGCCGCCGGCCGGCATGTCTACGTGTCCCGGCGCGGGCGCGAGCGCGGGCAGATTGACGATGCGCTTGAGGCCTTGCACCTGACGCGAGACGTGGCGACCATCGTCACCGGCTTCTCTACGGCCGTGGCCTTGGCACAAAGGAGCGACCTGATCGCCAGCGTTCCCGAGCGCTATACCAGCGGCCTGCGCGATGGCCTGTGCAGTTTTGCCCTGCCGGTTGAGGTGCCACCGTTCAGCGTGGCAATGCTCTGGCATCCACGCCTGGATGCCGACCTCGCGCATCGTTGGTTGCGCGGTTGTTTGCGCCAGGTCTGTGGCGCAGAACAGGTACAATCCCCACCGCCTTGATACGAAATACCAGGAAACAGGAATTCGATGTTCACCCTTACCCATTACGCCGCCCCATGCCCCGAGCCGGTCAATAGCCAGATCCTGCAGATGGTGGTCGACTACCTGACCGATATCAGCATGGTCGCCATCCCGCCGAGCAACCTGCTGTACAACGTCTACCAGTATGCAATCGGCTACGAAGTGCACCTGTACCTGGAGGCGCTGGGTGGGTCCAAGGGCATTGCGGTCGAGCTGATTGTGGCGACGGATGAGCAGGCCCCGGCCAAGGTCATCGGCTTCTTGCTGTACCTGCCGGTCAAGGACGATCCCGAGGCTTGCGGCGTGGCCTACATGGCCGTGCATGCCAGCCACCGCCGGCAGGGCGTGGCACGGGCAATGATGGATGAGATGCTCAGCCGTTACCCCCATGGCGAATTGACCTGCGCCGTGGAAAAAGTCCCGGCGTTCGAGGCCATGGGCTTTCAGGTGCGTGGTGTGCGTGGCACCCAAGTGTTGATGAATACACGTGACTACAGCACCGATGGCCTGATGGGCGTATTGGATGTGGCGTCGATCTATAGCTCGCTGGAAGTGCGGCAGATCCACACTTACCTGCTACAGAAGCACGGCAAGCGCGCGATGATTGACGCCGAGAAACAGCGTGACCGGCATTTCGACCAGATGAGCCGCAAGGCCCAA
Organism: Pseudomonas sp. 25 R 14; assembly: GCF_900004755.1. Lineage (NCBI taxonomy): Bacteria > Pseudomonadati > Pseudomonadota > Gammaproteobacteria > Pseudomonadales > Pseudomonadaceae > Pseudomonas > Pseudomonas sp. 25 R 14. Next base: position 10,574 of record NZ_CVTS01000002.1, on the reverse strand, counting down.
CTGTTTGTGCAGTCCCGGCAGGCGTAGCTGCCTGTTCTTTGAGTACTAGGCGGACGCAGTTGCGTCAGGCGCTGGTTTCGATGGCAACAAACAGAGTGCATCCGGATCCATAGGAACTGTTTTTGTTTCTCGGCCACTAGTGATTACTAGCCCGTACACGCTGCAACAGAGATGCAGCCGAGGCTGGTAAAACTATTGCCAATGGAGAAAAACATGTCTTCGATTTCCGCCAATACCCCAGGAATACTTGCTCCTACCATCGATACCTCACAGAACAAACCCACTGCGTTCGATGCACGGCTGGAGACGTTGGATAATGTTGAAAAACACAAATTAGAAAACGAGCAATCGGCGAACAATAACGAGAGTCAAGGCTCTGACAAAGAACAAAAGTTCACATTTAAAACGCCGGGTGGCGGCACTTATACTTGGTAAGCCATGTATGTGACGCCTGTCACCGGTTTGCCCGGTGACAGGCCTAGTTTTCTCGAAACAAGTCATGGGCATCCAGCAATCGATACGCAATTTCCGGCCGTCTCTCCAGCCCTTTGCGAATCGCCGCCGGAATCGACTGCCGGGTCTTGCGACACAGCCCCGGCAGTTCATCGATCACGATCTGGATCCCGCGCATGCTTTTGACTTCGGTATGCCCTGGGGCGATGTGTACGCCGATGCCCAATTGCTGGTGCATCAGGTGTTGCATACGTTCCAGGTCTGCCAGGCTTTGCAGGTTCTCCAGGCGGTCGAGCAGTTTCTTTTCTTCCTGGCGGGTCAGTTGCAGGATGCGCTGGTCGGTGCCAGGCACATCCAGCAGTTGTTCGCGCGCGCAGTCACACACGGTAGGTGGGCAGGGTTGGCGAATTGTCATGATCACTCCCTCCCCACGCGGGTGCTGACGGCTTAGTAGGTCAATTGCACGCCCAGGCTGCCCAGGGCGTTCCAGTACTCAGGATAGGTCTTGCCCACGCAGTCGGGGTCCTGAATCCGGATGCCCGAGACTTTCAGGCCTGCCAGCGCAAAGCACATGGCGATGCGGTGGTCGGCATGGGTGTCGATCAGCGCGGTGCAGGCCGTGCCCGCCAACGCGGGGTCGCTGGCCACCAGCAAGTCATCACCGATAATGGTCGCCAGCCCCGGGCGGATTTCGTTGAGGCCGTCATGCAAGGCCTGGACGCGGTCGCATTCCTTGACCCGCAGGTTGGCCAGTTCGGTGAAGCGCACCGGGGTGTTGTTGAACGCTGCCAGCACCGCCAGCGTCGGGATGGCGTCTTGCATCTGCGAGCCGACGACCGTGGCTGGCATCTGCGGGAATTGGGCGATCACCGCCTGGGCCTTGGCATCGGGCTGGGTGAAGTCCTGTGCCGCAACACCGAGGTCAATGCTGCCGCCAGTGAGCACTTCGGCCGCCCACAAGTAGGTGGCCGCGGAGGCGTCGGGTTCGATCAGGTAATCATTGGCGATGTAGCCGGTAGGGGCCACGCGCCAGGTGCTTTCGTTGACCACTTCCACCTGGGCGCCAAACGCGCGCATGCAGTCCAGGGTCAGGTCGACGTAACCACGGGCGCCGATGTCTTTGCCGGTCAACGCCACTTCGATCGGTGCTTCGCCACAGGCGGCAAGCATCAACAGCGCCGAGACGTATTGGCTGGACAGGCCGCCATCGATTTCGAAGCGCTTGGCCTGGACGCGGCCAGTGCCATGCACGGTCACGGGTGGGCAGCCGGTGGGGCTTTCAACCTGGATGCCGTTCTGGTTCAGGGTCGCCAGCAGCGGGCCGATCGGGCGCTTGCGCATGTACTCGTCACCGTCCAGTACCACGGTGCCTTCCACGGTCGCCACGGCGGCCGTGAGAAAACGCATCGCGGTGCCGGCGTTGCCGAGGAACAGCGGTTGTGCCGGCAACTGCAGCTGGCCATGGCCGGTAACGACGAAGGTCACATCATCCGGCTCATCAATGGTCACGCCCATCTGGCGCAAGGCCACGGACATATGCCGGGTGTCATCGCTTTTCAGCGCTCCGCTCAGGCGGCTGGTGCCCTTGGCCAGGGCTGCCAGCAGCAGGGCGCGGTTGGTAATGGATTTGGAGCCGGGAGGCGCTACCTTGCCGTGCAATGGAAAGTTGGGCGGTGTCACGGTCACGGTTTTCTGCGAACTCAAGGTACAAGGCTCCTGATTCAAGGCGCGGTGGCTGGGAGTGGCCGGCTGGCGGAGACGAATAATCGACCATCTGGCGGGGCAGGGTCAAATCATGCCGTGGGTTTAACCGCGTTGGGTCAACCAATAGGCATGCAGGGCCCTGGCCGCCGGTTCGATGCGGGCCACCTGTTGTTGATGGGCTGCGACATCCAGGTCCGCCGGCAATTCGAAATTGTCCTGCTCGGCACACCAGGAAATGGCTTCCAACTGGGCGGCGTGCTCGGCCGGCAGGGCTGGCCATTGGCTGATCGCCGCGCCACGGATATAGCCAAAGCACCATTCCTCGGCGAGGGTCAGCGGCAGGTCCTGATGTTCGGTGTGTTCAAAGCGTGCCTGGAAACCCTGGGCATCGCTGGCCAACTGCTGGGCAATGTTATTCATATGGCGTGTGCACAGGTCGATGAACTTCTCCAGTTCTGCCTTGCTTTCCCAGGCTGGGATCTGGTCACCCCAGATGGCCGGGAACCAGATGGCGACGTCCATCGCAGCCGGGCCGGACACCAGGGCGGTGAAGTAGCCATCGAGTTCGGCCAGGTTCAACACCGAGTTGTCGTCGCCATACTTGAGCAGAATGTCTTCGATGAACTCGAAATCGGCAGGGGCGAGGGCTTGGTCGTGCATGAACATATCCTTTGAGCGTCAAGCGCCGCAGATAAGGCGGCGTAAAGCGCGGAGGATGGCGCGAGTCGGCGTTTAAATCCAGTGCTAGATCACCTTCACCGCACGACCAATCGCCTGGATCGGCCCGGTGGGCTTGCCAGTCGGCGAGCCGTTGGGGCCTTCCAGGGTCATCTCGAACAGTTGGTTGGGCGCCAGCGGCGGCAGTTTATCCAGGGGGATCGACAGGCTCTGCCCCGGCTTGACGAGCCCGAGGGAAACCGGGCCTTGCCAGTCATCACCCTTGGTCCAGAACTCCAATGCCTTGTCGGCCGGTATCTGCATCACGCCCAGTGGAATCAGTTGGATATGCTGATCGTTGCTGGCCTGGATCACCCAGCCCGGCGCCTGGCTCTGTGGCGCCATCAGCACCACGACATAGGCGGTGGGATTGACTGCGCCGGGGCGGCTCAGCAGCAGCGCAGCCAGGACCAGGCTGGCCAACAGGCCTGCACCGGCCAGGCCACGCCACAGGGCGAGCAGGTTCCACCACGGCACCGACGGTGCAGCGTCCACAGTGTGATGGCCCAGGCTGCGTTCGATGCGCCGCCATAGATTGGGCGACGGCGCCACTGGCTCGGCCAGTTCGGTCAGGGGCAGCAGGCGCTGTTCCCAGGCATCCACCGCCGCGCGCAACGGCGCATCGTGTTCCAGGCGTTGCTGCACGTGCAGGCGTTGCTCGGGCGCCAGGGTGCCCAGCACGTATTCGCTGGCCAGTTCGTCCAATTCGTCAGGTGTCATGCCATGCACTCACGCAATGCCGCAAGGCTGCGTTTGATCCAGGCTTTGACAGTCCCCAATGGGGTGCCCAGTTTCTGTGCGATTTCACTGTGGGACAGGCCGTCGACATACGCATGCAATAGGCAACTGCGACGCGACGGTTCCAGGTGTTCCAGGCACTGGTAAACCTTGCCGCTACGGGCGCGGTACTCGAAATGCTCGACACTGGGCTCTGCTACCAGTGTGTGTTCGTGCTCGTCACTGAGCGCAACTTCGCGACCGGTCTTGCGCATAAAGTTGAGCGCCCTATGCCGGGTCACGCTGTAGACCCAGCCACGGGCCGAACCCCGGCTCGGGTCGAAACCGCCGGCGCCGTTCCAGATATTGATAAAGGCGTCATGCACGATGTCCTCCGCCAGGGCTGTGTCCCGTGCGATACGCTTGGCCACGCCGAGCAGACGGGCGCAATCGTGTTCATACAACTGACGCAAGGCTTGCTGTTCGCCGCGGGCGCAGGCCAACAGGCAGGCTTCATAGTCAAAGAGAGGTTCGGGCAAGGCAGGGGCCGCCATTTCAGGGTCAAACCCCGGCCGTGAGTGGCCGGGGGCTATCGCAGCAGCTTAGACGACTTTGCTTTGCGGGCGGATCATTTGGCCACCCAGAAGATGTAGTCCGCCTGGTACTTCACCACTGCCTGCTTGCCTTTGTTGGCGGTGCTGCATTCGGCACTCGGTGCTACGCCGCCCTTGAGCGCCACGCGCTGGATAAAGCTGACACCGGTCATTGCACCCTGGCCCTCAGCCGGATTGGCCTTGACCAGTTGATAAGGCAGGTTGCCCGCGCTGGACGGCGCTACGGCCAACTGCGTGCCGGTGACTTTCGAACCATCCTTGGCCTGCCAGGTGGCGGGCGGGCCGAAGTAAGTACCCACCTGTTTGCCGCTACGGTCATTGAGCATGGCCTTGGGGCCGACGAAGACCCATTCGGTCTGGCCGGCAGCGTTGGCCTTGTCACGACATTCGTAGGTGATTTCGCCGACACCGGTGGTTTCCATGGTCACCTTGTGTCCGTCCGGCACCTTGATGCTGTCGGGCAGACTGGTCTGGGCAAAGGCCGCTGGTGCGGCGAGCAGCAGGCAGGTCAGGCAGAGCAGGGGTTTAGTGTTCATCGGTGTCTCTCCGTCAGGGTGAACAGCAGAGCAGCGCTGTGGCTACTCCCTGTACTACTCACGGTGTGGCGGATTGGATGCACGCCAGGACAAATAAATCTGCAAGACAAAAAGGAATAAAGTCAGATCGTATTGGTATAAGTCGTTATAAGAAAAATCGCTATGCTGCCGCCAGAATTTTATAAGGCCGCAGGTAGTTGTAATGGATGTGGGTAATTTTGGTTTCGTAGTGGCGGGCCTGATCGTTGGTTTTATCGTTGGCATGACCGGTGTGGGGGGCGGGTCGCTCATGACCCCGATCCTGTTATGGTTCGGCATCAACCCGGCCACGGCCGTGGGCACCGACCTGCTGTATGCGGCTATCACCAAGGCGGGCGGGGTGCTGGTGCATGGCAAGAACAAGAACATCGACTGGACCATCACCGGTTGGCTGACCCTGGGCAGCGTCCCGGCGGTGTTGCTGACGCTGTGGTTCCTCAAGAGCCTGCACACCGATCCCAGCGCGATGAACGAGGTGATCAAACAAGCCCTGGGCGTGGTGCTGTTGCTGACGGCCCTGGCGATCCTGTTCAAGAAAAAGCTCTTGGCCTTTGCCCAGCGCCATGCCGGCGACAGCTACCATATGAGCCCGCGCAACCTCAACGGGCTGACAGTATTCACCGGCGCGATCCTCGGCACCATGGTCGCCCTGACCTCCATCGGGGCCGGTGCCCTGGGCACCGTGGCGCTGTTTATCCTGTACCCGTTCCTGGCCACCAAACGCCTGGTGGGCACCGAAATCGCCCACGCCGTACCGCTGACCCTGGTTGCCGGCCTTGGGCACGCGAGCATGGGCAACATGGACTGGCATTTGCTGGGGTTCTTGCTGATGGGCTCGCTGCCGGGCATCTACGTCGGCAGCCATATGTCAGGCCGGGTGCCGGACGAACTGCTGCGCCCGTGCCTGGCGGTGATGCTGGGGTTGATTGGCTTCAAGCTGGCGTTTTGAGCCAAGCCGCACGCAGGGTGTCAGGTACCGAGCGTTATCGTTGACGATTATCGCTGGCAAGCCAGTTCCTACAAGGGCGTGTACTTTTGTAGGAGTCGGCTTGCCGGCGATGGCGTCCGCCAGGGCACCGCACATCATGCCTTGTGCGACTTATCCAACCACTCCACCGCCGTACGCCAGATACAAATCCCCAGGAAATACGCCGACATCAACAACCACAAACCCATGGTCAACGTGTTGGTGTACGGCTGGTCGATCACCAGCAACAGGCTGCACAGTAGCCAGACCGTGGTTACCGCAATGTTGATCGGCATAAAGCGCTTGACCCGGAATGGGTGCAGGAACTTCATCGGCGTCACCGTCAGCAGCGCCAGGCCGATCACCGTGGCCAGGGTGATCCAGGCGGGTGGATCGATGATGTAGACACACAGCGCCACCACGTTCCAGGCGGCGGGGAAGCCCTGGAAGTAGTTGTCCTTGCTCTTCATGTTGACGTTGCAGAAGCAGAACAGCGATGACACCAGGATCACCGAGACGGTGAACAGGTGGGTGAAGTCCGGCAGGTCGATATAGCGGTAGATAAACAGCGCCGGGATAAACACATACGTCAGGTAATCGATCACCAGGTCCAGCACCGAGCCGTCGAAGCTCGGCAGCACGGTCTGCACATTGACCCGTCGCGCTAGCGACCCATCCACGCCGTCCACGATCAACGCCAGGCCCAGCCACAGCAGGCAGGCCTTGGGTTGGTTCTCCAGCAGCGCCAGCGTCGCGAGGAAGGCCAGCACCACGCCGGTGGCGGTAAAACCATGGGCGCCCCAGGCTTTGAGTCTGGCTACATGCAGGGTCGATATCACAGGGGCGTTCTCCAAAAGGTGAAACAGGGCAGCCGACGGCGATTGAGCGTCGAATCTGGCCAAGGGATGCAGGTATCGACCGGAAAGGTGGGGATAAGGTTCACCACCACGGCGTTAGGTTTAGCGTAGCAAGCGTTGACACATTCGGCATCAACCCTGACGGAACACCAGGGCCTTCAAGCCGCTTTGCGGGTCGATATCGGGAAACTCCGGTGGGTTTTCCAGGCGCTGCTCAAAGCGCAGCGCTGGTGCTTCGCGGGTGACGCCCTCGATCAGGAAGTCTTCGCCCAGCGCTGGGTCGTTCATGCAGGCCAATACCGTGCCCTGGGGTGTCAGCAGGTCCGGCAGGCGCCGCAGCACACGCTGGTAATCCTTGGTCAGCAGAAAGCTGCCCTTTTGAAACGACGGCGGGTCGATGATCACTAGGTCATAGGGCCCGCTGCCCGTGACCTTGGCCCAGGACTTGAACAAGTCATGCCCCAAAAAGCTCACCTTGCCCAGGTCATGGCCATTGAGCCGATGATTGTCGCGGCCCCGGCTCAGGGCGCCACGGGCCATGTCGAGGTTGACCACATGTTCGGCCCCGCCCTCGATGGCGGCCACGGAAAACCCGCAGGTATAGGCAAACAGGTTCAGCACCCGCAGGTCGCGTGCGTGTTCGCGCACCCAGTTGCGGCCGTAGCGCATGTCGAGGAACAGCCCGCTGTTCTGCTTTTTGCCCAGGTCGATGCGATAGCGCAGGCCGCCTTCGGTGATGGTCAATTCCTCGACCATCTGCCCCCACAACCATTCGGTGGTGCTTTGCGGCAGGTAGCGATGTTGCAACGCCAGGGTGTGGGCGCCGGCCTGCTGCCATTCGTTGCTGGTGCAGAGGTCGCGCAGCAAGTGCTGCAAGGCATCCAGTTGCACCGCCTCGGGTTCCTTGAACAACGAGACCAGCACCACGCCTTGCAGCCAATCCACGGTCAGTTGTTCCAGACCCGGCCAGCAGCGGCCCCGGCCGTGGAACAGGCGACGGGTTTCTGCGGGTACGTCGCGCAGGGCGGCGAGCAGATGAGTGTGGAGCAGGGCGAGGGCGTCTGGGGTCATCGGGCAGTGTCGATCGTTGAGCGGGCGGCATTTTAAACACAATTGCGGTGTTTCAGGTGCCTGAAGCACAACGTGCTTTTAATCAGCTGCATTTGAGCATTTCGTGCTGCAAATCGCCCAGCAATCTACCCAGAACAGTCAAAAAATCCTTTTGGGCAAACATAAACTGGAAAAAACAGCTCGGAGGTGCCCATGAACGGTTTCGTAAAGACAGTCAATCACTCAGCCATTGACCAGCAGGAGCTCACCGAGTGGCGCGACGCCCTGCAATCCTTGGTGCGCCATGCGGGCCCTGAGCGCGCGCGGGAGATCCTCGATATGCTGGCCGACGCCGGCAACACCCCGGCCATCGGCTGGAAGCCGCGCCATGGCACGCCGTACATCAACAGTATCGACGTGGATCAGCAGCCACACTTTCCCGGCGACCTGGCCACCGAAGAGCGTCTGGCCTCACTGGTCCGCTGGAATGCCCTGGCCATGGTGGTGCGGGCCAACCAGGCCTATGGCGAACTGGGTGGCCATATCGCCAGCTATGCCAGCGCGGCGGACCTGTTTGAAGTGGGCTTCAACCATTTCTTCCGTGCGCGCCACAACAATGAGGGCGGCGACCTGGTGTTCTACCAGCCCCATTCCGCGCCCGGCATCTATGCGCGGGCGTTTCTTGAAGGCCGCTTGAGCGAGCAGGACCTGGCCCATTACCGCCAGGAACTGGGCGCCGTCAAGGCGGGTGCCCGTGGCCTGTCCAGCTACCCGCACCCGTGGTTGATGCCGGACTTCTGGCAGTTCCCCACCGGCTCCATGGGCATCGGCCCGATCAGCTCGATTTTCCAGGCGCGCTTTATGCGTTACCTGCACCATCGTGGCTTGCAAGACACCACCGACCGCCACGTGTGGGGCGTGTTCGGCGATGGCGAGATGGACGAGCCGGAAAGCATGTCGGCCCTGACCCTGGCCGCCCGCGAAGGCCTGGACAACCTGACCTGGGTGGTCAACTGCAACCTGCAACGCCTCGATGGCCCGGTGCGCGGCAATGGGCGGATTATCGATGAATTAGAGGCGCTGTTTGCCGGTGCCGGCTGGAACGTGATCAAGCTGGTCTGGGGTTCGGACTGGGACGCCTTGCTGGCCAAGGATGAAGACGGTGCGTTGGTGCGCACCTTGTCCCAGACCGTGGACGGGCAGTTCCAGACCTTTGCTGCCAAGGACGGTGCCTATAACCGTGAGCACTTCTTCGGCCAGAGTGAATCCCTGGCCAAGCTGGCGGCGGGCTTGAGCGATGAGCAGATCGACCGCCTCAAGCGCGGCGGCCACGACATGCTGAAAATCCATGCCGCCTACCACGCCGCGCGCCGGGTCAAGGGGCGCCCTACGGTGATCCTGGCCCAGACCAAGAAAGGCTTCGGCATGGGCCAGGCCGGGCAGGGCAAGATGACCACCCACCAGCAGAAAAAACTCGACCGCGAGGCGTTGATCGGCTTTCGTAACCGCTTCCAGTTGCCCTTGACCGACGAGCAGACCGAGTCCCTGAGTTTCTATAAACCCGCCGCCGACAGCATGGAGATGCGCTACCTGCACCAGCGTCGCGCCGCCCTCGGCGGCTATGTGCCCAGTCGCAGCCAGGGCGCCGAGCCGGTGCCCGTTCCGCCCGTGAGTGGCTACGCCGGTTTTGCCACCCAGGCCGAAGGCAAGGAAATGTCCACCACCATGGCCTTTGTGCGGATGCTCAGCAACCTGCTCAAAGACAAGGCCCTGGGCCCGCGGATCGTGCCGATTGTGGCCGACGAGGCGCGCACCTTTGGCATGGCCAACCTGTTCAAGCAGATCGGCATCTACTCCAGCGTCGGCCAGCGCTACGAGCCGGAAGATATCGGCTCGATCCTCAGCTATCGCGAAGCTACCGATGGGCAGATCCTTGAAGAAGGTATCAGCGAAGCCAGCGCCATCAGTTCCTGGGTCGCGGCGGCCACCAGTTACTCGGTACATGGTTTGCGCATGCTGCCGTTCTACATCTACTACTCGATGTTCGGCTTTCAGCGCGTGGGCGACCTGATCTGGGCCGCCGCCGACCAGCGCGCCCGGGGCTTCTTGCTCGGAGCCACGGCGGGCCGTACCACCCTGGGCGGTGAGGGGTTACAGCATCAAGACGGCAGCAGCCACCTGATGGCCGCGACCGTGCCCAACTGCCGCGCCTACGACCCGGCGTTCGCCGGCGAATTTGCGGTGATTCTCGACCACGGCATGCGCCAGATGCTTGAGCACGATGTGGACGAGTTCTACTACGTGACCCTGATGAATGAAAACTACCCGCAGCCGAGCCTGCCGGCGGGCGTCGAAGCAGCGATTATCAAGGGCATGTATCGCCTCGACGGCAGTGCCGGCGCCAAGGTGCGCCTGCTTGGCTCCGGCACGCTGGTGCGCGAGGCCCAGGCTGCCGCGCAGTTGCTGGCCGACGATTGGCAGGTCGACAGCGAGGTGTTCAGCGTGACCAGCTTCAGTGAACTGGCCCGCGAGGCGCGTGAGGTGGAGCGCTACAATCGCCTGCATCCGCTGCAAGCCCCACAGCGCAGCCACCTGGCAACCTGCCTGCCGCTAGGCGCGCCAGTGGTGGCGGTGTCGGACTATGTGCGCGCAGTGCCACAGATGATCGGTTCATACCTGGGGTCGAGCTACACCGTGCTGGGGACCGATGGCTTCGGGCGCAGCGACACCCGTGCGGCGTTACGCGACTTTTTTGAGGTGGACCGTCACCACATCGTCCTCGCTGCGCTGGCGGCCTTGGTGGAACAGGGCAGCCTGGAGGCGCAGGTGTGCCAGCAGGCGATTGAGCGCTATGGCCTGCACACCGAGCGCGCGGCGTCCTGGACCCACTGACCCTCAAGGTAAATGAGGAACAAATGTG
>NZ_CVTS01000019.1:0-297 GCF_900004755.1 Pseudomonas sp. 25 R 14 | reverse complement strand
ACGGAGCCGTCAACGTCACGGTAGTGGTGTTATCGGTATCGGTACCTGGGGTATCAGTGACAATCGTGGTGACTTTGTCAGTACCTGGAACCAGATTTTCAAAGTGCTCGCCGCCGGTGACTTCCTTGATGCCGGTCGTAACGGTTTGGTCGCCTTTGTACACATCGTCCGGTGCCACAGCCGAAACAGTACCGCTCGACTGATTCACGCCGATGGTGATGGTCTGGTTGTTATCCAGGGTCACCGTCAGTGGGCCAGTGGTGTTGGTGACCGGCTTGCCATCCTTGTCGACCAGAG
>NZ_CVTS01000031.1:163142-235629 GCF_900004755.1 Pseudomonas sp. 25 R 14 | reverse complement strand
TGTGGGAGATTCTATGTTGCAGGGAAACCCTGCAACCTTAAATTCGGCTGATATTCGCTCTGGTTTTTCATCAGCGCGAATGCCACCCGGCAGAGCTTGCGGGCGAGGATCACCAGGGCTTGGGTCTTTGCCAATCCTCGGGCCAGGTAGGACTCGTAATAGGGTTTCCAGGTCGGCGATCGGCTAGCGGCCATTGCTGCGTTGTGAGCAAGGCGCCGTAACTCCGAATCGCCCTTTTTACTCAGGTGCCGAGGACCGGCCTTCTTTCCGGAGTCTTTTGGTCTCAGATCCATCCCCAAGAAAGCGATGAATGCATCGCCACTGGCGAAATGGCCACGCATGAAGGCTGTCGCTAGACCCGTAGCCGTAAGATCACCAACCCCTTCAATGGCTTTGCAGCGCTTGATGTTTTCGGTGATGCCTGCCTCTTTGCTGACTTTGTGCAGCAACTTCTGAATGACCAGCTCAGCTTGTTTGAAGGACTTTAACTGCTGGGCCAATTCGTCCTTCAAAAGCGGTTCGCCCGACCAACTCAGCGTTAGGCTCACGCGCAAGTTGATAAGCTCTGCACGTCGGTGCAGTAAGCTTTTCAATAGCTTATAAGCCTGCGGAGGTGGGCTCCAGAGCCGCAGCCGTTCCTGCTCGCTGCTCAGGTAGCGCGCCAGCAAACGCGCATCGCAAGGGTCTGTTTTCGCCCGTTGGCCAATGCTTTCGCGGTAATGGCTCAACCGATAAGCGTCTACAACGTAAACCCGATGTCCCATTTCATGGGCGAGTTCAGCTGTGTCCAAGTGGTAAGTGCTGGTGGCTTCCAGGGCAATTGAGCTGTTGGCAGGTAGCGTTTTGAGCCAGCGGCCAAGAGCATCGCGGTCGTTGGTAATGGTTTGAATGGCTTTGAGGTCTTCGCGGTAGGCGACGACGTCGGCCTTGGCCACATCGATACCCAGAACCGTTGGTGAAGTAAGGATTGTCATAACAAATCCTCGGAGCTAGTGTTTAAGGGCTTGTCGGGGTCTACCCCAGCGCTGGCTTGCCTCTATCGTCGGTTTTCCCGATGAATTCCTTATCGGCGCTTGGGGTAGAAAGGGCGGGACGAGAAGTCTCCCACGGTCCGTACTGGCTAGAGTCGGAATCGGGCTTTTAGTCACCGCCCACCCCTTCAAGTTTAAACATACAAGCGGGCTTGCTCGCGAATGAACTCAACGCGGTACTCCCGAAACACAGGCAAAAAAAACGGAGCCCGAAGGCTCCGCTTTTCAAACCACCGACCCGATTCAGGCCAGTTTCTTGTGCCGCACACGGTGCGGCTGGGCAGCAGCTTCGCCCAGACGTTTCTTGCGATCCGCTTCGTACTCGGTGTAGTTGCCTTCGAAGAACACCGCCTGGGAGTCGTCTTCGTACGCGAGGATGTGTGTCGCCACACGGTCAAGGAACCAGCGATCGTGAGAGATCACAATCGCGGCGCCCGGGAAGTCCAGCAGGGCTTCTTCCAGGGATCGCAGGGTTTCAACGTCGAGGTCGTTGGACGGTTCGTCGAGCAGCAGGACGTTGCCGCCCTCTTTCAGGGTCAAGGCCAGGTGCAAGCGACCACGCTCACCACCAGACAGGTCCTTGACGAACTTCTGCTGGTCGCCGCCCTTGAAGTTGAAGCGGCCGACGTAGGTGCGCGACGGGATTTCATAGTTGCCGATGCGGATCTGGTCGGAACCGTCGGAAATCTGCTGGAACACAGTCTTGCTGCCATCGAGGTCTTCGCGGCTCTGGTCGACACAGGCCAGTTGCACGGTTTCGCCGACTTCGATGGTGCCCGAATCCGGTTGTTCCTTGCCCATCAGCATGCGGAACAGGGTGGATTTACCCGCGCCGTTGCCGCCGATCACGCCGACGATGGCGCCTTTAGGCATGGAGAACGACAGGTTGTCGATCAGCACGCGATCGCCATAACCCTTGCAGACGTTCTTGAACTCGATGACCTTGTCACCCAGGCGTGGACCGGCCGGGATGTAGATTTCGTTGGTCTCGCTGCGCTTCTGGAATTCCTGGGACTGCATTTCCTCGAAGCGTTGCAGACGGGCCTTGGATTTCGACTGACGGGCCTTGGCGCCTTTTCGTACCCATTCCAGCTCGTCTTTCATGGCCTTTTCATGGGCCGACTGCTGCTTGGATTCGGCCGCCAGACGGTCGGACTTGGCTTCCAGCCAACCGGAGTAGTTGCCCTCGTAAGGGATACCGGCGCCACGGTCGAGTTCCAGGATCCAGCCGGCGACGTTGTCCAGGAAGTACCGGTCGTGCGTGATCGCAACCACGGTGCCCGGGAAATCATGGAGGAAGTGTTCCAGCCAGGCCACGGAGTCGGCGTCCAAGTGGTTGGTCGGTTCGTCGAGCAGCAGCATGTCGGGGGCCGACAGCAGCAGGCGGCACAAGGCCACACGGCGCTTCTCACCACCGGACAGGTGTTCGACCTTGGCGTCCCAGGCCGGCAGGCGCAGCGCATCGGCGGCGACTTCCAGCTGGCGCTCCAGGTTGTGGCCGTCGCTGGCCTGCAGGATGGCTTCGAGCTTGGCCTGTTCAGCGGCGAGCTTGTCGAAGTCGGCATCTTCATCGGCGTAGGCGGCGTAGACCTCGTCCAGGCGGGCCTGGGCGTTCTTGATCACGCTGACAGCTTCCTCGACCACTTCACGCACGGTCTTGGACGGGTCCAGGATCGGCTCTTGCGGCAGGTAGCCGATGTTCAGCTCGGGCATCGGGCGGGCTTCGCCTTCGAACTCGGTGTCGACGCCGGCCATGATTTTCAGCAGCGTGGATTTACCCGAACCGTTGAGACCGAGCACGCCGATCTTGGCGCCAGGGAAGAAGGACAGCGAAATGTTCTTGAGGATTTCCCGCTTCGGTGGAACAACTTTGCCCAACCGATGCATGGTAAAAACGTATTGAGCCAAAATGTGGACCTCGTAAAAAGATGAGAACAGGGCCTGCGTAGCGTCATGGCGCTGTACGTAGCACATCGAATGATCAAGGTTAACCTAAGTCAGCGGCGGCGGGCAGATTGACAGGCGCTTTTGAGCCGCGCTTTTTCCTACTGAGGGCCAGATGGAACACAATACCCGGCAACAACGTCCTACATGAAGAAGACACATGGCACATGCATGCTGGACCACGCCTTACCCCCTGACGGTCCCGGGAGACAGCTTCCATGCTTAGCGTCATGTCTGCGCTGGGGTTGTTGCTATTGATGCCGGGGCCGACCAATACCCTGTTATTGCGCTCTGGCGTGCTCTCGGGCTTCAGGCTGGCCTGGCCCCTGAGCCTGTTGGAGTGCCTGGCTTACCTGCTGCAGATTTCATTTTGGGGCTACCTGCTCAGCCATATTGGCGCCAATGCGCCGTGGTGCCTGAAGGTGATGCAGTTCATCTCTATCTGTTACCTGGTCAAGACCTCATACGGCCTATGGCGCGAGCCTGCCGCCGATCTGTCCCCACTGCCCGGGGCGCGGGTGTCGAGGTGGCATTTCTTTTTACTGACGCTGATCAACCCGAAGGGTTTGCTGGTGGTTTCGTTCATCGTGCCGGTGCAGACCTTTGCCGATATAGCCTTGTACGGGCAGTTCGTCATGCAATTCACGGCAGTGGTGATCCCCGTTGGCTGCGCCTGGGTGCTGTTCGGCGCGCGCATCAAACGCAGCCGGCATGTATGGCTGACTCCACAGAACATCAACCGCACAGCCTCTGTGGTTATTAGTTGCTTTGCGCTGGCGATTCTATTCAGACTGGCAGATGCCTTGATCAGCACTGGCCCGGCCTGATAGTCCCGCTAAGCGGGGCTGGCACTTTGCCACAACTCAAGGCATGCTAGCCGCCCTCCGGGCGTCCGGCTTATAGTGCACGTCGCGCGCCAGTCCAGCCAAACCGCAGGATCACAGCTTGTCCAACGTAACAAAGCCAAGCCCCTTGCGCGCAGCTCATATTGCGCCAGGCGCTCCCCTGCACGGAACCCTCAAGGGCGCATTGGCGACGCTGGTCCTGCTGCTGCTTGCATTATTGTTCTGGCAACTGCTGGATCAATTGCAGCAAAACCAGAAAAACCAGCAGCAATACACCATCGACTACAGCGCGGACTTGGCCGAACAGATCAGCCTGAACATGGCCTTGAGTGCGCAAATCGCCCTCAACCTGCTACCCATCGTCGAGCCGCCGCGCAACGATGAACAGCACCAAGCCCTGATGCGCACCTTGCAACGTTCGTTGCCGGAACTGCGCAGTGTTGCCCTGCTCGCCCCCAGCGGCGCGGTGATCACCGACACGGCCGACAACAGCCAGGACAGTGCCTGGCTCGAAGAACTGGTCAAGCGCAGCCATGCCCAGTCCTATTACCTGAGCAATAGCAGCGACGGTTCCATCATCTACCTGCTGCTGCACCAGCCCAGCGGCGGCGCCAAGATGTATTGGGCATTGCGCCTGGCACCCAATTACCTGGCCAACCTGACGCGTCAGGACGGTCAGGGAGCGCGCCCGATGTGGGCCATAGAAAACCAGTTGAACCACCGGGTCGTCAGTCGCGACAGCGGCATGCCCAGCCAGTGGTCGGCCGGGCTGACCCCGGAAGAACTGAAGAAAACCGTACTGGTCACGCCCCTGAGCAAAAGCGACTGGCAACTGCGCGGCCTGTTTGATCGCGCCGCCGTGCTGGAACAACTGCTGCCGGCGTTTATCGGCAAGTGTCTGCTGGGCCTGGCTTTTTCACTGATCCCGGTGCTGGTCCTGCTGAACATGCGCCGCCGCCAGCGCCAGGTCAACGAAGGCCGGCGCCGCTACCAGGATATTTTCGACGGCACCGGCGTGGCCTTGTGTGTGCTCGACCTGTCGGGCCTGCGAAGCTTCTTCGACAAGGCCCAATTGCACAGCCGCGAGCAATTGCAGGACTGGCTGCACAACAGCCCCGAGCAACGCCAGCAACTGCTCAAGGAATTGCGCATCACCGAGGTCAACCAGGTGGCGGTGCGCCTGTTGAATGTGGCGTCCTGCGAACAGGCGTGGGAGCGCTTGATCGACGGTTGTGCGCTGAACACCAGCGCCATTGGCTATCAAGTACTTGAAGCGGTGCTGACCCAGCAAAAACAGTTGGAGCTGGAGATTCAACTCAGCGACATCGAAGGCAACGACCAGTACCTGTGGCTGGTGATGCGCCTGCCGGAAGAACAGCACGACTATAAAGCAGTGATCCTCAGCATCAGTGATATCACCAGCCGCAAGCTGATCGAACTGTCCCTGGTGGAGCGCGAAAGTTTCTGGTCGGACGTGGTGCGCACCGTGCCTGATCATCTGTATGTGCAGGATGTGATCAGCCAGCGGATGATTTTCAGCAACCACCACCTGGGCCACACCCTGGGCTACAACAAGCACGAACTGCAGCAAATGGGCGAATACTTCTGGGAAATCCTGCTGCACCCCGAAGACGCCGAGTACTATCACGACCTGCGCCAGCAACAGCGCGAAGCCGGTTACCTGACGCAGTTGCAGTGCCAGTTGCGCTTTCGGCACCGCAACAACCAGTGGCGGCGCTTCGAGATCCGCGAACAGGCCCTGGCCCGGGACAAGTCCGATCAGGTTACGCGGATTATCGGCGTGGCCAAGGACATTACCGATCAGATCGAAGCCAGTGAATCCCTGCGCGACAGCGAGCAACGCTACCGCATGCTGGCCGAAAGCATCAGTGACGTGATCTTCTCCACCGACAGCAAGCTGGCCCTCAACTACGTCAGCCCGTCGGTGCATGCGGTATTGGGCTATGACGTCGACTGGATCTTCAAGAACGGCTGGCAATCGACGATCGCCAACCCCCAGCAACTGACTGGCATCTACACCCTGGTTGAGCGGGTCAGCCGCTCCCTCGACCAGCCCCAAGCCCTGGCCCTGCTGCGCGATGACGTGCAGACCCAATTGTTTCTGTTCGATTGCCTGCGGGCCGACGGGCGCAAAGTACCGATCGAACTGCGCCTGGTGCTGGTGTGGGACGAGCACGGCGCGTTCGAAGGCATCCTTGGCGTAGGTCGCGATATCAGCCAGCAACGCCGCGCCGAGAAAGACTTGCGCATGGCGGCCACGGTATTCGAACACTCCACCTCGGCGATCCTGATCACTGACCCTGCCGGCTATATTGTGCAGGCCAACGAAGCCTTCAGCCGGGTCAGCGGTTATGCGGTGGCCGACGTCCTCGACCAGTTGCCGAACATGCTGACCGTCGACGAACAGCAGGAAGCGCACCTGCGCTACGTGCTCAAGCAACTGCACCAGCACAGCACCTGGGAAGGCGAAGTGTGGCTCAAGCGCCGCAGCGGTGAGCATTACCCGGCGTGGGTCGGCATTACCGCCGTGCTCGATGATGAAGGCGACCTCGCCAGCTACGTGTGCTTCTTCAGCGACATCAGCGAGCGCAAGGCCAGCGAGCAGCGCATCCACCGCCTGGCCTACTACGATGCCCTGACCCACCTGCCCAACCGCACTTTGTTCCAGGACCGCCTGCACACCGCCTTGCAGTCGGCCGAACGGCAGAAGTCGTGGGTGGTGCTGATGTTCCTCGACCTCGACCGTTTCAAACCGATCAACGACTCCCTGGGCCACGCCGCCGGCGATCGCATGCTCAAGGAAATGGCCACCCGCCTGCTCGGTTGCGTGGCCGAAGACGACACCGTGGCGCGCATGGGCGGGGACGAGTTCACCTTGCTCCTGCAACCGCGGGTCAGCCGCGAAATGGCGCTGAACCGGGCCATTCATGTGGCCGAGCAGATCCTCGCCAGCCTGGTGAAGCCGTTCGTGCTTGAAGGTCGCGAGTTTTTTGTCACCGCCAGTATCGGTATCGCCCTGAGCCCGCAGGACGGCAACGAACTGAGCCAACTGATGAAAAACGCCGACACCGCGATGTACCACGCCAAGGAACGCGGCAAGAACAACTTCCAGTTCTACCAGGCCGACATGAACGCCAGCGCCCTGGAACGCCTGGAGCTGGAAAGCGACCTGCGCCACGCCCTGGAGCAGAACGAATTCGTACTGTATTACCAGCCGCAGTTCAGCGGCGATGGCAAACGTTTGACCGGCGCCGAAGCCCTGCTGCGCTGGCGCCACCCGCGTCGTGGCCTGGTGCCGCCAGGGGACTTCATCCCAGTACTGGAAGAATTGGGCCTGGTGGTGGATGTGGGTGACTGGGTAATCGACGAGGCCTGCCGCCAACTCAAGACCTGGCACCAGAACAAGGTGCGGGTGCCCAAGGTCTCGGTAAACATTTCGGCGCGGCAGTTCTCCGACGGGCAGTTGGGTACGCGGATCGCCACCATCCTCAAGGAAACCGGCCTGCCGCCGGCGTGCCTGGAACTGGAGCTGACCGAAAGTATCCTGATGCGCGAAGTCAACGAAGCCCTGCAGATCCTCGCCAGCCTGAAAAACCTCGGCCTGAGCATCGCGGTGGACGACTTCGGCACCGGTTACTCATCGCTCAACTACCTCAAGCAATTCCCCATCGACGTGCTGAAGATCGACCGCACCTTCGTGGATGGTTTGCCATCCGGCGAGCAGGACGCACAGATCGCCCGCGCAATCATCGCCATGGCCCACAGCCTGAACCTGGCGGTGATCGCCGAAGGCGTGGAAACCCATGAGCAACTGGACTTCCTGCGTGAGCACGGGTGCGACGAGGTGCAAGGTTACCTGTTTGGGCGACCGATGCCGGCCAATCGGTTTGAGGCGCAGTTCTGTAATGATGCACTGTTCATGTTTGACTGAAGTTTTACGGTGAGGCTGATGGCCTCATCGCGAGCAAGCCCGCGAAGAGGCCCTCAAATACGCCATCCATCTCTGGATGAACGCCACTTGTCCGCGACATGATGTCCTTTCATATGCCATCTAAAACCCATTGGGTTAGAATGCCCCTCTTTTCTGCCCCCGATCCTTGAGGACCGCCATGTTCAGCCGTGATTTGACTATTGCCAAGTACGACGCCGATCTCTTTGCCGCCATGGAGCAAGAAGCCGTGCGCCAGGAAGAGCACATTGAGCTGATCGCTTCGGAAAACTACACCAGCCCTGCGGTGATGGAGGCTCAAGGTTCGGTTCTGACCAACAAGTACGCCGAAGGTTACCCAGGCAAGCGCTACTACGGCGGTTGCGAATTCGTCGACGTGGTTGAGCAACTGGCCATCGACCGCGCCAAGGAACTGTTCGGCGCCGATTACGCCAACGTCCAGCCTCACGCCGGCTCCCAAGCCAACGCGGCCGTTTACCTGGCCCTGCTGCAAGGCGGCGACACCATCCTGGGCATGAGCCTGGCCCACGGCGGTCACCTGACCCACGGCGCCAGCGTTTCGTCCTCCGGCAAGCTGTACAACGCTGTGCAGTACGGCATCGACGGCAACGGCCTGATCGACTACGACGAAGTCGAGCGCCTGGCGGTCGAGCACAAGCCAAAAATGATCGTGGCCGGTTTCTCTGCCTACTCGCAGATCCTCGACTTCCCACGCTTCCGTGAAATTGCCGACAAGGTTGGCGCCTACCTGTTCGTCGACATGGCCCACGTGGCCGGTCTGGTCGCCGCTGGCGTCTACCCGAACCCGGTACCTTACGCTGACGTCGTGACCACCACGACCCACAAGACCCTGCGCGGTCCACGTGGAGGCCTGATCCTGGCGCGCGCCAACGCCGAGATCGAGAAGAAGCTGAACTCCGCGGTATTCCCGGGCGCCCAGGGTGGCCCGCTGGAGCACGTGATCGCCGCCAA
The DNA here is from genome assembly GCF_900004755.1 of Pseudomonas sp. 25 R 14. NCBI lineage: Bacteria > Pseudomonadati > Pseudomonadota > Gammaproteobacteria > Pseudomonadales > Pseudomonadaceae > Pseudomonas > Pseudomonas sp. 25 R 14. The sequence goes on along the minus strand of NZ_CVTS01000031.1, from coordinate 226,867 downwards.
AGCGATCTGCTTCAAGGAAGCGTTGCAGCCTGAGTTCAAGACTTACCAGCAACAAGTGGTGAAAAACGCCCAGGCCATGGCCACTGTGTTCATCGAGCGCGGTTTTGACGTGGTTTCCGGCGGTACTGAAAACCACCTGTTCCTGCTGTCGCTGATCAAGCAGGACATCTCCGGTAAAGATGCTGACGCTGCCCTGGGCAAAGCCTTCATCACCGTGAACAAGAACTCGGTACCGAACGACCCACGTTCGCCGTTCGTCACCTCGGGCCTGCGCTTCGGCACCCCGGCCGTGACCACTCGTGGCTTCAAGGAAGCAGAGTGCAAGGAACTGGCTGGCTGGATCTGCGACATCCTGGCAGACCTTTCCAACGAAGCCGTGATCGATGCGGTCCGTGAGAAGGTCAAGGCCATCTGCAAGAAGCTGCCGGTATACGGCGCTTGATTGCAGTTGCTTGAATGAAAAGCCCGGCTCTTGCGCCGGGCTTTTTTATGCCGATCTGAACCTGGAATGCAGATCAAAATGTGGGAGCGGGCTTGCTCGCGAAAGCGACCTGTCAGTTGATGCATGTACCGACTGATACACCGCTTTCGCGAGCAAGCCCGCTCCCACATTTTTGACTGCATTTCAGGTCAGGATTGGTAAACCCGGGCAAAGCCTGCACGGATTTTGTCTTCGGGCAACTCATCGGCAATAAACACAATCACACTCTCCCGCGCCTCGCCTTCGGCCCATTCGGTATCCCAATCGAAACCGTAGAGCTTGAGCACGCCCTGGAACACCATGCGCCGGTCTTCTCCGGCGATGTTCAGCACGCCCTTGTAGCGCAGCAGTTGCTTGCCGTGCTCTTCCAACAGCTCGTTCATGAAGTCGCTGAGACGGTCGATATCCAGCGGCTGGTCAGTACGTAACACCAGGCTGGAGATACGATCGATAGACGGCGCCTGGCTGACCGGGCGCAGGGTCATGCCGGCGTTGAGGTTGAAGCCGCGCACGTCCAGCAACTCGGCGAGATCGATCTTGCCGTGCTCCACCACACGAATCGGCGCGCGTCGGTTGATGCGGGTCAGGCGCTGGCTGAGGGCATCGAAGCTGGCGTCGTCGACCAGGTCGCGCTTGCTCACCAGCAGACGATCGGCAAAGCCGATCTGCGCCTGGGCGATGGTCTGCGTCAGGTGGTGTTCTGCGTGGGCCGCGTCCACCAGGGTGATGATGCCGTCGAGGATGTAGCGCTCGCGCAGTTCTTCATCGATGAAAAAGGTCTGGGCCACCGGCGCCGGGTCGGCCAGGCCGGTGCATTCGATCACCAGGCGGTCGAAGGCGATCTCGCCGCTGTCCAGGCGTTCGAGCAGCAGGTACAGGGCTTTGGTCAGGTCGGTGTGGATGGTGCAGCACACGCAGCCGTTGGACAGGGTCATGACTTGCACCGGCTCATCGCCCAGGAGCTGGGTGTCGATGCCGGCGTCGCTGAATTCGTTTTCGATCACGGCGATTTTCAAGCCGTGTTCGGCCTTGAGCAGGTGGCGCAACAAGGTGGTCTTGCCAGCGCCGAGGAAGCCGCTGAGGACGGTGACGGGGATGGGAGAGATCAAAAATATTCTCCTGAAAAATGGGAGCGCAAAAACAACTGTAGGAGCGAGCTTGCTCGCGAAGAACGTCAACGATAACGCGTGCTATCTGGATGCACGTGGTGTCCTTGGGTTTTTCGCGAGCAAGCTCGCTCCTACAGGTAAAGCGGTTTTACCAACTTAACAGCACTTGGGCCCGCCCTTGCCGCCGTAACGGGCTTCCTGGCGCTCCCGGAAGAACGCCTTGTAGTCCATCACCGGCTTGTCCGGGTGCTTGGTTTGCATATGCTCGACGTAGGTGTCGTAGTCGGGCATTCCGACCATCAGGCGCGCGGCCTGACCGAGGTATTTACCGAGGCGACCAATGTCATTGAACATGTTTGCAACCCTCTATTACGCGTCCGGCATGGCTTGGAATGGTGCTTCTTTATCCGTGCGTTCCTTGCTGCCCCAGGCGGCTACGCCGACCTTGATCGCATAGAACAGGATGCTGAAGACCACGAACAGGAACAGTACCGTCAGCGTCGCGTTGGTGTAGGCGTTCCAGATCACGTGCTGCATCTGGTCGATGTTCTTCGCCGGAGCGAGGATCTGCCCGTTGGCCAAGGCATCGCTGTACTTCTTGGCCAGCGACAGGAAGCCGATCGCGGGGTTAGCGTCGAACAGCTTGATGAAGCCTGCGGTGGTGGTGCAGATCAGCAGCCACACAGCCGGCAGCAGGGTGACCCAGATGTAGCGCTGGCGCTTCATTTTGATCAGTACAACGGTGGCGAGCATCAGTGCGATACCGGCCAGCATCTGGTTGGAGATGCCGAACAGCGGCCACAAGGTGTTGATGCCACCCAGCGGATCGATCACGCCCTGATACAACAGGTAACCCCACATTGCCACGCAGCCTGCAGTCGCGATCAGGTTGGCAGTCCAGGACTCGGTACGCTTGAGCGCCGGGACGAAGGAGCCGAGCAGATCCTGGAGCATGAAGCGACCGGCACGGGTACCGGCGTCGACTGCGGTCAGGATGAACAGTGCTTCGAACAGGATCGCAAAGTGGTACCAGAATGCCATGGTGTTTTCACCCGGCAGCACACTGTGCAGGATCTGTGCGATACCGACCGCCAGGGTCGGTGCACCACCGGCACGGGCCAGGATGGTGGTTTCACCGATATCGTTGGCCACCGCCTGGAGCGCTTCCGGAGTAATCGCAAAGCCCCAACTGCTGACGGTCTGCGCCACGGTCACCACGTCACTGCCAACCACGGCAGCCGGGCTGTTCATGGCGAAGTACACACCCGGCTCGATCACCGAGGCGGCAACCATGGCCATGATGGCCACGAAGGACTCCATCAACATGCCGCCGTAACCGATGTAACGGGCGTTGGTTTCGTTATCCAGCAGCTTGGGCGTGGTACCCGAGGAAATCAGCGCGTGGAAACCCGATACCGCGCCACAGGCAATGGTGATGAACAGGAACGGAAACAGGCCGCCCTTCCACACCGGGCCAGTGCCATCGATAAACTGGGTCAGCGCCGGCATTTTCAGGTCAGGCATGGTGACCAGGATGCCAATCGCCAGGGCGATGATGGTGCCGATTTTCAGGAAGGTAGACAGGTAGTCACGCGGAGCCAGGATCAGCCACACCGGCAATACCGCGGCCACGAACCCGTAGCCGACCAACATCCAGGTGATCTGGATCCCGGTGAAGGTGAAGGCCTTGGCCCATACCGGATCAGCGGCAATCTGCCCGCCCAGCCAGATCGAACCCAGCAGCAGCAACACGCCGATGATCGAGATTTCGCCGATGCGGCCCGGGCGGATATAGCGCATGTACACGCCCATGAACATCGCGATCGGGATGGTCGCCATCACCGTGAAGATGCCCCACGGGCTTTCGGCCAGGGCCTTGACCACGATCAGCGACAGCACCGCAAGGATGATGATCATGATCAGGAAGCAGCCAAACAGCGCGATGGTCCCGGGAATGCGGCCCATTTCTTCGCGGACCATGTCCCCCAGGGAGCGGCCGTTGCGACGGGTGGACAGGAACAGGACCATGAAGTCTTGCACTGCACCCGCCAGCACCACGCCAGCAATCAGCCACAGGGTACCTGGCAGGTAGCCCATCTGCGCCGCCAATACCGGGCCGACCAACGGCCCCGCGCCAGCGATGGCCGCGAAGTGGTGACCGAACAGAATATGTTTGTTGGTCGGCACATAGTCCAGACCGTCGTTGTTGAGCACTGCGGGGGTGGCCCGCCGTGGATCGAGTTGCATCACATTATTTGCGATGAACAGGCTGTAGTAACGATAAGCCACCAGATAAATGGCGACTGCCGCGACTACAATCCACAAGGCGTTGATCGCCTCGCCGCGACGCAAGGCCACTACGCCCAGGGCGCACGCTCCTACGATTGCCAGCAACAGCCAGGGTAGGTGGCGTAGCAGGCTATTATTATTTTTCATTTTTATATTCCAGCCAGGTTGGACAGAAAGACAGCCATCCGGAGTTTAGCGCGCTGGGCCCTAAAGACCAGCCCCCTACGTTGGTCTAGAGCCTTGCCGGGGTGAAAAAAAAGCGAAATAAACGCCCGATAATGGCGCAAGGCTACAATCCCTGTATCTACAGAGGGTTTCACCATGAGCGACCAGCCGTCAGATCGCCGCCGTTTTCGGCGGATTGCCTTCGATGCCAGGACTGAACTCAAGCAGAACGGCCAGCAATGGCCGGTGCAACTGGTGGATTTATCGCTCAAGGGGTTGTTGGTGCAAAAACCCGCGCCGTGGTTGGGCAAGGGTGACGAGCCGTTTGATGTGGACATCCATCTGGACGCCGAGACCGATGTGCAGATGCAAGTGCGGTTAACCCATGACGACAAGGGTCAGTTGGGGTTTGTCTGCGAGCATATCGACCTGGATTCGATCACCCATTTGCGCAGGCTGATCGAGCTGAATCTTGGCGATGAGGATGAACTGCATCGAGAGCTGGGGGAATTGCTGAACATCTGACTGACAACACAGGACAAAATATGGAAGGGGCCTGCTCCCTCCCACATTGGTTTTGTGGTGTTGTTGGTTATTCGAACAAGGCATCCAGTGCCTGTTCCAGGCGCGTGACCGCAATAATCTGCAGCCCCGGCGGCGACTCCTTCGGCGCATTGCCCTTGGGCACGATGGCGCGCTTGAAGCCATGCTTGGCCGCTTCCTTGAGGCGCTCCTGGCCGCTGGGCACCGGGCGCACCTCGCCCGACAGGCCGACCTCACCAAACACCAACAGGTCATGGGGCAGCGGCCGGTTACGCAGGCTGGACATCACCGCCGCCATCAATGCCAGGTCCGACGCGGTTTCCAGCACCTTGACCCCGCCCACCACGTTGAGGAACACGTCCTGGTCATGGGTCGGGATCCCACCGTGGCGATGCAGCACCGCCAGTAACATCGCCAGGCGGTTCTGATCCAGGCCCAGGGTCACGCGGCGCGGGTTGGCCAGGTGGCTGTCGTCCACCAGGGCCTGGACTTCCACCAGCATCGGCCGGGTACCTTCCCACGTTGCCATCACCACGCTGCCCGGTACTTCTTCCTGGGCACGGGTCAGAAAGATCGCCGACGGGTTGGAGACTTCTTTCAGCCCCCGATCCGTCATGGCGAATACACCCAACTCGTTGACCGCGCCGAAACGGTTTTTCACCGCCCGCAACAAGCGTAGGCGCCCATCGGACTCGCCTTCGAAATACAACACTGTATCAACCATGTGCTCCAGCACCCGAGGACCGGCCAACGCGCCTTCTTTTGTCACATGGCCCACCAGGAAAATCGCCGTGCCGCTCTGCTTGGCGTAGCGCACCAGCAACGCCGCACTTTCCCGCACCTGGGATACCCCACCCGGCGCCGATTGCAGTTGCTCGGTGAAGATCGTCTGGATCGAGTCGATCACCATCACCTTGGGCTTTTCCACACGGGCGGTGGCGATGATGCTTTCGATACAGGTTTCGGTCATGACCCGCAGTTGGTCCTGGGGCAGGCCCAGGCGCCGGGCGCGCATGGCCACCTGTTGCTGGGATTCTTCGCCAGTGACGTACAGGGCCGGCATGCGGCTGGCAATACTGCACAGGGTCTGCAGGAGGATGGTCGACTTACCGATACCCGGGTCACCGCCAATCAGCACCACCGAACCGTCCACCAGACCGCCACCGAGCACCCGGTCAAGTTCGCCGGACGCCGTGGAAAAACGCGGTATCTCTTCGACACTGACCTCGGCCAGGGTCTTGATCTGGGCTTGTTGCCCGGTCCAGCCTGCGCGACCGCTAGGCGCCGCCGCACCGCCGCTTTCAATCATGGTTTCCGTGAGGGTGTTCCACGCACCGCACTCGCCACACTGGCCCGCCCACTTGGGAAAGGTCGCGCCGCACTCCGTGCAGCCGTACATGCGCTTGGCCTTTGCCACCTGAGAACCTCCAACCGAAAAACCGCGATGATAGCTCAGCGTGGCGCCGGGGTCCGGATTTCCCCGTTGACCAATCGTGAAGCACTGTTTCCCACCGGGTCTTCGGCGTTCAGGTCGGCGCCCTTGGCCTTGAGTGCATCCAGTAATTCGACGCGCTGGAACAGCCCGGCGAACATCGCCGCCGTCTGCCCGGCGCCATTACGCTGGTCGGGATTGCAGTCGGCACCCAGCAAACGCTGAGCGATTTTCAACTCGCCCTTGAAAATGGCGCCCATCAACGCGGTATTGCCGCGCTTGTCCTGGACACAGGCATCGGCACCGGCAGCCAGCAACCGCTCCACGGCCGGCCCCTGCCCGTGATAGGCGGCGAGAATCAGCGCCGTGTAGCCCTTGTCATCAACGGTACTCAGGGAATAGCCGGCCTCGATAAAGGTATTGAGCATTTCCACGTCGCCACGCCGGGCGGCATCGAAGTAGTAGTCCTGCAACTGCGCCTTGAGGGCCTGTGGGTCAGCGAACACACTCAAGGACCAACAGGCCAAAAGCGCTCCTATAAAGCTACGCATCATCAAATTCCTCCATGGCCCCCTGTAGGAGCGAGCTTGCTCGCGAAAAACGCAAGGGCACCGCGTTAATCCTGAATCTACGCGGTGCCTTTGAGAGCTTCGCGAGCAAGCTCGCGCCTACACAGAGGAGTTAATCAGTCGTTCAGCTTTTCAGCCAGTGCCTTGACCCGCGCCAGATCGCCCTTGGCGACCTTGGCCACGCCAGTGCCGTATTCCGGGTCGGCCTTGTAGAGGAACGACAGGATGATGTGCTTGCTCTCGTCATCCGTAGTCGCCAGGGAGCCACCGAAGTTATCGATCAAGTCCTGGCGTTCCTTCTGGCTGTAGGAGCGGTACAAGTCGCCCGCCTGCTTGAAGTTCTGCTCACGCTGGATCTTCGCCTGCTGGGTGCTGCCGGCCAGGGGCATCTGGCTGTAACGCGCACTTTGCAACTCTTCGCGTGGTACCAGGCGACTTGGCTGGTAGTTCACGCCGCTGGTGGTCTTGCCGAAGTTCATGGCGCCATCCTGATTGCCGTTGTTGACGGTAATCCGTGGGGCGTTGATCGGCAGTTGCAGGGCGTTGGCTCCCAGGCGATACATTTGCGTATCGGCGTAGGAGAACACCCGACCTTGCAACATCCGGTCTTCCGACGGTTCGATGCCCGGAACGAGGTTCGCCGGGGCCATGGCCACTTGCTCGGTTTCCTGGAAAACGTTGGCCGGGTTACGGTTCAGCACCATTTGCCCGACTTTGCGCTCGGGCACATCGGGCCAGATCTTGGTGGCATCCAAGGGGTCGAAATCAAACTTGGCCAGTTCTTCGGGCTTGAGGACCTGCACATACAAATCCCACTTGGGGAAGTCGCCCTTGTTGATATGGGTGACCAAGTCGTTAGTCATATGGCTGTAATCACGACCCTGGACGTCGACAACTTGTTTGGGGTCCAGGTTCTTGATGCCCTGCAGGCTCTTCCAGTGAAACTTGACGTAGTGCACTTGCCCCTTGGCATTGATCAACTTGTAGGCATGTACACCATTACCGTCCATTTCCCGGTAACTGGCCGGCGTGCCGGAGTCCGAATACAACTCGGTCAATGTGCGGGTGGCTTCTGGAACATGGGAGAAGAAGTCGAAGCGGCGGGAGTCGTCATCCAGGTTAGTGCGCGGGTCAGGTTTGAAGGCGTGCACCATATCCGGGAACTTGATCGCATCGCGAATAAAAAAGGTGGGGAAATTATTGCCCACCAAGTCCCAGTTACCTTCGGCGGTATAGAACTTGGTGGCGAAACCGCGAGGGTCGCGCAGGGTTTCCGGGGAATGGTTGCCATGGACGACGGCAGAGAAGCGTACGAACACCGGTGTGGCCTCGCCTGCGGCAAATACCTTGGCTTTGGTCAGGTCGCTGAGGTTGTCGGTGACCGTGAAGGTGCCATGGGCCCCGGTACCACGGGCATGTACCACACGCTCGGGGATACGTTCACGATCAAAGCGCTGCAGTTTCTGGATCAACTGCACATCTTGCAGTAATACCGGGCCGGTCGCGCCAGCCGTTTGCGAGTTCTGATTATCGCCAACCGCCGCACCATTATCGCGCGTCAAGTTAGCGGCCTGTACAGACACCGAAAGCAGACTGGCACTGGCAATTATCAATACAGTTCGCGCAGCAATAGACCTGCGACTAATAAGGTTTTTCATCAGGCGTTCCTCTGGTTGTTTTATTGCACTCGAACAGGTGCTTGCCAGAGGCTAGAGCCCTGAACGCCAGAAGATAAATAGAAAACCCTGACCTACCCGATTGAAAAAATAATCTGGTAAAGCCCTGAAATCACGGGTAATCCGCGCGCGAATGATGGCACTTTGCAAACTATTTGCGATTTAATATGTCGATAACAACGAACAGTGTTAACAGTTGTGTCGCGCAAGCCACTGCAGACTGACTTACACTGCACTCTCCCCTCTCAACTGTAACAAGGAATAACCTATGGGCGTGCTCAGTGAGTTCAAGGCCTTCGCGGTCAAAGGTAATGTGGTCGACATGGCGGTCGGTATTATCATCGGCGCCGCCTTCGGCAAAATTGTTTCATCCTTTGTGGGCGACGTAGTGATGCCACCCATCGGCGTGTTGATCGGCGGTGTGAACTTCGGGGACCTGGCGGTAACGCTCAAGGCCGCTCAGGGCGATATCCCTGCAGTAGTCCTGGCCTACGGCAAATTCATCCAGAGCATCATCGACTTCGTGATCATTGCGTTCGCAATCTTCATGGGCGTCAAGGCCATCAACCGCCTCAAGCGCGAAGAAGCCGTGGCACCAACCCTGCCACCGGTGCCCACCAAGGAAGAGGAACTGCTGGGGGAGATCCGCGATCTGCTCAAGGCCCAGAACAACAAGCCCTTGTAACCGACTCGCAACATGAAAAGGCGCCTCTGACCAGGCGCCTTTTTTCTACCAGTAGTTTTCTACGGCGACTTGCCCCGGTCTGCGGGCCAGGCTCAATTGCATATCCCGTTGTTTAAGCAACTGGCGGGTGTCATCGATCATCTGCGGGTTGCCGCAAATCATCACCCGTGAATGCTCCGGCGTCAGGTCCACGCCCGCCGCCCGCTCCAGTTCGCCATTTTCGATCAGGGTGGTAATACGCCCATTCAATGCGCCCGGGTGCTGCTCACGCGTCACGATGGGCAGGTAAGTGAGTTTATGGGCGTATTCGCTCAGGTATTCACGCTCACCCAATTGCGCGATCAGTGTCTGGTAGGCCAGTTCCCGGGCTTCCCTGGCGCTGTAGACCAGGATGATCCGCTCGAATTTCTCCCAGACTTCAAAGTCCTGCAGGATCGACAGAAATGGCGCAATGCCCGTGCCGGTGCCCAGCAGCCATAGGTCGCGACCATCGACAAAGCGATTCAAGGTCAAAAAACCGGTGGCCTGGCGCTCCACCAGCAACTCATCGCCAACGCGCAGGCGGCTCAGTTCACTGGTGAACTCGCCGCCAGGCACCACGATGGAGAAAAACTCCAGGAACTCATCAAAGGGCGATGACACCACCGAATAAGCACGCCACACCAGGCTCCCATCGGGCTTGGTCACGCCCAGGCGAACAAACTGCCCGGCGGTGAACCGAAAACCCGGATCGCGGGTGGTACGCAGGGTGAACAGGCTGGGGGTCAATGACTGCACATCAATCAGGGTCTGGCGGGTGAATTTTTCAGCACTGGCCGTCATGGGGGGCTCCGGTCTACAGGTAATCCCTAGTGTCGCCCAAAGTGTCGCCCGGAAACACCGCCGGTTTGTAGTGGCATCCAGCCAGGCTGACAGACCATGTTGTACGGACCTACGACTCATACGATCTGGCGAAGTCCCACACACAGGCCTCCTGGCGTCTGTACCCCTGTCAAAACTGCTAAAAACCGCCGCGATAAGTGCGAAATATCCCACCTAGCGTTTAGATGCTGTCCTACACTCGACCCGGTGACGCTATAGGAAGTGCGTCATGTACAAACCAATATGTACCTCATGGAGAGTTACCGATGGTCCACTGGCGCAACACACGTCTCCCTAAACTGGAAGGTGAGGATGAAGTGACCACAATGTTCGAAGCGGCCCTGAACATCACGTATGAGCTAGGCTTCGAATACTGCGGTTTTACCATGGGCTCCAATGCCCTCTATCGCCCGCCCCAGAACATCAACCTCAACAACTATCCGGATGAATGGAACACCCTCTACAAAACACAACACTACTTCGAACTGGACCCGCTGGTCAGCCACTGCAAACACAATGTGCTACCGATCGTCTGGGAGGAAAAAACCTTTTCCGCAGTCCCTGACATGTGGGCACATGCCCAAACCCACGGTCTGAGTCATGGCTGGGCACAGTCGGTGCATGACTTCCACGGTTTTTTCAGCATGATCTGCCTGGCGCGGCGCAATGGCCTGGTGCAAGCCCATGAACTCTACGAGAAAACCGGCCAGGTACTGTGGATATGTCATGCCTTGCATACCGTAGCGGTACAGAAATATGCCAAGGCGCCTGATTTCCAGTGTCCCAGCAAACTCAGCAGTCGCGAGACCGAGATCCTGCAATGGTCGGCACTGGGCAAAACGGCGGCCGATATCGCCACGATCCTGTGCCTGTCAGAACGCACCGTGGGGTTTCATATCAGTAGCGCGATGAGAAAGCTGGGGGTCAACAATAAGATTGCCGCCGTGATGAGCGCCGTGAAACATGGCCTCTTTTAAAGGCTGCGGGTTAAAACACCGAATGTAATCCTCTGGAAAAAAACGTAACATTTACGGCCAGTTCTGAGTGATGACGCAGCCCTTCAACACCCACGTCGCAGTCCACTCAGGAGGTTCCTCGCCCAGCCGGGAACACCCGTCGATCATCCAGAGTTCCCCCCGCCATGCCCCTGCTCGAAAGCCCCTTCGCCCAACTCGACTTGATCCGCCAGCCCGAGCAGCAAAATGAACCGCTGCAGGCGTTCGATGCGGCCGACGAGTATTTGCTCGCCCACCTGGCCGAGCAGCAACCGGCCAGCAGCACCCGCGTGCTGGTGCTCAATGACAGCTTTGGCGCACTGGCGGCCAGTCTTGAGGGGCATGTGCATGTCACCACCTGCGGCGATTCGTTCCTCGGCACCCAGGCCCTGCAAAAAAACCTGGTGCGCAATCACAAGACCTTCGATGCCGTCACCGTGGTTCCCGCCAGCCAGATCCCCCACGGGCCATTCGACCGTGTGCTGATCCGGGTGCCGAAAACCCTGGCGCTGCTGGAAGAGCAACTGATCCGTCTGCAAGGCCAATTGGCACCCGGCGCCGAAGTGATCGCGGGCGCAATGGTCAAGCACCTGCCCCGCGCCGCCGGTGAACTGCTGGAGCGTTACATCGGGCCGATGCACGCGTCGCTGGCGGTAAAAAAGGCCCGGCTGCTGATCGCCACCCAGGCTGATCGACCGCAGGCCGTGTCGCCCTACCCCACGCGCTATCGCCTGGACGTACCGGCCATCGAATTGCTTAACCACGCCAACGTGTTCTGCCGCGAAGGCCTGGACATCGGCACCCGCGCCTTCCTCCCCCACCTGCCGCAAAACCTGGGCAGTGCCCGCGTGGCAGACCTGGGTTGCGGCAATGGCGTACTGGCGATTGCCAGCGCCCTGCAAAACCCCGAAGCGCAATACACCCTGGTGGACGAGTCCTATATGGCCGTGCAATCAGCGGCCGAAAACTGGCAGGCGGCACTGGGCGAGCGGTCAGTGACTATTCGCCCCGGCGACGGCCTGGCAGACCAGGAGCCGCAATCTTTGGACGTGGTGTTGTGCAACCCACCGTTCCACCAACAGCAGGTGGTGGGCGATTTCCTCGCCTGGCGCATGTTCCAGCAGGCCCGCGAAGCGCTGGTGGTCGGCGGCGCCTTGTACATCGTCGGCAACCGCCACCTGGGTTATCACAGCAAGCTGGCGCGCCTGTTCCGTGGGGTGGAGCAGGTGGCGGCGACGCCAAAGTTCGTGATCCTCAAGGCCCGTAAATAAGCCACGCAAAAAAAACCCTCCGCAAGGAGGGTCAAGACAGCGTGGGATGTCAGTGAGTGCTCAAGCCAGCGGCGTTCATGAACATGCGCATCAGGCTGGCCACCACGAACAGGGCCAGGACGCTGCCGGTCCAGATCATCGCCAACCAGCCCAGGCGCTGCCAGAGCGGCTTTTTCTCGGCCTGTTCGATGTCGTCCAGTGAAGGTTTACCGCTCATGGTGCACGCCTCCTAGTGATAGCCGTCTTCGTGGGTCACCTTGCCGCGGAACACGTAATAGCTCCAGAAGGTGTAGCCCAGGATGAATGGGATGATGAACAGCGTGCCTACCAGCATGAAGCCCTGGCTTTGCGGCGGCGCGGCAGCGTCCCAGATCGAGATCGACGGCGGGATGATGTTCGGCCACAAGCTGATGCCCAGGCCGCTGTAGCCCAGGAAGATCAACACCAGTGTCAACAGGAACGGCGCGTAATGAGCATTGCGGGCCACGGCACGCACCAGGGCGTACATGGTCACCAGGACCAGGATCGGCACCGGCAGGAACCAGAACAGGTTCGGCAGGGTGAACCAGCGCGAAGCGATGTCCGGGTGAGCCAGGGGCGTCCAGATACTGACGATGCCAATCACCGCCAACACCACGAACGCCAGCGGTCGTGCCAGGTTGTGCATCTGCTCCTGCAACTTGCCTTCAGTCTTCATGATCAGCCAGGTGCAGCCCAGCAGCGCATAGGCCACGATCAAGGCCACACCGCAAAACAAAGCAAACGGCGAGAACCAGTCCAATGAACCACCGGCGAACTGGCGGTCGACCACCGGAATGCCCTCGATGAATGCCCCCAGCGCCACGCCCTGGAAGAAGGTGGCGGCCAGCGAGCCGCCGATAAACGCCTTGTCCCACAGGTGGCGCTTGTCATCCTTGGCCTTGAAGCGGAACTCAAAGGCCACGCCGCGGAAGATCAGGCCGATCAGCATCAGGATCAACGGCAGGTACAGCGCCGAGAGCACCACCGAATAGGCCAGCGGGAACGCGCCGAACAACGCCGCGCCCCCCAGTACCAGCCAGGTTTCGTTGCCGTCCCAGACCGGGGCGACGGTGTTCATCATCACGTCGCGGTCAGTCTTGCCCGGGATAAAGGGGAAGAGAATGCCAATCCCCAGGTCAAAGCCATCCATGACCACGTACATCATGATGCCGAAGATGATGATCACGGCCCAGATCAGCGGAAGATCAATACCCATGACTCAATTCCCCTTGTTCAGAGTGTCGCCGTGATCGGCGTCGCCGCTGTCATCGGCCGCCGACAATGGACGCGCCGGGGTGCGTTGCTGCCCGGGGCCACCGTGGGCCGGCTCGGTGCTTTCGTGGGTCACCGGACCTTTGCGCACCAGACGCATCATGTAGCCCAGGCCGGCGCCAAACAGGGCGAAGTACACCACCACAAACAGCGCCAGGGTGATGCTCATCTGCACCACGCTGTGGTTGGAGGAGGCGTCCGCCGTGCGCATCAAGCCGTAGACCACCCAGGGCTGGCGCCCAATTTCGGTGGTGAACCAGCCGGCCAGGATCGCAATCAACCCCGACGGGCCCATCCATAGCACCAGGTACAGGAAGGGTTTGTTGCTATAGAGCTTGCCGCCCTTGCGCAGCCAGAGGCTGAACAGGCCGGTGAAGATCATCAACATGCCCAGGCCGACCATGATCCGGAACGACCAGAACACGATGGTCGAGTTGGCGCGATCCTCGGGCGGGAACTCCTTGAGGGCCGGCACTTGCTTGTCCAGGGAGTGGGTGAGAATCAGGCTGCCCAGGTAGGGGATTTCCACCTTGTACTTGGTCCGCTCCTCCTTCATGTCCGGCCAGCCGAACAGGATCAGCGGGGTCGGCTCATTGCCGATGTTTTCCCAGTGGCCTTCGATGGCGGCGATTTTCGCCGGTTGGTGCTTCAGCGTATTGAGGCCGTGGAAGTCACCGATGACCGCCTGGATTGGTGCGACGATCAACGCCATCCACATTGCCATCGACAGCATGGTGCGGATCGCCGGGTTGTCCTTGCCCCGCAGCAAGTGCCAGGCCGCCGAGGAGCCGACGAAGAACGCGGTAGCGACAAACGCCGCCGTGGCCATGTGTGCCAGGCGATAGGGGAACGAGGGGTTGAAGATCACCGCCAGCCAATCGGTAGGGATCACCCGGCCATCGATAATTTCAAAACCTTGCGGGGTCTGCATCCAGCTGTTGGAGGCAAGGATCCAGAACGTCGAGATCAACGTACCGACGGCCACCATCACCGTGGCAAAGAAGTGCAGCTTGCGCCCGACCTTGTTCCAGCCAAACAGCATCACCCCAAGAAAGCCCGCTTCAAGGAAGAACGCGGTGAGCACTTCATAGGTCAGCAAGGGCCCCGTGACGGAACCGGCGAAGTCCGAGAAGCGGCTCCAGTTGGTGCCGAACTGATAGGCCATGACCAGGCCCGAGACCACGCCCATGCCGAAGTTGACGGCAAAGATCTTCGACCAGAAGTGGTAGAGGTCACGGTAGGTATCGTTGTGGGTCTTGAGCCACAGGCCCTCCAGCACCGCGAGGTAACTGGCCAGGCCAATGGTGATGGCCGGGAACAGGATATGGAACGAGATGGTGAACGCGAATTGAATTCGGGCGAGATCTAGCGCCTCCAAACCGAACATAAGTCTTCCTCTGTCAGGTAATACCGGCTGCAAGCAGGGAGGCCTGCACCCACTGCCCCCACGGATATGGAGTGTGGCGAATTGCAATTCGTTCTTTTTTTACCAACCACGTAGGGATTCTGGCCTTGCGGCCGCCAGCACAACACTCAAGTCAGCATTGATCTGGATCAAGCAACGATGAAAGAGTAGTCCCATTTTCCAGGTTGGACTGTGTGGTCTTTTGCCGCGTGACAGGTTGACTCAGCAAAATAGATGCCTTGCTAAGGATATTTCCGAAGCAGCAACTATTTGTTACAGGTTGGTGCTAATCTCGCCTTTCCCCACGCTCAGTCCAGTCCCTGCCGATGCCCAGTGAAACCCCGCTGCTGTTACGTCATCACCGCCCTTTTATAGCGTTCTGGCTGGCCCGGATTTTTACCGCCAGTGGCTTCCAGATGCTCACCGTGGCCATCGGCTGGAACCTCTATCAACTGACTGGCAACGTGCTGGACCTGGGGTTGGTAGGCCTGGTGGAGTTTGTACCGCGGGTGCTGTTCATGCTGCACACCGGGCATGTCGCCGACCGTTACGAACGACGCAAGGTCGCCGCCATTTGCCAGACGTTGCAGGCGATGATCGCCCTGGCGCTGGTGATTGGCAGCCTGACGGGCAATGTCACCCGCGAGATGATTTTTATCCTGGCGTTCCTGCTCGGCGCTGCCCGCTCCTTCGAAATGCCCACCACCCAGGCCCTGCTGCCGAGCATCGTGCCCAGTGCCCTGTTCCCACGGGCGGTGGCAGCGGCGCAGTCGGCCCAGCAATCGGCAACCATCGTCGCGCCGGCCCTGGGCGGTTTGCTTTATGCCTTCGGTAGCGCCTGGGTGTATGGCCCGACGGTGCTGCTGTACCTGATTGCTTGTGTGCTGACCCTCAACCTGCCGGCGCGGCAAACCCCGCTGAACAAAGGCAAGGCAACGCTGGACTCGTTGCTGGCGGGGATTCGCTTTATCCGCAGCCGGCCGGACATCCTCGGGGCGATCTCCCTGGACCTGTTCGCCGTGCTGCTGGGCGGCGCCACCGCGTTGCTGCCGGTGTTTGCCAAGGACATCCTGTTGACCGGCCCATGGGGCCTGGGGCTGCTGCGTTCGGCGCCAGCGGTGGGCGCGCTGCTGATGTCGTTGTGGCTGGCGCGGTTTGCCGTGGACCGGCACGTGGGCCGTGTGATGTTTACCGCCGTCGGCGTGTTTGGCGTGGCGACCATTGCCTTCGGCCTGTCCACCTCGTTCTGGTTCTCCCTGGCGGTGCTGGTGGTGCTGGGGGCAGCAGACATGATCAGCATGGTGATCCGTGCCTCATTCGTGCAACTGGAAACCCCCGATGAAATGCGCGGGCGGGTCAGTGCGGTCAATGGCTTGTTTATCGGGGCGTCCAATCAGTTGGGCGAGTTCGAGTCCGGCGTTACCGCCCACTGGTTGGGCACGGTGCCCGCCGTGGTGCTGGGCGGGGTCGGCACGCTGGTGGTGACCGGGGTGTGGATCAAACTGTTCCCGACGCTGGCCAAGCGGGACCGCATGCATACGCCGGCCGAGGCGCCCTGACCCTGTAATTACATGGGGCCATTACTGGATGCGTAGCTGAGTCTTCAAGGTGTTGCGCGGCACATTGATGGACGTGTTGCTGTACTCGAACCAGCCCGCTGCGCGGATATCCACGTCAAAGACATAGACGTAGCCCATCAACGTACCAGCGCCATTGCACGCCTGGCTGCTGGAGCCGACTTGGCAGATAGCCGTACTGCGCCCCGCAAGCCGCGCCCCATCAAAGGTGGCGATGGAATTATTGCCAAGGCCCACTTCCATCACCGAGACCTGCGTCGGCCCACGGTGCTGGCACTGCCGGGTGCTGTCGGCGCCCTCGGCGATGGACTCGTTGCACGCCTGGGACTGCACCTGGAACACCCGCACCTCGCTCAAGGCCGGTGCAGGCGCGCCCCATGCCGGTGCCGCCGCCAGCCACAGGCCGATACAGGCGAACGGAGCTAGACTGCACGCGATGGCTTTTTTCATGCTTTGGATGACTCAGGACTGAACGTCGACGGAGTATGCCTCAAGGCCACACTCAACAAAACCGAGGCTGGGCGCCACAGGCCGTCGACCTGCTGGTATGATGCGCCGCTTTTTCCGATCCTCTCTAGAAAACACGCGGCGCTTGGCGCAGTTTGTGCTTTGACTTTGAGGTCAACAAATCACGGCGCCAAGCGCGCCACAGGGAGCAGGCATGCTGGAAAAGCTGTTTCAACTCAAGGCACACAACACCAACGTGCGTACCGAGATTCTCGCCGGTATCACAACGTTCCTGGCCATGGCCTACATTCTGTTCGTCAACCCGAGCATCCTCGGCGAGACCGGCATGGACAAGGGCGCGCTGTTTGTCGCCACTTGCCTGGCGGCGGCCATCGGTTCGACGATCATGGGCCTGATCGCCAACTACCCGATCGCCCTGGCACCGGGCATGGGCCTGAACGCCTTCTTTACCTACACCGTGGTCCTGCACCTGGGCCATACCTGGCAAGTGGCGCTCGGTGCGGTATTTATCTCCGCCGTGCTGTTTTTCCTGCTGTCGATCTTCCGCATCCGCGAATGGATCATCAATGCGATCCCGCTGCCCCTGCGCTCGGCGATTGCCGCCGGTATCGGCCTGTTCCTGGCGCTGATCGCCCTGCATAACGCCGGGATCGTGGTCAGCAACCCGGCGACCATGCTGGGCATGGGCGACCTGGCCAAACCTGCACCGATCCTGGCGACCCTGGGCTTTTTCCTGATCGTGGCCCTGGAAGCCCTGAAAGTGCGCGGCGCGGTGCTGATCGGCATCCTCGCGGTGACCATCGCAGCCATCGCGCTCGGCGTGACCCCATTCGGCGGCGTGGTATCGATGCCACCGTCCCTGGCCCCGACCTTCCTGCAGCTGGACATCGCCGGCGCCCTGGACGTGGGCTTGATCAGCGTGATCTTCGCCTTCCTGTTCGTTGACCTGTTCGACAACTCCGGCACCCTGATCGGCGTCGCCAAGCGCGCCGGCCTGATGGGCAAGGACGGCCACATGCCGAAAATGGGCCGCGCCCTGATCGCCGACAGCACCGCCGCCATGGCCGGTTCACTGCTGGGCACCTCGACCACCACCAGCTACATCGAGTCTGCTGCTGGCGTGAGTGCCGGCGGCCGCACCGGCCTGACCGCCATCGTGGTGGCGATCTTGTTCCTGCTGGCGCTGTTCTTCTCGCCGCTGGCGGCCAGCGTCCCGGCGTTTGCCACCGCTCCCGCGCTGCTGTTTGTCGCGGTGCTGATGACCTCGGGCCTGGCGGAAATCGACTGGGACGACATTACTGTTGCCGCGCCGGTGGTGATCACCGCCCTGGCGATGCCCTTCACTTACTCCATCGCCAACGGCATCGCCTTCGGCTTCATCGCCTGGACCGGTATCAAGCTGCTTACGGGCCGCTACCGTGAACTCAACCCAGCGCTGGTGATTCTGTCGATCCTGTTCGTGATCAAGCTAGGCTGGTTCCCCGCATGACTTTTGATGCAGCAAGTTACGCCCTGCAACTGCAAGACAAGGTCACGCGTTTGCGTGACCTGCTCGCGCCGTTCGACGCGCCCGAGCCGCAGGTCTTCGATTCGCCCCTGCAGAACTTCCGCCTGCGCGCCGAGTTCCGCCTGTGGCGCGAAGGTGGCCAGCGCCACTACGCGATGTTCTCCCAGGACGACAAGCGCACGCCGATCCTGATCGAAGAATTCCCCATCGCCAGCCTGCGCATCAATCAGTTGATGCCGCAACTCAAGGCTGCCTGGCAAGCCAGCGCCGCCCTGAGCCACAAGCTGTTCCAGGTGGAGTTCCTCACCACCCTGGCCGGCGACGCGATGATCACGTTGTGCTATCACCGCCCGCTGGACGAACACTGGCACACCGCTGCCAACCAGCTGGCTGCCGACCTGAACGTCAGCATCATCGGCCGCTCCAAGGGCAAGCGTGATGTGATCGGCCACGACTACGTGATCGAGAAACTCGCTGTCGGCGGTCGCACCTTCAGCTATCGCCAACCCGAAGGCGCCTTCACCCAGCCCAACGGCACGGTGAACCAGAAGATGCTCAACTGGGCCTATGACGCCCTGGGCGATCGCAGTGATGACCTGCTGGAGTTGTATTGCGGCAATGGCAACTTCACCCTGCCCCTGGCGACCCGCGTGCGCAAGGTGCTGGCCACCGAGATCAGCAAGACGTCGGTCAATGCTGCCCTGAGCAACCTCGATGAAAACGCGGTGGATAACGTCACCCTGGTGCGCCTGTCCGCCGAAGAACTGACCGAAGCCCTGAACGAAGTGCGGCCGTTCCGACGCCTGCACGGCATCGACCTCAAGAGCTACGAGTTCGGTAGCGTATTCGTCGACCCACCTCGCGCGGGCATGGACCCGGACACCTGCGAGTTGACCCGGCGCTTCGAGAACATCCTGTACATCTCCTGCAACCCGGAAACGCTGGCGGCCAACATCGCGCAACTGCATGACACGCACCGCATCACCCGTTGTGCCATGTTCGACCAATTCCCGTGGACCCACCATATGGAGTCGGGCGTCCTGCTGACCCGGCGCTAACCCGTCAGGGCACAGCAGATCCAGAAATGTGGGAGTTTTCGAGCCCCGGCGAGGCTGCGATGGCGGTGGGTCAGTTGCCAAGTAGTTGGCTGACCCACCGCATTCGCGAGCAAGCCCGCTCCCACATAAGCCCGTACACATTGGATTGGCGGGTATTCCCCGACTTATTCTTCCTTACGCGGCCGACCACCCTTCTTACCATTGGCACGGGCGGCTTCGGACTTGGCAGCACTGGTTTTACGACCATTGCGCGATGCCACCATGCTCGCGGCCAGATCCATCAAGGGCTGGCTCGTGGCAATCAGGCCGCTGATGGAAACATGCAGGTCTCGGCCCTCACAGCACAGCGCCTTGCCACCAAACCCGACCTCAAGCTTCTGGAAGTCCTGTACAGAAAAACCTTCGAACTCCGCAAAGCCGGCCACCGGCAACACAATGCGGCTGCCGTCGCCGAAGCCGATGGAGATGCAGTCATCTTCGTAGCGCACGGAACTGGCATTGGCGTACACCCGCTTGAGCTTGCGCCCACGGGTCACGGCCTTATCAATATCGGTCTCAGTGATAGGTGCATCGGGTCGGACTTTGGCTTTTACAATTTTCATAACTCAATCTCCACGGAACCTGGCGCCCTCACCAGATTCAAAATGGTTCGCCGCTCCACAACGTACGTGCGGCGGGCAATGCTCATCCCGGAGCAACACTGCAATCACATGTCCCTTGTAAGTGCCTACTCTCATCGTAACCCATCCGTTAGGTTATTTTTCAGCGATCAGCGCTTTATCGAGCACCAACCGACAACCGGCGCCTTCTAATTGCCAGGGCTGCCTCACAGACTAGTAACGATTGGTACGGCTTCAAATGCCGGGTTGTAACCGCGAATGCCCAGGACCTACGGGCTCAAACACCTTGATCAAAACTTGTATTCCAGCATCCCGCTCAACGTGCGACCGCGCGCCAGGCTGAGGTTGTTGGCGTCGCCCATGGCAACGAAATAGGCTTCGTCAGTGGCGTTTTCCAGGGCTATGCCAAGGTTCAAATGGTCAGTCATCCAGTAACTGGCATACAGGTCATAGAGGGTGTATTGCGGCCACAGTGCCTGGTCGATGAACTCGTAGCCCTGCTGGTTGAGGTTGGCGCCGTTGCCCGAGCTGTAGCGCACTCGCACCCCGGTATCCAGGCGCTTTTCCAGGAACCGCGCGCCCAGGGTCAACGAGCCGCGATCTGCTGGCATATAAGTAGCGTTGCCCATGATCCGGCCGCAGCTTTCCTTATTGTTGGCAACATCGTCATCTAGCACTTCATAGGTCGTGACCGGCCGGATGCCCGGGCGGCCATCCGGGCGAATGTAGGATTCGATACGTGTGGTCCGGGGCCCGCTGGTCTTGGCGCCGCCCATGTAATAGTTCTTCGAGCAGAAGTCGTTACTGCCGATCATGTGGGTGTAGCTCAAGTTGGCGTAGGCCCGGCCCATGTCGTAGTTGAGCTGGTATTCCATGCCGCGAAAGCGCGTCGGCGCCGTGTTGTTGACGTAGGCCATGGTCCCCAGGAAACCGCCAATGCTGGTTTCCGGCAAGCTGACGCTGTGGTTGAGGAATGAGAAGTTTTCGATCTTGGTATCGAAGTAGGCGACCTTCATGCCCAGGCGGTCGTCGTTGAAAAACAACCCTTCCTTGAACACGTTGACGCCCATTTCCCAATCCCGCGACTCTTCAGCCTTCAGATAAGGGTTGGGAAACACCCGCTCTGACGAGTTGCCGCCATGGGGCCGACCGGTCATGAAAGTCTCCGTGACTGCCGGCGGGCGCCAGCCCTTGCCCCAGCGCGCATAGAGTTGCATCCACTCAAGCCCCGGCTTGATACCGATGCCAAAGGTGGGCGAGAAGTGCCCTTCTTCATTGTCGATATCAAACACCTCGGCCACCCGCTTGGCGCCCACCAGGCTGTTGTAGAAACGGTCACGCTTGTAGAGGGTCATCCCGGTTTGACCCTCAAGCCGATAGCGGTCGTACCGCAGGCCGGCATCCAGGGTCAGCCAGTTGTCGTACTCGTATTGCAGATTGCTGAACAGGCTGGCGATGGTGCGCTTGCCGCCCGGGGTGGCGCCTTCGACATACGGCAGCAAGCCCTGGAGGTTGACCGCCTCGACCTTGTTGGTACGCGGTTTGAATTCGTCCTGGTACATCTCCAGGCCGTAGTTCCATTTGACCTGTCCCAGCGTATTGAAATCGAAGCGCGAGGTGTTGTCGGCCTGCAAGCCCCAGGTGTCGGTCTGGAAGTGGTCGGTGTAGCCGCCGACCTCGTTGCCCGTGCCCGGCGTCGCCAGGTTCGGCGCATGGGTCCGCTCCAATTGAGTCGTGACGTAATACGCCTTGGCCTTGAAGTCGATCAGTGGGTTGTCCGGGATGTAGCTGTAGTCCAACGCGACGTTCTTGGCGTTGAGGTTGTTCTTGCTCACGCGCTGGTAGTAAACGCTTTGCCCATCGTCGGCGGTATAGGCCCAGGCGTCGTTGCTGTCGCTGTCGGTTTGCAGGTAGCTCAGTTGCACGCGCTGATCGTTGGGCAGGTTCAAGCCCAGCTTGACGATCTGTGAACGGGTCACGCTGCCCATATCGCCGACTTCGCTGTTCAACCAATCGTCAAACGCTTCGGGTTGGTATTTGCGCGCGCGCAGGTTGGTGCCCAGTTTCTGGTCGTTGTTGGTACCGGCGCGGTAATCGCCAAAGTGCCGCTCGCTGTAGCCCAGCAGCACATCGCCACGCTCATCGCCAAAGGCAAACACCCCGCTGCCGTTAAAGTTAGTACCATTGCCCAGTTTGCCGATGCCGTTACCCGCGCGCAGACGCCCGCCGTACTCCTTGCCATCGGCCAAAAACTCACTGGCGTCCAGGGTCTTGAAGGACGCAATCCCGCCGAGCACCGCCGCGCCGCCCATGCCCGACTGGCTGCCCTTGTCGATCTCGATACTGGAGACAAATTCGGGGTCGATCACCATCGTCCCGTTGCGCTGCTGGTGGCCGTTGACGTTGAAGTTCTGGCGCATGCCATCGATGTTCATATTCACCCGGCCGTAGTCCTGCACCCCACGGATATTCACCGACAGGCCAGGGTCACGCTGGTTGACGGCGGTGTAGACACCAGCAGTTTCTTCGAGCATATCGGCGGCATGCCGGGGTGGGCGCTTGTCGATCTGCTCGCGGGTGATCACCGCCACCGAGCGCGGCGTTTCGTACACCCAGTCACTGGGCTTGCCGTTGGTATTGGCGTTGATGGTGGTGGTGCCGACAGTCAACGCGCTGTCCTGTTCGACACTGACGCGATTGAGGGTGACCTGGCGTTCGCCGGTAAAGCGATACTCCACCGGTGCGCTGCCCAACAAACGCCCCAGGCCTTCCTGGGCGCTGTACTGGCCCTTGAGCGCGGTGCTGCTGAGGCCTTGCAGGCGCGGGCTGTCGAACAGCACCTGCAGGCCGGCCTGGTCGGCAAAGGCCAGGACTGCGCCGCCCAGAGGTTGGGCGGGAATATCGAACATCAGCGTCGCAGGTTGCGAAGCGCCAGCCACAGGAGCGGCGGCGTAGGCTTGCCCTGCGCTGGCAAACAGACCCAAGTGAATGGCCAGGGCCAACCGGCTGCCGGTGGTGCGCCCTTTGGTGATTGCAGACATTGTGGTGATCCCTTCGCTGAGCGTTTTTTGTTTATGCGAATACTTCTCGATTAGCAAGACGCGTCAGGGATAGGGACTCAGTAAGTGTTTCTGAAAATTATTGGAAGATCAGCCAGGAGTGCGGACTTTTGTAGGAGCTGGCTTGCCGGCGATAGCGTCACCTCGGTGTGCCAGATAGACCGAGTTGCCTGCATCGCCGGCAAGCCGGCTCCTACACAGTGTCGGTCTACAGAGGGGTTTGCGGTGTGTCAGTAGATCAGGCTGACACCCGCCAGATCAAAGCGCCGCACCTGCAACTCTTCGGTCAAGGTGCCCAGCGCCTTGTCCAGCATGTCGAGGCGCACCACCGCGCTGACTTCACGCTTGCCCAGCTCGGCATCGGTCAGCACCACCCGGCCGGGGCGGTAGCGATTGAGCTCTTCAACCACCTTGGCCAGCGGCTGGCGATCGAACACCAGCACCCCGCGCCGCCAACTGGTGGCCCGGGCCAGGTCAAGGTTGGGCAGGTCAACCACACCGTTTTGCATGCTGTAGCGGGCGGCCTGCCCTTCCTGGAGGACCGTGGTTTGTGGCTTGTCTTGCTGGGTCACGGCCACGCTGTGTTGCAGCACACCCACCCACGCCTGGTCGTCTGCCTCGCGACCGACCACAAAGCGCGTGCCCAGCGCCCGAGTTTGCCCGCCAGCACTCTGCACCACGAATGGCCGGGTTTCCTGTCCAGCCATGGGCGCCACGTCGAAAATCGCCGAGCCGGCCAACAGGCTGATCCGGCGCTGCTCGCCGTCGAAGTCCAGGCGGATGGCGCTGGAGGAATCCAATTCCACGGTGCTGCCGTCCACCAGGCGGACCATGCGCACTTCGCCCTTGGCAGTCAGGTAGTCGGCCTGCATCTGCAGCAAGGCTTGCGGCCCCTGCAACCAGCCAACACCGGCGACCACCAGCAACAGCGCGACGCTTGCGGCCACGCGCCATGGCCGCCGACGCTGGGCGCGACGCGATGGCACACCAACCGAAGGCGGACGCTGGCGATGCACCGGCGTGTCCAATTGCAAGTCGCCCAGCGCCACCCAGGTCTGCTGGGCAAACGCCAGTTCCGCAGCGTGACGGCTGTCGCTGTCGATCCAGCGTTGCAGTTCGGCATGCTCCTGCACATCCAGCCCACCCGCATGCAGGCGCACTGCCCAATCGGCGGCGGTCTCAGTAATGCTGGGCTGTTGCGACTCCGGGCTATTCACGTGTGAGTCTCGAATTCTCGTTGTATGAAACAGTGACGTTTGAGCAGCATTTTTCCAGTAATTCATTCATCGGATGGCGTCACATCGCCCTCCCGCAAACGCTGCATGACATGTGCCAGCGCCTTGGCCAGATGTTTTTGCACTGAACTGTCGGAAATTTCAAGGTGCCGCGCGACCTGGGCGTGGGTCATGCCTTCAACGCGGTTAAGGCGGAAAATCTGCTGCGTACGCTCCGGCAGTTCCGCCAACGCCTGCTTCAATGCCTGTCGCTGTTGTTGCGCCATTGCCTGAGCCTCCAACCCGGCCACTTCATCTTCAATCTCGGCCAGCGCCTCATGGGGCACGGAGTCGGTCTTGCGCCGTGCTTCCTGGCGGATATGGTCGATCAGCAGATTGCTCGCCGTGCGGTAGAGATAGCCCTGGGAGTTGTCGATCCGTTCACTGGAGGGCTTTTGTGCCAGGCGCAGAAAGCTCTCCTGCACCAGGTCCGCAGCCAACTGAGGGTCCCGTACCTTGCGCAGCAGATACCGGCGCAGGGTATCGGCATGCTTGAGAAAGAGGCCCTTGAGATCCACGTCCGACAAACCGACTCCCTGGGATGTAAAGGAAACAGGCGGGCATCTTAAGCGTTGTCGAGAATGATTTTCAATTGATATCCGCTCTTGGGCAGTGTCGAAAAACCTTATTCAGCGTTCGATAATCGAACGGTTATCCACAGCAGGACACTTCGTCAATTGACCAAATTAACTATTCAGTACATTTTGTCCTCATCAATAAAAACAACAGTGGAGACATCCCTATGCCACCTATTGTGCTGGTCCTCAACGGTCCCAACCTGAACCTGCTCGGCACCCGCGAACCGGCCACCTATGGCCACGAGACCCTGGCCGACGTCGCCGCGCTATGCGGTCGCAGCGCCGAACAATTCGGGCTGAAACTGGAGTTTCGCCAGACCAACCATGAAGGCGAACTGCTGGACTGGATCCACGGCGCCCGCGCCCGTTGTGCCGGGATTGTGATCAACCCAGCGGCCTGGACCCACACCTCGGTGGCCATCCGCGACGCCCTGGTAGCCAGTGAATTACCGGTGATCGAAGTCCATCTGTCCAACGTGCACGCCCGTGAACCCTTCCGCCACCATTCCTTCGTCTCGCCTATCGCCAAGGCCGTACTCGCCGGGTTTGGCAGCCACGGCTATCACCTGGCCCTTGAGCATTTCAGCCGGGAACTCAAATGAAGCCGCGTATTCTTGCCGGCCTGATCGGCGCTGGCATCCAAGCGTCGCGTACACCGGCCCTGCATGAGCAGGAAGGCGATGCCCAAGGTTTGCGCTACCTGTATCGCCTGATCGATCTGGATCAGTTGCACCTGGACAGCAGCGCCCTGCCCGACCTGCTCAAGGCCGCCGAGCAGATGAACTTCACCGGGTTGAACATCACCTACCCGTGCAAGCAAGTGATCCTGGCGCTGCTCGATGAACTGTCGCCCGAAGCGCGAGGCATCGGCGCGGTCAACACGGTGGTGTGGCGCGACGGCAAGCGCATTGGCCACAACACCGACTGCCTGGGTTTTGCCGAAGGGTTTCGCCGTGGCCTGCATGAGGCTGCGCGCCAGCGCGTGGTGCAGATGGGGGCCGGTGGCGCGGGCGCGGCAGTCGCCCACGCGCTGTTGGCCGAAGGGGTTGGGCAGTTGAGTATTTTTGATGTGGATAACGACCGCGCCCAAAGCCTGGCTGCCAACCTCAATCAGCATTTCGGTCCCGGCCGGGCGTATGCCGGCAGTGACCTCGATAGCGCGATGGCGGCGACTGACGGCCTGGTCAACACCACGCCCATGGGCATGGCCAAGCTGCCGGGCATGCCGGTACCAGCGGGCTTGTTACGCGCGGATTTATGGGTAGCGGACATCGTCTACTTCCCGCTGGAAACCGAACTGTTGCGCACGGCCAGGGCCTTGGGTTGCCGTACGTTGGATGGGGGGAATATGGCCGTGTTCCAGGCGGTGAAGGCGTTTGAGTTGTTCAGCGGCAAGAAAGCAGATGCACAAAGGATGCTCGATCATTTCCAGAGCATGAATACTTCACGGTAGGAACCGAATCCAAATGTGGGAGCGGGCTTGCTCCCACACAAGCCCACCCCACATTGAGTTCAGCGGGGGAGTCAGGCCTGTAGGTAACGCAGCACCGACTCGCAGATCATCGCCCGATGCCGCTGCTTGATTGCCTCATCCGACAACTCGATCTGAAAGATCTCACTGAAGGTATGCCGGTTGGACACCCGGTAAAAGCTGAACGAATTGATCAGTAAATGCACATCCAGCGGCTCCAGCCCAGCGCGAAATACCCCCAGTTCCGCCCCCCGGCGCAAGGTCGCGCCCAGCGCTTCAAGGATGTTGCTGTTCATTGCCTTGATCGCATCCGACTCTTTCACATACTCGGCGTTGTGAATGTTCTCGATGCTGACAATCCGCACAAAATCCACATTCTGGTCATGGTGGTCGAAGGTGAACTCCACCAGGCGCCGGATCGCTTCACGGGGTTCCAGCTCGGTGAGGTTCATCCGGGTCTCGGTGTTGCGGATATCCCCGTAGAGTTTTTCCAGGACCTCGACGTACAGCTGTTCCTTACTGCCGAAGTAGTAATAGATCATGCGTTTGGAGGTGTGGATGCGCTCGGCGATGGCATCCACCCGCGCACCGGAAAGCCCCTGCTGCACGAACTCGACAATGGCCTCTTGCAGAATGTTCTCGCGGGTCTTTTCCGGGTTGTTCTTGCGGCTCTTGCGCGGCGCCAGGGGGGCGTCGGGCAGTTCGGACGTCGGGTTCATGGTGCGCTCACGGCCATTTATGCAGGCCGTGATTATGGGCCGCCACGTCGTACGAAGGAAGCGCCAACCCCCTACAACTTGGCCTGGCGCACCGCACCGCTGCGCGACTTGGCCATGGCCGCCAGGCGTACCGCCACATTGGCCGCGCCATAACCCGCATAGCCGTTTTTGCGCTGGATGATCTCGAAGAAAAACCGCCCTTCGAAGGGCTCGGTGTACACGTGAAACAACTCACCGCCCTGGGCGTCACGGTCGTACAACACGTTGTAGTACGCCAGCTCGCTGAGAAACTGATCGTCGAAATCAAACCGCGCCGCCAGGTCATCGTAATAGTTGAGCGGGATATCCAGCAGCGGCACGCCCGCCTCCTTGGCCCGGCTGACCTCGGCGAAAATATCCGCGCAATCGAAGGCAATGTGATGCACCCCGGAGCCACGGTAGCTCGATAGCGCGTGGGAGATCGCCGTATTGCGGTTCTCGGAAATATTCAGCGGCAGGCGGATCGAGCTGCAGCGGCTGCGCAGCGCCCGGCTCTTGACCAGGCCGTAGGGGTCCGGCAACACCACTTCATCGTCGGCCTCGAAATCCAGCAGGCTCTTGTAGAACAGCACCCAACTGTCGAGGCTGTCGGCCGGCAAAGCCATGGCCATATGGTCGATGCGCAGCAAGCCACCGCTGTTGCTGCTTGCGGTTTGCAGGTTGAAATCAGTGTCGTAGATCCCGCCCGCGTGCTGGTCCACCAGGTAGATCAGGCTGCCATCCGGCGCACGCACCGCCGCCAGCTCCAGTTCATTGGGCCCGACCAAGCCACGATAGGGTTGGCCCTTGTAGGCCACTGCCCGTTCCAGGGCCTTGGCGCTGTCCTTGACGCGGATCGCCGTGGCGCACAACGACGGGCCATGGGCCTCGAAAAAGTTGTGGGCAAAGGAGTAAGGCTCGCAGTTGAGGATCAGGTTGATATCGCCCTGACGCAGCAGGCTCACACTCTTGGACCGGTGCTGCCCGGCCTTGACGAACCCCAGGCGTTGCAGCCATTGCGTGAGCCGGGCGCCGAGGTTTTCATCCACCGCAAACTCCAGGAACTCGATGCCATCGTACTCGCTGGCAGGCGGGGTTTCGAACAGGATATCCACCGGCGTAGCCTGTTGTTCCAGGCGTTGACGGGTCTTCTCTTCCAGGTACAGCAACGAGCGCAAACCATCCGCCGCGTTGGCCCGGGTGGGCGCAGCGCGAAAACCATCGTTGAAAATCTCCAGGGACAGCGGCCCGGTGTAGCCACTCTGGATGATCGGCGCCAAGAAGCCCGGCAGGTCGAACTCGCCCTGGCCGGGGAAGCAACGGAAATGACGACTCCACTCCAGCACATCCATGGCCAGGATCGGCGCGTCGGCCATTTGCACGAAGAAGATCTTGTCGCCGGGAATCTCGGCAATGGCCGCCGGATCGCCCTTGAGCGACAAGGTATGAAAACTGTCCAGCAACACCCCGAAACTGGGGTGATCGATCTCGCGCACCAGTTGCCAGACCTGTTGCCAGGTGTTGACGTGCCGGCCCCAGGCCAGGGCTTCGTAGCCAATGCGCAAGCCGCGCCGACCGGCGTGTTCGGCCAAAAGACTCAAGTCATCGCGCAGGATCGAATGTTCGCCCGTGGAATCCGCCGAGGCATTGCTGCACACCAGCACCAGGTCGGTGCCCAGTTCCTGCATCAGGTCGAACTTGCGCTCGGCCCGCTCCAGGTTGCGCGCCAGGCGTTCGCGGCGGCATCCTTCGAAGTCGCGAAACGGCTGGAACAGCGTGATGGCAATGCCCAGGTCGGCACACATCTGCCGCACTTCGCGGGGGCTGCCGTCGTAATACAGCAAGTCGTTCTCGAAGATTTCCACCCCATCAAACCCAGCCGCAGCAATGGCTTCGAGCTTTTCCGGCAGGGTGCCGCTCAGGGAAACTGTGGCGATGGAACGTTGCATGGGGTGACTCCCGGCAATGAAGGCTGGTCTTGTTTGCGGCAAATTATTGGCCGCGCGCAATAAAGCAGCAATTCAAAATGTACGAACCGGTTAGTTTTATGGGCGATTATCGAACACAATGGCAATTGGCGAATTGACGATTTTTTAGCCACTGCGCACCATCGATTGCGCATCCAGGGCCGCTTTTAATCGGCGTGCACCTGTGATCACGACCCAGAACACACCATAAGAATTTCAAAAAACGGGTACCTCTCATGCCTTCGCAAAACTCCGCCGTGGCCCCGCGCCCCGGCAACCCGCAAGCGGCTATTGGCGACAAGATTCGCGGCGCCCTCGCCGTCGGCAAAACCCGCTGGGGCATGCTGGCCCTGGTGTTTTTCGCCACCACCCTGAACTACATCGACCGCGCCGCCCTGGGCGTGATGCAGCCGATCCTGGCCAAGGAGATGAGCTGGACGGCGATGGACTACGCCAACATCAACTTCTGGTTCCAGGTCGGTTACGCCATTGGTTTTGTCTTGCAAGGCCGGTTGATCGACCGGGTCGGCGTCAAGCGTGTGTTCTTCTGCGCGGTGCTGTTGTGGAGCATCGCCACCGGCGCCCACGGCCTGGCGACCTCAGCAGTGGGCTTTATGGTCTGCCGCTTTATCCTCGGCCTGACCGAAGCGGCCAACTACCCGGCCTGCGTCAAGACCACCCGCCTGTGGTTCCCCGCTGGCGAGCGCGCGGTGGCCACCGGCATCTTCAACGCCGGCACCAACGTCGGCGCCATGATGACCCCGATGCTGTTGCCACTGGTGCTGCATGTGTGGGGCTGGCAGGCCGCCTTCCTGTGCATGGCGGCGCTGGGTGGGATCTGGCTGGTGTTCTGGGGCCTGAAGTACTACAACCCCGAAGACCATCCAAGCGTGAAGCAATCGGAACTGGACTACGTGCAACAGGAAGTCGAGCCGGAACAACCGCGCGTGCCCTTCAGTCGCATCCTGCGCATGCGCGGCACCTGGGCCTTCGCCATTGCCTACGCCCTGACCGCGCCGGTGTTCTGGTTCTACCTATACTGGCTGCCGCCGTTTCTCAACCAGCAATACAACCTGGGGATCAACGTGACCCAGATGGGTATCCCGCTGATCATCATTTACCTGACGGCAGACTTCGGCAGCGTGGGCGGCGGGATCCTGTCCTCGTTCCTCATCGGTCGCGGCATGCAGCCGATCAAGGCGCGCTTGCTGTCGATGCTGCTGTTTGCCTGCTGCATCGTCGGCGTGATCATGGCCGCAGGCTCCAGCCAGTTGTGGGTCGCGGTGTTTGCCATCTCCCTGGCCATCGGCGCGCACCAGGCCTGGACCGCCAATATCTGGAGCCTGGTGATGGACTACACGCCCAAGCACATGATGAGCACGGTGTTCGGTTTTGGCGGGATGTGCGCGGCCATCGGCGGGATGTTCATGACGCAGATCGTCGGCCATATCCTGACCGTGACCAACAACAACTACACCGTGCTGTTCACCCTGATCCCGGCGATGTACTTCCTTGCCCTGACCTGGATGTACTTCATGGCACCGCGCAAGATCCCGACGGTCGAGGTCTGATTCACCGCCGCCGCTGCTGCCAGGCAGCGGCCAACCCGCTCAGGCAGATCACCCCGATCCCGACCACCGTGGTCAGGTCCGGGGTGTGGTTGAACACCAGCCAGCCCAACAACCCCGCAAACACGATCTGGCAATAGCCGAACGGCGCCAGCAAGGCCGGCGCAGCGAAGCGGAAGGCCTGGGTCAGCATCAAGTGCGCGGTCATCCCGCAACTGCCCAGCGCCAGCATCAACAGGCCATGGCCCAGGGTTGGCACCTCCCAAAAGAACGGCACCAGCGCGCTCATCACCAGGGTGTTGCACAGGCCGGCGAAGAAGTTGCTGGTGGTCGGGCTGTCGTACTGGCTGAGGATGCGGGTCAACAGTTGGTAGAAGCAGAAGAACAACGCCGAGACCAATGGCAACAACACCGCCGGGGTGAACAACTCACCGCCGGGGTGCACGATGATGATCACCCCGACAAACCCGCAGATCACCGCCAGCCACTGGCCCCGCGTCACATGCTCGCCGAGCAGCGGCACCGACAGGGCCGTCACCAGGATCGGCGCCAGGAAGTTCACCGCCGTGGCCTCCGCCAGCGGGATGTAATGCAAGGCTGCGGTAAAAAACAGGCTGGTACCCAGCAGGCACAAGGCCCTGGCGACCTGCAACAACGGGCGCTTGCTGCGCAGCACGCGCAGGCCCGATTGCGGCAGGAAAATCCCCGCCATCAGCAGCGTATGCACCATGTACCGGGCCCATACCACCATCACGATCGGATAGAAGCCGGCCAGGTATTTGGACAAGGCGTCATGGCTGGAAAACAGGAGCGTCGCCAGTACAATCAGCGCGATGCCCTTGAAGGGATGGTTGACGCCGGAAAGAGGGGTGCTGAGGGTCATTGAATTCTCGTGCGTGACAGGCTGAAATGACCGCCGCAAGCAGTGGCACTCAACGCGCTAATCTAGAGCGGGTGGTGCATCGGTCTCAAGAGCATAACCAAACAGCGGGCGATCAGCGCACTAAATTGCCCAAACCCAGTCCAACGCTGCACGCCAGCCTGCCATTGCATGCTGTTTAACCAAGGCCAGTCCCCAATGAAAAAAACCCTGTTGATCCTTTCGACCCTCGCCCTGCTCAGCGCCTGCGATAAATCCCCCCAGGCCCCGAAGCCGGCGCCGCCCTCCGTACAGGCGACCCTGGTGCCGGAAACCCTGCCCACCGACAAATGGGTCGGCAAGTGGGTCGGCGTCGAAGGCCTGCACCTGACCGTCAGCAAGGACGACAGCATCGGCCGCGGGCATTACCTGTTGACCATGCAATACGGCCTCGATGCCGACGCCTCCGGCACCTTCAAAGGCGAGGCTGGCGAAGACGGCATCACCTTCAACCGCCCGGACGGCCCGCAAGTGCTGCGTGCTGGCGACGGTGCAGCCACTGGACTGAAATGGCTGGCTGATAAAAAAGACTGCCTGGTGGTCAATACAGGCGAAGGGTATTGCCGCCAATAACGGCCATACTCACTCACCACAACCCCTATTACTGTAGGAGCGAGCTTGCTCGCGAAAGTCGTTAACGCTAACGCCGCATGCCTGGTTTAACGCGGTGCCTTGGCGTTTTTCGCGAGCAAGCTCGTTCCTGCATAACGATCATCAAGAGGATAGCCACATGCTATGGAAAAAAGGTCGGCGCAGCGACAACGTGGTCGACGCGCGCAATGACAGTGGTGGCGGCGGTGGCGGCATGCGCTTTGGTGGCGGCAAGGGCCTGAGCCTGACCGCCATCGTGCTGATCGTCGGTATCGGTCTGTTGACCGGCCAGGACCCGATGCAGATCCTCGGGCAACTGAGCGGCCAGATGACCGAGCAGGCGCCTTCGGTCAGCCCGCAAACACGCCAGGCACCGCCCGCCAACGATGAGCAGGCAGACTTTGTGCGTGCCGTGCTGGGCGACACCGAAGACACCTTTGGCCAGGTGTTCCAGGAAAACGGCCTGGCCTACAAGAATCCCAAGCTGATCCTGTTCCGTGGCCGGGTGAATTCCGCCTGCGGTGGCGCGACCTCCGCCAGCGGCCCGTTCTATTGCCCGGCCGACCAGCAGGTCTACCTGGACCTGGATTTCTTCCGGGAAATGTCCCAACGCTTCCAGGCGGCCGGCGATTTTGCCCAGGCTTATGTGATCGCCCACGAAGTCGGTCACCACGTGCAAACCCTGCTGGGAATTTCTTCGAAGATCCAGGTCGCGCGCCAGCAAGGCCGGCAGATGCAAGGCGATGGTGGCTTGCTGGTCCGCCAGGAACTGCAGGCCGACTGCTTCGCCGGGGTCTGGGCCAACCGCGCGCAAAAGCGCCTGAACTGGCTGGAACCGGGTGACATCGAAGAAGCGCTGAACGCCGCCAACGCCATCGGCGACGACCGCTTGCAGCAGCAGGGCCAAGGCCGCGTAGTACCTGACTCGTTCACCCATGGCACTTCGCAACAGCGGGTCCGCTGGTTCAAGACCGGGTTTGCCCAAGGCCAGATCAGCCAATGCGACACGTTTTCGGCCAAGAGTCTGTAAATGAATAAGCGATGCGGATGGCTGCTGGGCCTGCTGATCACCTGCTCTACCGCCACCCTGGCCGCCGGGCAGGCGGTCAAGGTGATCAGCCCCGATCGATTCACCCTGCAAGCCGGCGACCTGAGCCTGGGCCTTAGCCAGGACTGGCGCCAGCCGCTGCCGCAGGTCACCCGCGCGCTGATTATCGTGCATGGCCGGCTGCGTAATGCCCAGACCTACCTCAAAAGCGCCGAGGACGCCGCCGCCCACGCCGGGCAAGGCGCCAACACCCTAGTGATCGCGCCGCAGTTTCTCAACGATGCGGATATTCAGCGCCATCACCTGGGCGATAGCGTGCTGCGCTGGCACGGCAATGCGTGGATGGCCGGCGAGTCGTCAATCGGCCATGGCCAGATCAGTTCCTACGGCGCCTTGGACCAGATCATCAAGCACCTGGGCAACCGCACACTGTTCCCGACCCTCAAGGAAATAGTGGTCGCCGGGCATTCCGGTGGTGGCCAGGTGGTGCAACGCTTTGCCCTGACCGGCCATGCGCACCCGGCCCTGCAAGCGGCGGGGATCAGCCTGCGTTATGTGATCGCCAACCCGTCGTCCTATGCCTACTTCAGCCCGCAACGCCCGGTGCAATTCGCGCCGGCCAGTTGCTCAGGATTCAATGACTGGAAGTACGGCATGCAAAAGCTGCCGACCTACGCCAACGGCCAAAGCCCCGAGCAACTGGAAAAAGCCTACGTCGCACGCGATATCACCTACCTGCTGGGCCAACAAGACACCGACCCCAACCACCCGGCCCTGGACAAGAGCTGCGCCGCCGAGGCCCAGGGCGCTTATCGGCTGATTCGCGGGCACAACTATTTCGACTACCTCAAGCAGCGGCATCCGCAGTTGAGCCAGCGGTTGGTTGAAGTGCCAGGGGTTGGGCATGACGGCGACAAGATGTTTACCTCACCCGAAGGGCAGGCGGCCCTGTTCCACTAATCCTTCAGACAAAACCCAATCAGAAATGTGGTGCTTGGTTTAGATCATCTGGCGCAATGCCGCGCAGTCCTTGGCATGCCAATCGGCCAATTCCGGCCAAGGGTTTTCCGGCAAGTTCACCAACACTGTCCGCGCTCCCGCCGCCCGGCCGCAATCGAGGTCGAAGCGATAGTCACCCACCATCACCATCTCGGCGGGCGCTACATCCCACGCCTGCGCCAGTTTCAGCAGGCCACCGGGATCCGGCTTGGGCGGGGCGTCGTCGCGGCCCAACACATCTTCCACGGCAAAACAGTCTGCCAGGCCGATAGCCTGCAAGGTGATGTGCGCCAACTCCTGGGCATTGCGCGTCAGGATCCCCAGGCGACAGCCCCGTGCCGCCAAATCACGCACCAACTCCACCGCGCCCGTGGCGGCCACCGAACCCAGCGCCAGTTCGCGCTCATGCGCCAACAACCAGGCATGCTTGGCCGCCGCTTCGGCCGCAGGCAATGCCGCCAGGTGGGTGAGAATATCGTCGGTGGGCGGAATTTCCAGCGCCACGCGGATCGCCGCAAAGTCATGCACGGCCACAGTCAGGGTGCCGTCCATGTCGAACACCCAGTGTTTGACGTGCGCCAGGCTCACGCCCAATCCTTGCGATGGCGAATCAAGCCTTCCTGAGTCACCGAGGCCACTAGTTGGCCAGCGCGGTTGTACACACTGCCACGGGAGAACCCACGGGAATTGCCGGCCCATGGGCTGTCCATGGCGTACAGCAACCAGTCATCGGCACGCAGATCGGCGTGAAACCATAACGCATGGTCCAGGCTGGCCACTTGCATGTCCTTCTGCCACACAGTTTTGCCATGGGGCAGCAACGAGGTGGTCAGCAGGCCGAAGTCCGAGGCATAAGCCAGCAGGTATTTGTGCAGCGCCGGCAAATCGGCCAGGGCACCATCGGCGCGGAACCACACATATTTGACCGGATCGGACGGCTGCGGGTTGAACGGGTCTTTCTCAGTCACCGGCCGCACTTCGATCGGCTTGGGGCACAGCAATTTTTCGCGCATGGACTCAGGAATCAGGTGCGCGCGCTGCTGGGTCAGTTCCAACTCCGACGGCAGGTTCTCCGGCCCCACCACCACCGGCATGGTGGTCTGGTGCTCGAAGCCTTCTTCGTCGTACTGGAACGAGGCACTGCAGGTGAAGATCGGGTTGCCCTTCTGAATCGCCGTCACCCGACGCGTACTGAAACTGCCGCCATCGCGTACCCGGTCCACTTGATAGACCACCGGCAGCCCGGCATCCCCAGGGCGCAGGAAATAGCCGTGCAACGAATGCACATGCCGCGCCTCTTCGACGGTCTGGCTGGCCGCCGACAGCGACTGGCCCAAGACCTGGCCGCCGAACAGTTGGCGAAAGCCCAAGTCCTGGCTGCGGCCGCGAAAGAGGTTTTCTTCAATCGGTTCCAGGGTCAGCAAATCGACCAGATCTTCCAACACTTGGCTCATACACTCTCCTCAGAGCAAAACGGTTTCTACCTTCTATTTTCTACTGTAGGAGCGAGCTTGCTCGCGAAAAGCCCAGGGATGACGCAGGGTGTCAGGCCTCCCGCGTAACCGTTGATGTTTTTCGCGAGCAAGCCCGCTCCTACAAGTATTACCGCCTGCTTATCCGTGCAGCGTGTCCAACCATTGGGCGCGGGTGATGCGATACAACACATGATGGCGCAGCGGATCGTCCGCCGCGAGCCTGGGGTGTTGAAAATCTGCCGCCGGATCGTAATGCATGCCGATGGCCTGCATGACTTTCTGCGACGCCAGGTTGGCCTCGGTGGTGAAGGCCACGATCTGCTCCAGTTGCAAACGGTCAAACCCACAGCGCAATGCGGTCCAGGCCGCCTCACTGGCAAACCCCAGGCCCCAGTGCTCGCGGGCCAGGCGCCAGCCAATTTCCACCGCTGGGGTGAAGTCGGCTTCAAAGCCGACATTCAGCAACCCCGTCAGGCCGATAAACTCGCCGCTGTCCTTGCGCTCCAGGGCCCACAGGCCAAACCCATACTCAGCAAAATGCCCACGTATTCGCCCGATCAATGCCGCACTTTCCAGGCGGTCCAGGGGGGCCGGGAAATAGCGCATCACCTGCGGATCGGCACACATCCGGGCAAATTCCGGCAGGTCGCTGTCGCGCCACTGGCGCAGCACCAGGCGCGCGCTTTCCAACTCCAGTATCGGCTCCATCGTTCCCCTCCCTTGCCATGTGCGTGAGTGTACAGCGCTGTTAAGATCCGTCGCTGGTTCCTGTCAGAAATTGCCATGCCTTTGCCACTGATCTACCACGACGACTACAGCCCCGAATTCCCGGCGGATCATCGCTTCCCCATGGACAAGTTCCGGCTGCTGCGCGATCACCTGGTCGACAGCGGCCTGACCCAGGACAGCCAGTTGCTGCGCCCCCAATTATGCCCGGCCGACGTCCTCGCCCTGGCCCATGACCCTGGCTATATCGAACGCTATATGAGCGGTGAGTTGTCCCGCGAAGACCAACGGCGCCTCGGCCTGCCCTGGAGCGAGGCCCTGGCCCGACGCACCGTGCGTGCGGTCGGCGGCTCGTTGCTGGCCGCCGAGCAGGCCCTGGAGCACGGCCTGGCCTGCCACCTGGCGGGCGGCACCCACCATGCCCATTACGACTACCCGGCGGGCTTTTGCATCTTCAATGACCTGGCGGTGATCAGCCACTACCTGCTGGCCAGCGGACGGGTCAATCGGGTGCTGATCTTCGACTGCGATGTGCACCAAGGTGATGGCACCGCGCGCATCCTCCACGACACGCCGGATGCCATTACCGTGTCCCTGCACTGTGAAAAGAATTTCCCGGCGCGCAAGGCCACCAGCGACTGGGATATCCCCCTGCCCATGGGCATGGGCGATGCCGACTACCTCAAGGTGGTGGACGATGCCCTCAACTACCTGCTGCCGTTGTATCAACCGGATCTGATGCTGTATGACGCCGGTGTCGATGTACACAAGGACGACGCCCTCGGTTACCTCAAGCTGACAGACGCCGGCGTCGCCGCCCGTGACGAAAGCGTGATGCGCCACTGCCTGGGCCGCGACATCCCGGTGATGGGCGTGATTGGTGGCGGCTACAGCAAGGACCGCCCTGCCCTGGCCCGTCGCCACGGCATCCTGCACCACAGCGCGCAACGGGTCTGGACGTCATCAGGTTGTCATTGAAACGTGAGTGTTACCCACAATGCCTGTGGAACGGCCTGTGGATAACTTGAGCGTAAACACCTGTAAGGCAGACAGCGTATAGCGTGTAGGAAGGTGTACGTTTTTTGATCAGGCAGTTTTGCGGTCCTCGGGTAGAATGCTCGGCTTACTTCGCCGAACCGCAGTCACCGCCATGTCCCAGATCCCAGCCCAGCCCCATCACGTCACGATCATCGGCGGCGGCCCCGCCGGGCTGATGGCCGCCGAAGTATTGAGCCAGGCCGGGGTCCGGGTGGACCTGTACGACGGCATGCCATCGGTGGGTCGCAAGTTCCTGCTGGCAGGTGTTGGCGGCATGAATATCACCCACTCCGAGGCCTACCCGGCATTCCTTGCGCGCTATGCCGAACGCGCACCGGACATCGCCCCCTTGTTGCGCCAGTTTGGCGCCGAGGCGTTGTGCGAGTGGATTCATGGCCTGGGGATAGAAACCTTTGTCGGTAGCTCCGGCCGGGTATTCCCTTCCGACATGAAAGCCGCACCGCTGCTGCGGGCCTGGCTCAAGCGCCTGCGCGACCAAGGGGTAGTTATCCACACCCGCCATCGCTGGCTCGGCTGGAATGCCGATGGCGGCTTAATTATCCACAGCCCGGATGGCGAGAAAACTGTCCACAGCGATGCCGTGCTACTGGCCCTCGGCGGCGGCAGTTGGTCACGCCTGGGTTCCGACGGCGCCTGGCTCAAATTGCTGGAAGACCAAGGCGTGCCCTGCGCCCCGCTGCAGCCGAGCAACTGTGGCTTCGAGGTGTCAACCTGGAGCGACTTGATGGTGAGCAAATTCGCCGGCGCGCCGCTGAAAAACGTCGCCATTGGTTTGGCAACTGACAAACCTCGGTTGGGCGAATGCGTGATCACCGCGACAGGTATCGAAGGCAGTTTGATCTACGCACTGTCGGCGCCGATCCGTGAAGCAATCAACCGTGATGGCGCGGCCACCGTGCATATCGACCTGCTACCGGGCAAGCCCCTGGACAAAGTGCAGGCTGCATTGGCCAAGCCCCGTGGCTCACGTTCGATGAGCAAGCATTTGCACAGTCAGTTGGGGTTAGATGGGGTGAAGGGGGCGCTGTTGCGCGAGTTGGCGCCTGCCGAACATTTCAGCGACCCGCAGCAATTGGCCGTCGATATCAAGGCTCTGCCGCTGACCCTGGTGAAAACCCGGCCAATGGACGAAGCCATCAGCACCGCAGGTGGCGTGCCGTTTGAGGCGCTGGATGAGCGCTTGATGCTCAAGCAATTGCCGGGAGTGTTTTGTGCCGGAGAGATGCTGGATTGGGAAGCGCCGACGGGCGGGTATTTGCTGACGGGGTGTTTTGCCAGTGGGCGGGCTGCGGGGCGCGGGGTGTTGGAATGGTTCCAACGCCAATAGTTGCGGCGAACTCAGGGCCTCATCGCAGGCAAGCCAGCGATGAGGCCCTGACAGGCAGCAAAGAAATTACTTCTTCTTACGCGGCCCGGTATTAAAGACCGGCACCTTGCGCACCGGCTTGATCGACGGCTCTGCCGCAACTTCCCCGCTTTCTACCCACTTGCCCAAGTTGCGCTTGCCGCCACCACCCGAGGTCTTGGGCTTCTTCGGTTTTTTCGGCTTTTTCACCACCTGCCCACTGGCATCGGTGTCCGGCACCCGGTGCTCCGGCTCGAAGTCCTGTTCCATTTTGCGGGTCAGGGTCTGGCGGGTCAGCATCTCGATGGCCGAGAGCATGTTCACCTCATCGGCACATACCAGGGAAATCGCCTCGCCCGTGTTGCCCGCGCGGCCAGTACGGCCGATACGGTGGATGTAATCCTCGGCAACAATCGGCAGGTCAAAGTTGACCACCATCGGCAAATCTTCAATATCCAGACCGCGGGCCGCCACATCAGTGGCCACCAGGATCTGCACATCGCTGGCCTTGAAGCGGTCCAGGGCACGTTGGCGCGTGGCTTGTGGCTTGTCGCCGTGGATGCCGTCGGCATTGATCCCCAGGCCTTGTAGCTTATCTACCAGCGCATCCACGCCATTGCGGGTCTTGGCGAACACCAGCACCTGCTTCCACTTGCCCTTGCGCATCAGGTGCACAAACAGCTCGGCCTTGCGCTTCTTGTCCACCGGCACCACCCACTGCTTGACGGTGTTGGCGGCAACGTTGCGCGGGCTGACTTCGATGCTCAAAGGGTCATTGAGCATCTGCCCGGCCAGCAGGCGGATATCGTCGGAGAAGGTCGCGGAAAACAGCAGGGTCTGGCGCTTTTTCGGCAACATGCGGTAAATGTTCGCCAGCTCTTCCGAGAAGCCCAGGTCCAGCATGCGGTCGGCTTCATCCAGCACCAGGGTTTGCAACTGATTGAGTTTCAGCGCGTTCTGGCGAAACAGGTCGATCAGGCGGCCAGGCGTGGCCACCAGAATGTCGACGCCCTTGCGCAGCTTCATCATCTGCGGGTTGATGCTGACGCCGCCATACACCGCGTAGGTGGTCAGCGGCAGGTGTTCGGCGTATTGGGCGACGCTGGCGTGAACCTGCTCGGCCAACTCGCGGGTTGGGCACAGGATCAGCGCGCGCACCGAGTTGGCGGTGACTTTCGGCCCTTCCATCGTCAGCAGTTGCAGGAGCGGCACCGCGAAACCTGCGGTCTTGCCGGTACCGGTCTGGGCCGCAGCCATCAGGTCGCGACCGGCCAGCACCGCCGGAATGGCTTGCGCCTGCACCGGCGTCGGGGTCTGGTAGCCAAGCGTCTCAAGGGCGCGCAGCAAGGGTTCGATCAGGCCAAGGGAGGCGAAAGTCATGTGTTTACCGTAGGAAAAATTCAGCGCAAGGTCGCAATGCGCGGCAGTTTACCTTATTTCCGGCTTCGGCTTGCGCCACTGGGGCAGGCTGATCAGCAACACCGCACTGATGATCACCAGCATCGCCAGGGCTTCTTCCAGGCCGATGGTCTCGCCCACGAACACAATGCCCAGCAACACCGCCACCGCCGGGTTGACGTAGGCGTAGCTGGTGGCCGCTGCCGGACGCACATGCTTGAGCAGGTACATATAAGCGTTGAAGGCGATGATCGAGCCAAAGACGGTCAGGTAAGCCAGGGCCAGCCAACCTTCCACTGGCGGCATCGCTTCCAGGTGCTCGCCCTTGAGTACGCTGCCGATCAACAGCACCACACCGGCGATCAGCATTTCAGCGGCGCTGGCCATGGCGCCCTGAGGCAACGGCAAATGCCGGCTCCAGACCGAACCGAAAGCCCAGGAGGCTGCGGCGAACAACAGCAACCCTGCACCCAACGGGCTCGATTGCAGGTTGGAGCCCATATTGAGCATGGCGATGCCGATCATTCCCAGAATCACCCCGGCCCATTCCAGACGGGTATTACGCGCGCCCCAGAAATAACCACAGAGCAAGGTAAACAGCGGCACCGTCGCCACGGCCAGCGCGGCGACACCGGAGGTCACGCCCGTGTGTTCAGCCACACTCACCGCGCCATTGCCGAACGTCAGCAACAAGATGCCGATCATGCCGGCAGCTTTCCACTGTGCCCAGGTCGGCGCTGGCACACCGCGCCAGCGCAAGTAGCCATACATCAGAACGCCCGCCGTACAAAAACGAATCCCCGCCAGCATCAGCGGTGGCCAGTACTCCACGCCAATGCGGATCACCAGGTAGGTGGAACCCCAAATGACATACAGCGCAAAAAAAGCGGCGATCAACGGTAAGGGAAAACGACGTGGGCCAGGCATAGGGTGGCTCTGAGGCAAGACAGGGGATAGCTATTCTAGAAATCCGCGCCAGTAAACATAAGTTACAAAACCTGTTTAAAGTGCCCATACACTTTTCAATTCATGGTTATCAGGGCTATAAGCCTTGTATTCGAAAGCCTCCCATTACCAGAGCCTTATTCATGGACAAATACGACCGCATGCTCCTCAGCGCCCTGCTCGAAGATGGTCGCGCCACCTACGCGCAACTGGCCCGCACGGTAAACCTCTCCGCCCCCGCCGTAGCCGAGCGCGTGGCCAAGCTGGAAGCCAGTGGCGTAATCACCGGTTACCAGGCCAAGGTTGACCTGTCCAAGATCGGCTTGCCGATCCAGTGCACGATCGAACTGCGCTTGACCAACAACGGTAGCCAGAAGGTGTACGACGCACTGGCAGAAATCCCCGAGTTGACCGAGTGCCACCGGGTCACCGGCGACCCCTGCGTGATCATGCAGGCGGCGGTGGGCTCGATGCCGGAATTGGAAAACCTGATCAATCGAGTGGCGAAGTTCGGGTTCAGCAAGACCTCGATCATCTTGTCGAGCGCCATAGAGCGGCGGGTGCCGTTGGGGCATTTGGAAGGGAAAAATGGCGGTGGCTGAACGGGCGCCATCGCGAGCAAGCCCGCTCTCACAGTTGACCGAGTTGACCGCACCTGTAGAAATTCAGACTTGATCTGACAGTTACCGTCCACTTCTTGCCTCATAGGCACACTTACCAAGACTGATCAGATCAAAAACAGCCACACCCGCAGCAACGAAGGGAGTGCCTCGTCCGATAATGCCAAACACTCGGACACTGCCAAACGTTGCTTTCGCTACCCTTGCCATTGTTGGCTGCCTGATCAGTGTACGAGGGAAAAAGCGCATGCCAATGAGGCTAGCCAGGTTTGTCGTTTTGCTGGAGCCAACGTGGACCCAGGTCCCCACTGCAATTTTGCTGATGGGTATGCCCGCCGCCCCCGTGAGGACCGTTGCCAGCGTCAAGCCGTAGTGTTGCTGTGTACATTTCCAGAGTTCGTCAAACGTAGTGTTCGGCACCGCAGAGTCGGCATGAATGGGCTTGAGTAACTTGTAACTGGCGCCATGCGTCCAGCCTGGTGTACTAGGTAAAACCATAACTGCCGGGCAGCTTGCCATCGTATTTCCCAGGTGAAACGTCATGCTGGAAGTTGAGCCGAAATCAATGCCATTTTGTTCGAGTTCGGACTGGATTCGAATGATTGCCGAATGAAGATCGCTTTCCTGCATGACGTAGTCCCTGTACGTAAATGACAGGCAAGATGTTAGGCCGCAACAAAGGACGATAGGCGGGAGAAGGGAAAATCCAGAAAGGCCCGACGGGACTGTAGGGCTAAACCTACTGACAATTCAGAAAGCCGGTAAACGCCCCGACAAAGCGCCGATAACCACCACAAAACCAATGTGGGAGCGGGCTTGCTCGCTCCCACATTTTGATCTTTGCTGCTCGGAAGGTTGAGATCAGAACCCGCGATGTTTCTTCAGATGATCATTGATCTTTGCCGCCGGCACTTTCTGCAAGCTGCACAGCAGGTCATGGGAGAGTTCGCGCAAGCCGTGGGCACGGCGCAGTTCCTGGGCCAGGTGGGCGGTCAGGTTGGCCGCCATTTCCGCGTCGACCATGGCCCGGTGAGCCTTGCCGGTGTGGGGCAGTTGGGCAAATGAGGTCAGGGTGCCGAGTTTGTGATTGGGCGCGGCGGGCATCAGCCGGCGCGCCAACAGTAGCGAGCAGGCGAATTTTTGCAGACGGGTGCGGCGGATCAAACCGAGTTCGAAGTCCCAGAACTTCTGGTCGAACGCAGCGTTGTGCGCCAGCAGTGGCGTGGTGCCGACAAACTCATTGACCTCGTTCATTACCTTCTCGGCCGGCGGCGCACTGCGCAGCATGGCGTTGCTGATGCCGGTCAGTTGTTCGATAAACCCAGGCACGCGCACGCCAGCATTCATCAGGCTCTGGTAGCGGTCCACGATCTGGCCCCGCTCCAGGATGACCACGGCGATTTCCGTGGCCCGGCAACTGCTGCTCGGCGAGATGCCGGTGGTTTCAAAGTCGATGACCGCTATCCGTTCCAAACCTGTTCCAACCTCATCAGAAAATCTATTTGAGCAACAACGCGCCTTCGATAGGCACGTAGCGGCTGGCCGCGCGGATCAACGAATTGGCCGTCAGCCCCGGCACACCGTAGGCCACGGCTTCGACGCCATGTTTATGGATGATGCGGTCGAGCAACATGTCGAAATCGCCATCACCCGAAGCCAGCACTACTTCGTCGACATGGGCGGCCGCGTCCATGATGTCGATGGTGATGCCCACGTCCCAGT
Organism: Pseudomonas sp. 25 R 14; assembly: GCF_900004755.1. NCBI lineage: Bacteria > Pseudomonadati > Pseudomonadota > Gammaproteobacteria > Pseudomonadales > Pseudomonadaceae > Pseudomonas > Pseudomonas sp. 25 R 14. Next base: position 183,362 of record NZ_CVTS01000031.1, on the reverse strand, counting down.
CGCCCTTGGCCGAGCCGTCACTGCGCTGGATGTAGGGCTTGAGCTTCACGGTAAAGCCCAGGTTGCGCAGGATCTGCTGGAACTGCTGCTGCTTGCTGTCGCCACGGTCGATGGCATAGGCATACGCCTCGACGATCTGCCCGCGCTGGCTGATATCAGCCCACAGGGCGGCGTAGTTGAAGTGGCAGCCATAGGCCTGGCGCACGGTGTAGTAGAGGTTCTGGACATCGGCGAACACTGCAATTTTTTTCACCGCACACCCTCATGGCACTGGCAGGCGTGATGGCCCGCAAAGGTCGCCAGTATGCCAGCCAAGGGGAGCTTTCCGAGAAAAATCAGACCGGGGCGGCAACGCGCCCCGGATTTGTGTGTTTCAGACGAAGGAATCGTCGTCGCCAAAGAAGGAAGAATCGCTGTCGGCAAAGCTGTCGTTATCGTTGGCATAACTGTCATTGCCGGCGAAACGTTGCTCGTCATTGCCCCAGTCGCTGTTGTCACTGGCCGGCGCCGGCTCTTCGCGCACGATCTCTTCCACCACCTGCGGCTGTTGGTTATGGCTGAACAGGCTGCTGATGCCCTGGGCCAGCATCACGCCACCGGCCACGCCGGCTGCGGTTTTCAAGGCCCCGCCGAGAAAGCTGCTGCCGGCGGGTGCAGCCTGTTGGGGTTGCTGAACATTCTGTTGCGGCGCAGGCGCGCTGTTGAAACCCGGCCGGCTCGGCTCACGCCAACCACCGTTCGATGACGACGGTGTGCTGGGCGCCGGTTGCGAGTCGCGAGGGCTGCCACCAAAGATACTCGACAGGAACCCACCGCCGCTCGCGGCCGGCGGCGCGGCCTTGGCCCGTTGCAGCTCATCCTGCAATTGCTGGATCTGTTGCGCCTGCTGCTTGTTCTGCGCATCCAGGCTCTTGATCGCGGCTTCCTGCACCAGGATCGCCTGGGTCATGAAATACCCGGCGGCCGGTTGGCGAGTGATGTGCTCCTTGATCCGCGTTTCTGCCTGGGCGTCGCGGGGGGCTGAGTCCGTTTCGGCTTGCTGCAACCGTGAAAACAGTCCATCGATCAGGGTTTGCTCTTCGCTGTTCATGGCGACCTCGTTAGATTGCCGGTAAAAATCTGCGTCCCGCCCGCAATGGACAAGGTACGCCACCAGTAATGGGGCTGGCCTGTGGCGTTTCAATGATCTTTACCCAAGGTTTACGTTTGTCGGTGATCAGTTAAAGTGTCTGCTGCTTTTTTGGCCTGTGATGACTTTGATGAATCCGTTGACCGTTCTGCGCGACTCTTTCTACTTCTTCCAGCGCAACCTGGGCGCCATCGTGCAGTTATGCCTGCCCTTGGTGATCCTCGAAGCCGTGCTGCAACAAGTGCTCGATCGCACCCTGGGCCCGGAGGCGTTTACCGGCTACAGCATGATCGTCGGGCTGCTGGTGTATCCGCTGTACACCGCCGCGTTGATCCTGTTTCTCGATGCCCGCAGCCGTGGCGAGTCGCCGCGCACCGCCGACGTGCTGGCCATGGCGCTGACCCTGTGGCCACGCTATGCGCTGCTGACCGCCATGAGCACCCTGTTGATCCTGCTGGGGCTGTCGTTGTACTTCCTGCCGGGGCTGTGGCTGATGGTCACTCTGGCGTTTGCCGAGTACCTGTTGGTGCTGCGCGGCATGCCGGCGCTGGCGGCGATGAAGGAAAGTTTCCGACTGACCCGTGGGCATTTCCTGCGCATCCTGATCTGCCTGTTGTGCGTGATGACCCCGCTGTGGCTGCTCAAGGGCGCGAGCGTCGCGGCCTGGCCCGACCCGCAGAACCCACTGCTGGCGGTGCTGATCGACAGCGCCCACAGCTTCTTGCAATTGTTTACCAGCGTGGTGCTGTTCCGCCTGTTCATGCTGATCGCCGGTGATGCAGACGCCCGCTAACGTGGCCCTTGGGCTCTCGGCCGCCGGTCGGGTATGCTCCGTGCCTGTCCTGCAGCGCCATAAGGCGAGCCGATGAACCGTTTACTGCGTACAACCCTGGTGGGCCTGCTGATTCTGGCTGGTGTGCTGACCGCCCTGGTCTACAGCCTGACCTGGCGCCCCGCCGACAAAGAGATCCTGCCGGTAAGCTGCGTCGCCCCGCGTGCGCCGACGCTGTTGCCCGGCCAGGCGCTCAAGGTGATGACCTGGAACGTGCAGTACCTGGCCGGCAAGAACTACGTGTTCTGGTACGACACCCCGGACGGCAGCGGCCCGGATGACCGCCCGACCGTTGAAGACATGGCCTCCAGCCTGGATGAAGTGGCGCGGGTGATCCGTGATGAACAACCGGACGTACTGCTGCTGCAGGAATTGGATGAGGACGCCAAACCGTCCCATTACCAGGACCAACTGGCGCTGCTCCAGGAGCGACTGGTGGACCTCTATCCTTGCAGCGTCCAGGCCTTCGACTGGAAAGCCGACTTTGTGCCCGATTGGCATATCTTCGGCAGCGTCGGCCGCAAGCTGGTAACCCTCAGCCGCTACCAGATCGAACACGCCGAACGCCTGCAACTGCCAGTGGCCTCGGCCAACCTGCTCAGTCACCAGTTCCAGCCCAAGCCTGCGTTGCTGCTCAGCTACCTGCCGTTGAGCGACGGCGGCCAACTGGCGGTGCTCAACACCCGCCTGGACAACGCAGCTCCTGGCCACAGCACGGTGCGCGAACAAGTCCAGGCGACCATCAAGCTGCTGGATAAATTCGAAAGCCGTGGCACGCCCTGGCTGATCGGCGGCGATTTCAATCTGTTGCCGCTGGGCCAGTTCCTGCGCCTGGAGGCCGGTAAGCGCGGGCAGTATTCGCCAGACAGCGAGCTGCATCTGCTGTGGGACAAATACCCGATGGTGCCCAGCAACAGCCAATCCAGCGGCATCGACCGGGCGCAGTGGCTGACCCACTTCCCCAATGACCCGAGCCTCGACGGACCGGATCGCACGGTGGATTATCTGTTCTACAGCCCAAGGCTGAAGAAAGTGGAGGCCCGGGTGCGGCAGGACGATACGTTGCGTATTTCCAATCACCTGCCGGTGATTGCGCGGTTCTTATTGCCCGCCGCGCAATAACCAACACTACAAAACCAATGTGTGTGGGCTTGCTCGCACACATTTTTGATCGGTGGCGTGTTCAAGGTTATTTTCGGGGTTTGATCCGCGCAGTCGCCTCAGCCACCAAAGGATCATCCGGCCAATAATGCTTGGGATACCGGCCCTTCAGATCCTTCTTCACCTCGGCGTAGGTACTGCGCCAGAAGTTCGCCAGATCCTGCGTCACCTGCACCGGCCGCCGTGCGGGCGAGAGCAGGTGCAGCTTCACCACTTGCCGCCCACCGGCGATGCGCGGGGTGTCAGCCAGGCCAAACAGCTCCTGCAAGCGCACCGCGAGGATCGGCGGTTGTTCGCTGTAGTCCAAACGCACCGAAGACCCCGACGGCACTTTCAAATGGTGCGGCGCCAACTCGTCCAGGCGTTGCGGCAACGGCCAGGGCAGCAGGTTATGCAGGAAACTCGATAGATCCAGGTTGGCAAAATGGCTCAAGCGCGAGACCTTGCCCAGGTACGGCATCAACCAGTGTTCAAGGCTGGCGAGCAAGGCGCTGTCGCTGACATCTGGCCATTCACTGACCTGGCCGGCGTCCAGTTGGCGCAACAGCATGACGCGGGCCTGCCACTGGCGCAGCTCCGCAGTCCAGGGCAGCAATTCCAGGCCTTTGCGCCGCACCAGATTGACCAGCGCCTGGCTGCGAGCAGACTCGTCGAGACCGGTCAACGGCTCGCGACTGAGCACCAATTCACCGACCTTGCGCTGGCGTTCGGCACGCAACACGCCTTCGCGCTCGTCCCAATCCAGTTGGTCAAGACAGCGCACCTGTTCGGCCAATACCGAATCGAACAACGCCGGATCAAAGTCTGCAGCCAGGTAGATCCGCTCTTCACGCTGCCCCTGACGGCTGCCCAGGTCGGCGATGACCAGCCACGCTTGCTTCATCAGGCTGTCGGCTTCGGCAAACAGCGCCGCACGGCCATTGGCCAGGCGATATTCGGCGCCCCCGGCACGACGCTGCTGGGCCACCCGATCCGGGTAAGCCAGTGCCAGTAACGCCCCAAGCCAACGCGGGTGATCGGGATCGGCGACGGGCTGTTCGGCCTTGCCTCGTAGATAGCCGCGATATTGGCGGGCCAACTGCCTGGCCCGCTGCACGCCACCCTGGGTGCCACGGGCCCGCTCCTCGCCGGACAACAACGCCAGGCGACTGTGCAAATCCGCACCGGCACCACGCAGGATATCGCGCTCACCCAGTAGCGCGGCGACATCACACGCCATGTTCGCCAACCCCAGGTCCTGACCACGCAACAACAAGTGTGCGATACGCGGGTGCGCCGGCAGGCTGGCCATTTTCTGCCCGTGGGGGGTCAAGGTCGCGTCCTTTAATGCGCCCAGTCGCTCCAGCAAGTCCTGGGCCTGGGCATAGGCGGCCGTGGGCGGTACATCGAGCCATACCAGTTGTGTCGGCGTCACACCCCAGCGCGCCAGTTGCAGCGCGAGGCCGGCCAGGTCCGCCGAAAGAATTTCCGCGCTGCCATAGGCCGCCAGCCCTTCATGCTGGTCCTCGGACCACAAGCGATAGCACACGCCCGGCTCCAACCGCCCTGCCCGACCCGCGCGTTGCGTGGCACTGGCGCGGGAAATGCGCTGGGTATCAAGGCGGGTCATGCCGCTACCGGGGTCAAAGCGCGGGACCCGCGCCAGCCCGGCGTCAATCACCACCCGCACGCCATTGATGGTCAGGCTGGTCTCGGCGATGTTGGTGGCCAGCACCACCTTGCGCTTGCCGGCGGGTGCCGGGTCAATGGCCGCCCGCTGGGCCGTCAGGTCGAGTTCGCCATGCAACGGGCAGAGCAGTACATCGCTGCGCTCACCCAAGGCGTCCGCCAACTGTTGATTGACCCGGCGAATTTCTGCCTGACCGGGTAGAAATACCAGCACGCTGCCGGTTTCGTCGTGCAGGGCTTCAAGGATGGTCTGCACCAACCGTGGCTCGATAAATTCACCGGGCTGGAACGGTCGCCCCCAGCGCATCTGCACCGGGTACATGCGTCCTTCACTGCGCAGGATCGGTGCGTCGTCGAGCAGACCCGACAGGCGTTCGCCTTCAAGGGTGGCGGACATCAGGAGGATTTTCAGCGGTTGCTCGTCGCGAAACAGCTCACGGCCATTGAGGCTCAGGGCCAGCGCCAGGTCGGCGTCGAGGCTGCGCTCGTGGAACTCGTCGAAGATCAACAGGCCTACGCCATCCAGCGCCGGGTCATCCTGCAGGCGACGGGTGAGGATGCCTTCGGTGACCACTTCGATACGGGTATTGGGGCCGACCTTGCTGTCCAGGCGGATCCGATAGCCAACGGTCTCCCCGACCTTTTCCCCCAGCTCGCTGGCCAGTCGCTCGGCGGCGGCGCGGGCCGCTAGCCGACGAGGTTCAAGCATCAGGATGGTTTGCCCAGCCAGCCAGGTTTCATTCAACAGCGCCAACGGAACCCGTGTGGTTTTACCGGCACCGGGCGGTGCTTCAAGCACGGCTTCATGGCGCGTCGCCAAGGCTTCACGCAAGGCGGGTAAAACATCATCGATTGGCAACGAATTCATACTGGCTCCAAGGCAGAACGGCGAGTATAACGGCGAACTGCTGGATATCGATGGTCTCAGAGGCGATGCCATCTCCCTATGGAATGCGCTCCCACACTTAGACCTTCATATGATGGCTGCGGAGCTTGATCCGTCCGGTGACTTCAGCCACCAACGGATCATCCGCCAGTAGTCTTTTGGGAGAGATAAACAGGCATATAGAGAGTAGAAGCTCTTTAATACCCTGAAATATTTCATTGCCATTCAGTGCCAAGCTGCTAACTGGCGCTACAGCCAACACTAAGTGTTGCTAATAAAGGAACAAGCAACACACCCCTTTATTAGTAATAAACCACGCCCCTCCAACAAATTCTTTACCCACCCCAACTAACACCAAAAAATCAACATACGAATAGACCTACAAGCAATTGCTTGACAAGCTTTTATAGGAAGGAACAAAGTTGCAAACCTAATAAAGAAACAGTGTTCCAAATAGAGGAACAAAAGATCATGCCGCTGAAAACACTAGATATTTCCTTGGAGCTTTTAGGGTATTTCACTGCTCACCACCCTAGTTGGGGTGTACGGGAGATGAGCCAACAGACAGGGCTGTCTCCGTCTGCTGTCCAACGGATCATGTCGACCCTTGCGAAAAAGGGGTTCCTTCGACAGCAACCTGAAACACGACGATATGAATTGGGTGTCCGTTTCTGGGAGCTCGGAGTTCTGTACCGGGATCGCTTACAGCTTTGCGACGCCCCGGCGACATGGCTCCAGGAAGTAGCCCTGGGCCAAGGCGAGACCGTCTACCTGAACTTCCTCGAAAACCGCACCGCCGTATGCGTGCAGGTTGCCAAGAGTAGCGAACATGTCCAATTGAACATCAATCCGGGCGAACGAACGCCGTTGCACCTGGGGTCACGGGGAAAAGCAATGCTAGCGTTCCTGCCTCGCGATCAACAAATGGCCATTCTGGAAGATGTATTCGCTCCAAAGTCTGGCGCCGACCGTGAAACACGCAAAACGGCCCTCCAGGAGGATTTGAAAAATGTTCAATCATCGGGGTTTTCCATAAGCCGAAGTGAAAGGCTCTCTGATGTTGTTGGACTGAGCTTCCCTATCTTGGATATTCGAAACCTTGTCATCGGTTCGGTGACCATTGGAGGCCCGAACTCCAGAATGACTGACAGCAAGTTAAATACATGCCTTCCTGTCATCAAGCAACTTTCCAACAAGCTTCAAGACCACTTCCGGAATTTCTTATGATAATTACGGCTAAAGAAACCTCAAACCCAGTGAGCATTAATTCCATTGGCTCTTACTTTGTAGGCGGGCATCATGTCGACTATTGCGACAATCCCATGGAAGAGTACGTATTGGCCCCAAACGGAGTGCCAGTCAAGATCAACCCCAATGGTACGGCTTGTGTTGGGCAGATGTATGTACAGTTTGTCATAAATGCGTCAGCTCAAGACCGCCCCCCCATAGTCTTTTGTCATGGTGGGTCTATGACCGGCGCAGTATGGGAATCAACCCCTGATGGGCGCCCTGGTTGGTTGAACGACTTTCTGAAACGGGGCTGGTCTGTTTTTAATATTGATGCGGTAGAACGGGGAAGGTCTGGCTGGGCACCACGAGAAGATGAGTTTTCGGAACCGGCATTACTGCGAACTCACCAGGATACGTTCACACAATTCCGGATAGGTAAACGTGTCAGTGACCTCTGCGCCAGCAGCTTACAGAGGGCTGCATACCCGCACTGCCAGTTCCCGCTCCATGCGTTTAAAACGTTCATGAAGCAGATTGTTCCTCGCTGGGCAGCTACCGACGAGCTTACCCTGAACGCTTACGTTCAAATGCTCAAGGAGTTGGAACAACCGGTCGTATTGATCGCTCATTCGCAGGGTGGCCATTTTGCTATTCGTGCAGCTGAATTAGTACCACACAAAGTTGCAGCCATTGTGGCGATAGAGCCCTCTCAGGCCGGTACGAAAGAAGGCATTGAAAAACGCCTGCTAAAAGAGACTCCGATCCTCACGGTATACGGGGATCACTTGTCCCTGGATGCACGATGGCCGGCCATCAGAGCGCGAACTGACGCCTATTTCCACGCCCTGGCTTCTGCTGGAGGACGTGTTGACGCATTGGACTTGCCCGAACAAGGGATATATGGAAATTCTCATTTACCAATGCTTGAGAAAAACAATCTGACCATATCCGGATTAATCGACAACTGGCTCGTCGACCGACTTTTATAAAAAACCACCCGACTTCGGGCCTGACTGCTTGGGATGAAATCAATATGACACAAGCACAGCAAGATATTGAACGCGGGGTAATGAACAAGGTCGCGTGGCGAATCCTTCCATTCGTTACACTGGGATATTTCCTTGCCTCACTTGATCGGGTCAACATTGCATTTGCCGCATTGCAGATGAAATCAGATATTGCCTTGAGCGATGCCGCGTTTGGCTTTGGCGCAGGCCTGTTCTTTATTGCTTACTGCATTTTTGCGGTACCTGCAAACATGCTTCTTGAACGCTTTGGCCCTGTTCGCTGGCTAGCATTGACCATGGTTTCCTGGGGTCTCGTCAGCAGTTGCATGGCCGCGGTTTCTGGGCCGTACTCATTCTATATTCTCCGGTTTTTACTGGGTGTCACTGAAGCGGGCTTCTTTCCCGGTGTCATCTACTACCTCACCCTGTGGTTTCCGAGCGGTCATCGCAGCCGGGCGGTGGCGATCCTGATGATTGCTTTGCCGCTATCGAGCGTCTTGGGCTCGCCTTTGTCGGCAATGCTATTGTTGCTCGACGGCTGGTTTGGAATGCGTGGCTGGCACTGGCTTTTCATCATTGAAGGCTCCCCAGCCATTTTCTTGGGCATTGCAGCCTTGTGGGTTCTCCCTCATAGCGTAAGTAGAGCCTCGTTTTTGACTGAGGGAGATAAAACCTGGCTGTCAGGCCAAGTTGAAAAAGTTCCAACCGAAAAAACTCGTGCCTCTTTTTCTGATGTTTGGAAGCTTTTCTGCAACAAGTATGTTTTGGCACTTACTCTAATCTATATTGGCGGGACATCTGTCACGAACGGCCTCTCGTTGTGGCAGCCGCAGATCATCAGTACTTTCAACCTCACCACCATGCAAATTGGCTTTCTTAATTCTATTCCTTTCGCGTTTGCAAGTGTCGCCATGTACTTTTGGAGTAGCCACTCCGATAAGACAGGGGAGCGAGTCATGCACTTGGCAATCCCTCTAGCAGTAGGCGCAGTTGCATTGACCAGTATCATATTTGTCAATGCGCTCATCCCGACCATTATCATTTTATGCATTGCAATCAGTGCCGCCTCAATGATCAAAGGGCCATTCTGGGCGCTCGCCACCGAGATGATTCCTGCTCGTAATGCCGCGATGGCGATTGCCCTTATCAATGCGCTGAACAACCTTGGAGTGTTTGCCGGGACTTATCTAATAGGCATCATCAAAGGGCATACCGGCAGCTTCACCTATGCATTGATTCCGTACCTGGCTATCTCTGTCGTCGCTTGCTCGCTTACCCTATGGCTGGGCCATCGCAGGCAAGCCAGCCCACGCATTAGATAAGAGGCACCCGGTAGATATGTTTTATAGTCACGCCATAAAGTGTTCAGGAGAGTCCCATGCGTATTGCTTCCCGTGTCATCGGCGGTGTTCTGGCCGTCACCTTGTTGAGCCAACTGACCGCCTGCGGTTCGATTTTCTATCCTGACCGCCGTGGCCAGATCGACGGCAAGATCGACCCGACGATTGCCGTACTCGATGCGCTCGGCCTGCTGTTCTATGTCATCCCCGGCCTGATCGCCTTTGGTGTGGACTTCGCCACCGGCGCCATCTATTTCGAACCCGGCAAGACCGCCCAGGTCGCGCCAGAAAAACTGCAACAAGCCATCGGCGCCGACGGCAAGGTGGATAACACCAAGCTGCAAACCATCATCGAGCACGAAACCGGCCGCAGCCTGCCGCTGGACGACCCGCGCCTGATCCAGTTCAAGGGCAGCGTGCAACAACTCGCGATGCTGGGCCTGCAACCGGCTGCGTAAGGACTTGATCGCCCCATGACCACCAGCACCGAACACGCCCGGCTATTGCGCCTGGCCACCCGCGCCTCGGTCGGCGTGGCCAGCATCCTGATTATCGGTAAAGCCGTCGCCTGGTGGTTCAGCGGCTCGGTGAGCATGCTCGCCGGGTTGACCGACTCGCTGCTCGACGGCGTGACGTCGTTGCTCAACCTGCTGGCGGTGCATTACGCCCTGCGCCCGGCCGATGACGACCACCGTTATGGCCATGGCAAGGCGGAGTCCCTGGCGGGCATGGCCCAGGCGCTGTTTATCGCCGGCAGTGCGGTGCTGATCGCCTTCCAGGCGTACCAACGCTTGCAGCACCCCGAGCCTGTGGGCGCACCCTGGCTGAGCATTGCGGTGATTGTGCTGTCGCTGGCGCTGACCGTGGCGCTGCTGATCCTGCAACATCGGGTGATTCGCGAAACCGGCTCGAACGCGGTGCGCGCCGACTCGCTGCACTACCGCTCGGACCTGCTGCTCAATGGCAGCATCCTCCTGGCGCTGGTGCTGGCGGCCTTTGGCTTGCATCAGGTCGATGCCTGGTTCGGGCTTGGGATCGCCGCCTACATCCTGTGGAGCGCGATCCAGATCGCCCGGGAAAGTTTTGCCGTGCTGATGGACGAGGAACTGCCGGCCGAGGTCAGCCAGCATATGCTGGAACTGGCCCGTGGCGTGCCCGGCGTGTTGGGCGCCCATGACTTGCGCACACGGGTTTCCGGCAATCACTGGTTTGTGCAGTTGCACCTGGAATTACCGGGGGAGTTGAGCCTGTTGGTGGCCCATGGCATCAGCGACCAGGCCGCCGATGCCATCCAGAAAGCCTACCCGCGGGCTGAGGTGCTGGTGCACGCCGATCCGCAGGAAGTGGTTACCGGCAACAAGGCCTAGTAGGTCACCTGATAGCCACGGCTGCCCAGGCAGTTGCCCTGGGCCTGGCGGTAGGTTTGCACCACCGCAGGCGCGGGGGCGTAGGTGACTGTCTGAGGATCGAAGCCACTCTGCTGTACCGCCCAGCGATAGCAGTCATAACCGTCCTGCTGCACTTGGGCGGGTGATTGGCCGTTGACGGGATAGGCGACCACGTCATAACCATTGCCCTGGGGCGCCGGCTGTGGCGGCAGACTGGCGACTGGCGGTTGCACCACCACGTACTGCTGGGTGCTGGTCTCATAGCTGTAATAGGCGCCGGCGGCGAGGAAAAACAGCGCGCTGCCCACCCACACTTCCCGCGCATAGTCCGGCAGGTAATGCACACGAATCCCATAGGGAGGTGTGACCACTACATAGCGCGGGCCCTGGGGCCGATACCAATAACCCCCGGAGAAGAAATAATCCTGGCCACGATAGGGCACGCGGTAATTGCGATCGGGGAAACGCTCCACCGTGTACCCGGGCCGATATTGTGGGCCCGGGCCCCAGCCATTGCCGTGCCCGTCGGGGCGACCCGGCCAGCGGTTGTCATTGGGGTGGCCGTTGTAGCCAGGACGCGAACCGGGGCCGCCGGCTTCCCAGCGCGGGTTGCCATCGTTGCGCCGGGGAATGTCACGGTAGTTACCCTGGCGCGGCTCCTGGGTCTGGTTCACGGAATCGGGGCGGGCCTGGATCGGCAGATTGCTCCCGGCCTGGGGCGCCGGGCGCGAAGGTTCATTGCCTTGGGGGCGAGCTTGCCACTGGCCATTTTGACCGCTCTGGCCATTGCGCTCGAAATGCTGATTCTGTGGACGTGGCTGAGTATTTTCCGCTCGCGGCGGGTTATTCGCCGGGCGCCCACCGCCTTCGGGGCCACGCTCTCGCTGCCCGCCACCACCGCCCTGCGGGCCTTGCCCCTGGCGGGGTGAGTTGTCTCGCTCGTCAGCCATCACCTGCGTACCCAAGGTGACCATCAACACACCTACACCTGCCAAACGCCAGATGCGCTTCATGCTATTCCTCACTGCGGATTAGGGCCTATGCATGAGACTGGAAAAGCCGGGCCCGGTTCTGCCACAGGTTATCAGCCAGCCGAACATTTTTCGTCGGCAAAAGAAAAGGGGTAGCCCGTCGGCCACCCCTTGAGAACTTCGTCCTGGCTCAACGCTTATGACGTTGGCTCACCTCACGCCGTCTTGTGGACAGTGTGCAGCCCGGGGGCCGGCACAACCCGGTGGGGTTGGCGGGCCGCAGCCGGCCTGATTCGGCGGGCTGCAGTGGACTGTATGTCCGGGCAGTGATTCTGTTGGTAATCATAGGCGTGAAGCCCCGATAGATGATTGCGAAGATTGCGTCAATAAACAGTGCTTGCGCAATTTTTAACCCTGGATAGATAATTCGCAGCAATAGTTACGATAAAGGCCATCTCAATGAGCAAACTTGACCGATACGACCTGAGTATTTTGGCGGAATTACAGCGCGACGCGAGGATCTCCAACCAGGAGCTGGCCGAGCGCATCGGCCTGTCGCCTTCGCCCTGCTCACGCCGGGTCAAGCAATTGGAGGACGACGGCTACATCTCACGCCAGGTCGCCCTGCTCGACCGCAAGATGCTCGGCCTGAGCCTCACGGCCTACGTGCTGATCGGCATGGACCGACACACACCCGAGCGTTTCGAGAACTTCGAAGCGGCCATCCGCACCTTGCCGCAGGTGCTGGAATGCAGCCTGGTCACCGGGATGGATGCCGACTATCAGTTGAAGGTGGTGGTGCCGGATATGGATCACTATCAAAAACTGCTGCTGGGCCACCTGACCCGGATTGAAGGGGTGACCAGCGTGCGCTCAAGTTTTGTGCTCAACCAGGTGCTTAACAGCACGGAGTTGCCGTTGACTCACCTGCGGACCTAAGACTCACCACCAACCCCATGTGGGAGCTGGCTTGCCTGCGATAGCGGTGCGTCAGTCAATGCATTCGGCGACGGGCACACCGCTATCGCGAGCAAGCCCGCTCCCACATCTGGATTGTGTTTCAACCGCTGGATCTGTGTGCGACGTACCGACGCAGGTCAACTTTGAGCGTGCCTCGCTGCCTTATACTTCGCGCCTGCCTTTGTCGGAAACTGCCCAATGAATTCGATTGACCCCGTGCTGTTTGAAGAGTGGATGATGACCGGCCTGGTCACCATCCTGATCATTTTCATGGGCTTTATCGTCTGGGACCTGGCGAAGAAATCCAAGGCCGGGCGCTTTGGCTCGATGATTCTGTTCTTCGTGCTAGGCCTGGGCGTGGCCGCGTTCATCATCAAGAGCGTGGTGATCGGCCTGATCGAATCCGGGGCTTTATAAACGCGCCGGTACTTCGCGGTACTGGCCTTGGCCCAGGCCTTCAATCGACCAATCGCCGATTTTTACCCGCACCAGGCGCAAGGTCGGCAAGCCCACGGCGGCGGTCATGCGCCGTACCTGGCGGTTGCGTCCCTCGCGAATCACCAGTTCCAGCCAATAGGTCGGCAGGTTTTTACGAAACCGCACCGGCGGGTTGCGCGGCCATAGTTCTGGCTCATCCAGTCGCCGGGCTTCAGCCGGCAACGTCATACCGTCATTTAATTCAACGCCAGTGCGCAGGCGTTGCAGATGCGCCTCGGTGGGCTCGCCTTCCACTTGCACCCAATAGGTTTTCGCCAACTTGTGCTTGGGGTCGGCAATCCGCGCCTGCAACTGGCCATCATTGGTCAGCAGCAACAGGCCCTCACTGTCCCGATCCAGGCGCCCGGCCGGATAGATCCCCGGAATGTCGATGAAATCCTTGAGGGTCGCGCGCCCGCCTTCATCACTGAACTGAGTCAGCACGTCGAAGGGTTTGTTGAACAGGATCAACTTCGGCTCGGCCGGCGGCGCCTTGGCAACACGGCGAGCAGCGGCATGGGGAGGTTTCACGCCAGGGCGGCGCGAGTCGGGACGGGCAGGACGGGACATGGCAACGAAACATCTAACGGTCAGGACCGACCATGCTAGTGGCCTGACCGTTAAATAACCACCCCGCTATTTAGCGGAACGGCGGCTCGTCAAAGCTGCGCAGTTTGCGCGAATGCAACGAGTTGAGCTCGGTGCGCAACAAGTCCACCGCCTCGATACCGATCTTCAAGTGTTGGCTGACAGCACGCTCATAGAACGCGTTGGCCGAACCTGGCAACTTGATCTCACTGTGCAGCGGTTTGTCCGAGACGCACAACAACGTGCCGTAAGGCACTCGCAAACGGTAGCCTTGGGCTGCGATGGTGCCGCTTTCCATATCCACCGCTACGGCACGGGACAGGTTGATCAACGGGCGTTCCTGGGCCCAACGCAGCTCCCAGTTGCGGTCGTCGTAGGTCAACACGGTGCCGGTGCGCAGGCGCTTTTTCAGCTCTTCGCCCTTCTCGCCGGTGACATTGGCCGCCGCTTGCTGCAACGCCATCTGTACTTCGGCCAGGGCCGGGATCGGGATGTTCGGCGGTACCACGCGGTCGAGAATCCCGTCGCGACGCATATAAGCGTGGGCCAGCACATAGTCGCCGATGGTCTGGGATTGGCGCAGGCCGCCGCAGTGACCAATCATCAGCCAACAATGTGGACGCAATACTGCCAAGTGGTCGGTGATGTTCTTGGCGTTGGACGGGCCGACACCGATGTTGACCAGGGTTACGCCGTGGCCGTCGCTGGCCTGCAAGTGGTAGGCCGGCATCTGGTAACGGTGCCAGACCACGCCGGCGGCAATGGCAGACGCTTCGCCATGGTCCATGTTCTTGTCGATGATCACGTTACCCGGCAACACCATGCGGATAAAGCGTGGGTCACTGCGCAACTGTTCCAGGCCATGGACGATGAACTGGTCGACATAGCGGTGGTAGTTGGTCAGCAGAATCCACGGCTGCACATGGCGCCAGTCGCTGCCGGTGTAGTGCACCAGGCGGCGCAGGGAGAAATCCACGCGGGCCGCATCGAACAGCGCCAGGGGCAGTGGATCGGTGTTTTCCCAATCATAAAGGCCGTCGGCAATGCCATCGGTGGCGGCGGACAGATCGGTACTCGGGAACACCCGCGCCAGGGTCGCTGCGGTCACACCGGAGCCGGCCAACTCGTCGCCCTGCTCCACCACGTACGGGTAAGGGATGTTCTGCTGGCTGACGCCCACTTCTACCGTCACGGTGAAGTCGTGCATCAACGGCACCAGTTGCTCCAGCAAGTATTTGCGGAACGCCGCCGGGTGGGTGACGGTGACGCTGTAGGTGCCCGGCAACTGGACCTTGGCATAGGCCCGAGTGGTCTGTGGGACTTCGCCATGGCAGTGGTAGGTCAGGCGCAGTTCCGGGTAGCGAAACAGTGCACGTTGTGCGGCGTCGGGTTCGACGCGATCCTTGAGGTATTGCTTGAGGGCCTGATTGAGCGCGCTGGTGGCCCGCTCATGCAGGGCCGCCAGCCGGTCCACGGCCTCTTCGGCGGTTTGGACGACAACAAAAGCTTCGGTCACGGTAAGCATCCTGTGTTCTGACGTGCAGGCCTTCATCTTGCCTGCATCGCCGCCAGACGCAAAATCTGAATTGGCATGTGATTCAGGGTAGGAGCTGGCAAGCCAGCTCCTACATGGGATCGCGTTTACACAGGAGTTGAGCGGGCGACGATGGCCTGCACATCCACCCCCCGTGGCAAGGTGCCGTACACCCGCCCTGATGACTCACCCAAGCGGCTGGCCATAAACCCATCGCTGACACTGGCATTGCCCGCCTCCAGCAACAACTTGGCCTGCAACGCCACGGCGATATCTTCGGTCAGTTGCCGCGCCCGGTACTGGATGTCCTGGGTGTCCATAAACGCCGATTTCAATTGCTCGATATGCCGCGCCAGGCGTTTATCGCCATGCCCATCGCCCAATTCGACAAACAATGTCTCCAACACCCCAGGCTCTTTCGACAAGGCCCGCAGCACGTCCAGGCATTGCACGTTGCCAGAACCTTCCCACGTCGAGTTGACCGGCGCCTCACGGTACAGGCGCGGCAGGATGCTGTCTTCGACATACCCGGCGCCGCCCATGCATTCGGCGGCTTCGTTGATCATTGCCGGCGCGCGCTTGCAGATCCAATACTTGCCCACTGCCGTCACCAGCCGTGCGAACTTGGCTTCCTGCTCATCGCCCAGATGGTCCAGCGCCCGGCCCATGCGCAGGCTCAAGGCCAGGGCCGCCTCGCTCTCCAGGGCGAGATCGGCCAGCACGTTTTGCATCAAGGGTTGTTCACTGAGCACGCGGCCACCGACCGTACGATGGGCACAATGATGGCTGGCCTGGGTCAGCGCCTGGCGCATCAAGGCGCTGGAACCGACCATGCAATCGAAACGGGTCATGGCGACCATCTCGATGATAGTCGGCACACCTCGGCCTTCTTCGCCGATCATCCAGGCCAGGGCGCCACGGAACTCGACTTCGCTGGAGGCGTTGGAACAGTTGCCGAGTTTGTTTTTCAGGCGCTGGATATAGAACTGGTTACGCGTGTCGTCCGGGCGGTGCCGGGGCAGCAGGAAACAGGTCAGGCCCTTGTCAGTCTGGGCCAGGGTCAGGAAGGCGTCGCACATCGGCGCCGAGCAAAACCACTTGTGCCCCACCAATTCATAGGGCTGGCCAGGACCACCGGCACCCACGGGGTAAGCGCGGGTGGTGTTGGCACGCACATCGGTACCGCCCTGCTTCTCGGTCATGGCCATGCCGATGGTTGCACCGGCCTTATGGGCAATGCCGACGTTGCGGGGGTCATATTCGGTGTTGAGGATTTTCGCCAGCCAGGTGTCAGCCAGATCCGGCTGCAGGCGCAGGGCCGGCACGCAGGCGAAGGTCATGGTCAGCGGGCAACCGGTGCCGGCTTCCGCCTGGCTGTGCAGGTAGGTCATGGCGGCGCGTGCGACATGGGCGCCAGCCTGGGGATGGGCCCAGGGCAATGACGGCAAGCCATGTTCAACGGCCGTGCGCATCAGTTCGTGATAGGCCGGGTGGAACTCCACCAGGTCAATCCGGTGGCCATAACGATCATGGCTGTTGAACACCGGCTTGTTCTGATTCGCCAGGAACCCCGCCGCCATCAGCGGCCCGCCTGCCAGGGCGCCGTAGGCATCAATCCGCGCCTCGGCCCAGCCCGCGCCAAAGCGCCGCGACCACTCCTGCAAGGGCAGGTCGAGGCGATACAGGTTGGCGCCATCCAATGACGGCGGCTGGTTGGTAACGTCGTGGGTTTCGGCGAACGGGTGCAGATTCATGACGGGCCTCCTGATAAAAGGCCAGCTTCAGTGAGGCCTTCATTTCAGTTAAGCATCGTCACCGCGCTTAAAAAAGTGGCATATACGCCTAACTGCCGGCGCTTTCACCCTCTAACGGACACAGCAGGCGCCGCTGCAATACCGCTTGCAACAGCTCAAAACGTACCGGCTTGACCAACTGCTCGGTAAGGCCGACGCCGTGGCAATGCTGGCGCGCACTGCCTTGCAGTGAGTCGCTCAAGGCAATCACCGGCAGTTCGCCACAGCCTGGCAAGGCCCGGACCTGGCAGCACAGGGAGAAACCATCCTCGGGCACATCCAGCAGCACCGCATCAAATGCCGCGTCCTGCAACATCGCCAACGCCACCGGGCCGCTGCCTGCCACTTTCACCCGGTAACCCAGCTTGAGCAACATCCCGCGCAGGACCAACTGCGTGACGCTATTGTCATCCACCAGCAATACCGTGCAATCCTGGGGCGAGCGCTGCCAATCAACCACCCGTGCCGGCTCAGGCGGCACCGCAATCACGGCCACTTCCAACTGGAAGCGACTGCCTTTGCGCGGTTCGGAATGATGGGTCAGGCGCCCGCCGAGCAATTCGATCAACTGCCGGCAGATCGCCAGGCCAATGCCCAGGCCGCCATATTCACGGGTGGTCGAGCCGTCCACCTGGAAGAAACGCTGATACAAAGTTGCCTCATCCAGGTGGGCAAAACCAATACCGGTATCGGTGACGATAAACGTCAGATGCAAATGACCATCGGCCCGGGGCAGTCCCACCACGCGCACGCGCACCGCGCCTTCGTGGGTAAACTTGAACGCATTATCCAGCAGGCACTCCAGGCACTGCATCAGTTTGCCAGCATCCCCCTCCAGGCGATCCGGCAACTCGCCCGCCACGTCGATGGAAAACTCCAGCCCCTTGCCCTGGGCGTTGCCCAGGAACTGCTGGCGCAAGGTATTGAGCACCCCGCGCAGGCTGAACACCTGCGGCTGCGCGCCAAGGCGACCGGCCTGAAGCTCGGTAAGGGTGAGGATGCCGTTGACCATGCGCATCATGTCCCGCGCCGAACCGGCGGCGGTGTGCTGGTACTGCGCCAGGTCCCCGGACAGGGGCACGGTCTGCATCAACTCCAATGAACCGATCACCCCATTCATCGGCGTGCGCAGTTCATGGGTCAGGGTCGCGAGGAATTCGTCTTTCAACTGGTTGCTGTGGGCCAGTTGCTGGTTGAGCACCTCCAGTTTCTGGCTGGCCTCAAACAGGATCTGCGCCTGTTGTTCGCGCATTGCGTTGATGCGGTCGGCCAGGGCCAGGGACAACAGGGCGACTTCAATGGCCGAGCCGATCTGGCTGGAATACATGGTGAAAAACACATTGGGCAAGTAGCCCAGCACCATCATCGTGTTGACCACCCCGCCGATCAGGAACGCCGACCAGGCAATGATGAAATACCGCGCCACGCGCTGGCCGCAGCACCAGGCCTTGATCCCGGCGACAAAAATGGTCACGGTAAAAATCAATGCCAGCGCAGTCGCCAGGCGCAGGGCCAGGGCGTAGCTGGTCATCAGCGACAACAACATCACCACCGCCCCCGTGCCCACCAGCACCAGCAACAGCCGGTCCAGCCAGCGACTGTAGAGGGCGGTATGCAGGAAGCTGCGGGCAAACAGGCTGCCGAACAACGCCGACGCGCCGATCAGGAACGGCGTCGCCGCATTCGCCCACCAGGGGTTGTCGGGCCAGAAATATTCCACCGCCGCGCCATTCACCGAGAGCTGGTACATGCCGAACGAGGCGATATAGAGGATGTAATAGAGGTAGCTGGTGTCGCGCACGCTGAGGTAGATAAACAGGTTGTACACCAGCATGCCCAGCAACACGCCGTAGATCAGGCCCAGCACATACAGGCGCAGCGGCTGATCTTCCAGGTAGGCGGTGCTCGACCACAGGGTCAGCGGCGCCTGGATCGAGCCTTCGCTTTGCAGGCGCAAATAGAGGGTTTTCTGCTCGCCGGCCTTGAAGTCGACATTGAACAGGTAGTTGTTCTGGCGAATCTCGCGACTGGCAAACGGCAATGCATCACCGGTGCGCCCGGCCAGTCGGTAGGCGCCGGTATCATCAGGGACGTACAACTCCAGATGATCAAGGGGCGGATAGGCCAGCTCCAGCAACCAGGTGCGCAGGGCCTTCGGATCCTTGGGCAGGTAATGCAGGTCGACCTTGAGCCAGAACGCCGAGCGCGAATAACCAGCATTGAGGGTGTCTTTATCATGGCGGGTGTAGCGATCGGCCAGTGCCGCAGAACGGGCGTCGGCGAGAGTGACGCTGCCACTTGGATCTTCGAGTACTTGCATGACCCGGCCCAGGGGAAGGCTGCGGGTGGTTTCATTGAACTCGACGGCGCCGGCCAGCATCGGCAGCCCGCACAAGAGAAACATCAGCAAATAGCGCATAGAGCCCCAGCGTGGCCTGTCCGGTTATGTCAAAAGCCCCCCATTCCTTTTGAGAAGACGTACACCGGCGATACATTAAGTTGTTTGGATCCACTCTAGCATAGCCGGTAAAGGCCAAAAGACACCATTGAAATAATTTTTTGAAAGGCTCTAGGCCGGGGCTTTCAGAGCGATAACTGCCAGAAATAAATAATGGCCTATAGCCACTTTTCTTGATATTCCGAAGCAAAATACAAGCACTGCCCGACAGCCACGCAAAAAGCGTTTGGTGGTAAGCTCGCGCACCATGAATATCTACAGCTCTCGCCCTGTTGTCCTCTGTCTCTCCGGCCATGATCCCAGTGGTGGCGCCGGCTTGCAGGCAGATATCGAAGCCCTGCTCGCCCAAGGCTGTCATGCGGCTCCGGCCGTGACCGCGCTGACCGTGCAGAACACCGTGAATGTCAGCGATTTCCGCGTACTCGACCGCGAGTGGGTGCTGGCCCAGGCCAATGCCGTGCTTGGCGACTCCGAAGTTGCAGCGGTCAAGTTGGGCATGCTCGGTTCCACCGTCATGGTCGACACCGTGGTCGAACTGCTCAAGGAGCACCCGCACCTGCCGGTAGTCTGCGACCCGGTGCTGCGTGCCGGTGGCGGTGGCAGCCTGGGCAAGGACGAGGTCGGCTATGCCATGCGCGAGCGGCTGTTGCCCTTGTCGCTGATTGCCACGCCCAACCTGCCTGAAGCGCGCATCCTCGCCGAACTGCCCGAAGGTACGGCGGACCAGTGCGCCGAGAAACTGCTGCCATTCATCAAGCACCTGTTGATCACCGGCGGCCACGGCGACGAGCATGAGGT